>DATIVG010000585.1:0-39902 GCA_035466075.1 Nodosilinea sp. | reverse complement strand
AAAGAAACCTGGAACCACGCCTTCGGGCTGCTGCAAAAAATGGGGAAATCCCTCATGCTGCCGGTGTCGGTGCTGCCGGTGGCCGGTCTGCTGCTCGGCCTGGGCAGCGCCCGCCTGATTGAGCTGCAGCAGATCGAGCAGGGTGTGCTCAGCGATCCAAAATTTTGGTGGCTGCCGGAGTGGCTGGCCGCCATCATGAAAAGCTCTGGGGACGCCATCTTTGCCAGCCTGCCGCTGATCTTTGCCATTGCCGTCGCGATTGGCTACACCGGCAACGACGGGGTCTCGGCCCTGGCCGCCACGGTGGGGCTGATGGTGTTTTTGGCCACGCTGGGCACCGTTGCCCTGGGGCTGGGGCTCGAAACCAAGACCGTGCTGGGCATTCCCACCCTCGATACGGGGGTATTTGGCGGTCTGATCATGGGCTGCATTGCCGCCTACATGTTCAATCGGTTCTTTCGCATTAGCCTGCCCCGCTACCTGGGGTTCTTCGCGGGCAAGCGATTTGTGCCAATCATCACCGCCTTTGCGGCGATCTTCACCGGGCTGGTCATGAGCGTGATCTGGCCGCCGGTGGGGGCTGGCATCAACAGCTTTGCCCAGGCGGCCGCCGAGGGCGAAAACATTCCCCTGACGGTGGCGATCTACGGCTTTATCGAACGGCTGCTGATTCCCTTCGGCCTGCACCACGTGTGGAACGTGCCCTTTTTCTTTGAAATTGGCTCGTTTCAAGACCCGATTACCGGCGAGACGGTGCGGGGCGACATTGCCCGTTTCTTTGCCGGCGACCCCACGGCGGGCATTTTGGGCGGGGCCTACTGGTTTAAGATGTTTGGCCTGCCAGCTGCTGCGATCGCAATTTGGCACAGCGCCCGCCCCAAAAACCGCAAGCAGGTCGGCGGCCTGATGATCTCCGCCGCCCTGACCTCGTTTCTCACCGGCATCACCGAGCCGATTGAATTTTCATTCCTATTTGTCGCCCCCCAGCTGTTCGCCATCCACGCCGTGCTGGCGGGGTTTGCCGACTGGCTGTTTGTCACCCTGGGCGGGCGCATGGGCTTTACCTTCTCCCACGGCCTGATCGACTTCGTGCTGTTCAACAGTCTGGGCACCCGGGTCTGGCTGATTCCGGCCCTGGCCCCGCTGTTTGTGGCCCTCTACTACTTCGTGTTTCGCTTCGCCATCCACCGCTTCAACCTCCTGACCCCAGGCCGCGAAGCCGATATCGATGTCGATGACGCTACCGCCGCCATTACCGGCGACCAGGCAGCCATGGCCAAAGCCCTGGTACTGGCCTTCGGCGGGCGTAGCAACATCAAAAACCTCGACGCCTGCATCACCCGCCTGCGCATCACCGTCAACGACATGGCCAAGGTCAACGTGCCCCGCCTCAAGGCCCTGGGGGCTTCGGGGGTGCTGCAAATGGGGCAAAATGCCCAGGCCATCTTCGGCCCCCAGTCCGACAACCTCAAGACCGACATGGCCGAGTACCTGAAAACCGCTGGCCCCGAAGCCGACGTGGTGGAGGCACCCGCCGCTGGCTTTGTAGACGAAACCGGCCCCGACCTGGCCCAAATTCCCCCCGACCCCAAGGCGGCAGATAAGGCCGCCGCTATGGTGACGGCCCTCGGCGGTATCGACAACCTGCGCACCATAGACCCCGTAGCCCTCACCCGCCTGCGCGTGGAGGTCACCGACCCCGCTGCCGTCAATGAAGCCGCACTCCAGGCGGCGGGAGTCCAGGGGATGATGAAATTGCAGGACGATGTACTGCACCTGGTGGTGGGGCTCAACGCCGAGCAGTACGCCGCTGAAATCGCCCAGCTGCTGGCCGCCAGGGTGTAGGTCTGCCCCGCCGCCGGTTTTGGCGGCCCTGGGGGGCTAGCCTCAACCCCGTTGCCGGCCGGCCGGGTCCCAGGTAGACGACCCGGTTTGCGGGGGGTGCATCGGCCCGTGGGGTCGCGGTACCTGTGGCCGCTTGTATAGCCATCGCCATCAGGATTAGGACATTCTCTACAGCCGTCTGTGGGCGATGGCTATAAGCCAGGGCGCTGCCCCAGTTTTGTGGTTGGTCATTGAACTGTCCTAAGCGAACTGGCCAAAGCTATACATTGAAACCGTCAAAACCCCAGATACAAAAGCCACAAAAAACCCCAGCCGTCCAAAGCTGGGGTTATTCAGTAAATGGCTGATTCAACGATTTGATTTAAGGTTTTGATTTAACGGTTTGATTTATGAAAATGCGTTAGCGTCGGCTCTGCCCAGGTTGCTGCCTTGCCGTCTGAAAAGCCCCTTGAGGAAAATCCTTGGGGAAGCCCGAGCAACTCGGTCAGCAAGCTGTGACATTGCCAACACTGCATAAAGCTTATGTTAGCTCACCAGCCGCCGCCGTTACACAGACTACGGTTAAGTAAATCAACGGAAATTGCGCCTCAGCGACCTGGGGCAGGGCTATGACCGGTTCGATCCATCGACTTGTAAAGAGCCAGACACCAGTACACACAAGTCGCCACAAGTCGCCACAGGTCGCCAACAGGGCATTGGTGACAGCCTGGTGTGGAGCAACTGTGAACGCCCCCAGCTGTCAATATCTTGAACAGTGAAATTCTTAGCGAATTTCTCGGGCCGCCTGGTAGATCTTTTCATTGGCCTCCACCGACTTCTGCAAATCTACCACTGGGCGCGGGTAGTCAACCCCGATGCGCACCCCAAAGCGCTTTTGCTCCACAGGCTCTAGCCGCCAGGGCGCGTGCACCTTAGCCGCCGGAATTTGCCCCAGCTCTGGCAGCCAATGTTTGACGTAGATGCCCTCGGGGTCGTAGTCCTTTGACTGCTTGGGGATGTTGAAGTAGCGAAAGCCCCGAGCATCATTGCCCACCCCGGCGGTGTAGTTCCAGTTGCCGTAGTTGCTGCAAGGGTCGTAGTCCACCAGCAGCGACTCAAACCACTCGGCCCCCATGCGCCAGTCGATACCCAAATTTTTGGTCAAAAAGCTGGCCACATTCTGCCGCCCCCGGTTGGACATAAACCCAGAGCGGGCCAGCTCCCGCATATTGGCATCCACCAGCGGAAAGCCGGTCCGGCCTGTTCTCCAGGCGTCGAAGCGGGCCCAGTCTTGCTTCCAGTCGAGCAGTAAACCCCGGAGACCCGAGGGGTAAAACACCCGATCACCGTGCTTGGCGCAGATCAGGCGAAAGTAGTCGCGCCACAGCAGCTCAAAGATCAGCCAGTAGGTGGAGTCGTTGCGAATGCGCTCCGCTTCGTAGGCCTGCACTGTCTCGTATACCCGGCGCGGCGACAGACAGCCCAGGGCCAGCCAGGCCGACAGCTTAGACGAATAGTCGGCCCCCACCATGCCGTTGCGGGTTTGTTTGTAGGTTTTGAGGCAGTCGGCCTCCCAGACGTAGTGACGCAGGCGGGCCAGACCCGCGGTCTCGCCCCCCACAAAGGTCAGCACGGCGCGGCTGTCTGGGGTGGGGGCCTCTAGGTCTGCACCCAACTCTGTCAGCGCGGGCAGGGGGCCGGGCTCGACCGGCGGCAGGGGCGGCAATTGCTTGGGCGTAGGCAGGGCCACATCCACAGTGCTGTGCTGCTCCACCTGCTTGCGAAACTGGGTAAACAACTCGGGCACACGGCGAATGGCAAAGGGCAGGTTGTCGGGGTGGTAGAGGGTGGCCCCCCAGTACACCTCCGTTGCGCAGCCCAGGGCGGCTAGCTGGGCCTCTACCCCTTGCTCGACCTGCAATTCCTCGGCGGTGACTTCTTCATGCCAGTAGACGGCCTTGATGTTGTGGCTCTTGACCAGCTCTGGAATCACCTGCTCTGGTTTGCCCAGCCGCACCACCAGGTCGCTGCCCAGGGCCTGGAGTGACCGGCGCAAATCGGCCACGCTCTCCAGCAAAAACTGGGCCCGATAGGCCCCGGTTTTGGGGAATCCAAAGGCGGTCTGGCCAAAGTGCCGGGGATCGAAGCAGTAGAGGGGCAGGATGGGCTGTCCGGCCCGCAGCGCCTCGTCGAGGGGCTGGTGGTCGTGGAGGCGGAGGTCGTTGCGAAACCAGACGAGGGTGGGCATGGGGGAGAGTGGGGAGTGGAGGAGTGGGGGAGTGGACGAGATAGGGAGGATGGGGGAGGTAGGGGGAGGATAGGGGAGTTTGGAGTTTGGGTTTTGAATTGGGAGATAGTGGGGAGAATCGGGAGACGTGGGAAACTGCCGGGTGGGGTGGTTTCCGTTATGTCATAGGTAATGTCATTAAGTATTCTAAAGAACGATTGCTCTCTGCGCAGCGATGTTGATAATGCCGATCCAGCTGGTGCAGATTGGTGGTATTGCTGGCGATGGGCATGGGTTGCCCTGACCCAGTGCAGCCTTCCCTACGACCCTAGGGATTGACCGTGACGGAGCTGCCATCAGGAGCGTTCTCAAGCCGCTATTACTTGCCTGACGATGGATCTTGAGCCTGAACATTACGAGTTGGGGATTTGCCTGTCGGCGCTGGAGGGAGCGCTGGGCGGTCTGTGGTACCCGAGCGAGACCGATGCTCTGCTCTCCCTGGTCATCTATGCCGACCCGATGCCGAGCCCTGAGGCGGTGGGCGAAAAGCTGAGGGCGGGGGCTGAGCAGCTGACGATTTTGCCGGCGGCGGCGTTTTTTCGGCCTGTGCTTCACAACCCCTACTGGGCGAGCGAGCAGGGGGGACACCTGGCGCAAAAATTTGCCAACCTGCGCGATGTGCTCGACACCCACCTGGAGGATTTGCACACCTATCGGGTGGGCGAGGGGAATGTGACTCTGTATTTGCTGGGGCGGCATGCCACTGGCTGCTATGTGGGGGTCTGTACTCACGCGGTGGAGACCTAAGGGCCCTGGCCAGCCTGGACAGATGACGGTAGCCTATCGGTAGCAACCCGAGGCACAATCTTCATGGCTTTTCAAACCCCGGACTGGGTGAAGCACGCGGTCTTCTACCAGATCTTTCCCGACCGGTTTGCCCGTACCCAGCAGCATCTAGATGATCCAGCCATGGCCGTGGCGCTAGAGCCCTGGGGGTCGCCGCCGACTCCGTCGGGCTACAAGGGTGGCGACCTGTGGGGGGTGGCGGAAAACCTCGACTATTTGGCGGATTTGGGGGTGACGGCGCTCTACCTGACGCCAATTTTTCAGTCGGCCTGCAACCACCGCTACCATACCCACGACTATTACCAGGTGGATCCGCTGTTGGGGGGCAACCGGGCGTTTTTTGACCTGCTGGAGGTGGCCCACGCCAGGGAGATCAAGGTGGTGCTCGACGGGGTGTTTAACCACGCCAGCCGGGGCTTTTTCTTTTTTAACGATATTTTGGAGAATGGCCCCCATTCTCCCTGGCTGGACTGGTTTCGGGTGGATGGCTGGCCCCTGTCGGCCTACGACGGGGCGCTGCCGGCCAACTACCACAGCTGGGTCGATAACCGCGCCCTGCCCACCTTTAACCACGACAACCCGGCGGTGCGGGAGTACATCATGCGGGTGGGGGAGTACTGGGTGCGCCAGGGTATCGACGGCTGGCGGCTGGATGTGCCCTACGAGGTGACCGCCGAGGGGTTTTGGCAGGAGTTTCGCGATCGCACCAAGGCGATCAACCCCGAGACCTACATTGTGGGCGAGGTGTGGACCGACGCCACCCAGTGGCTGGACGGCACCCAGTTTGACGGGGTGATGAACTATTTGTTTACGGGGCCCACGCTGGCGTTTGTGGGCCGCGATCGCATCCGCATGGATCTGGTCGAACTCCCCCCCTACTACCCCTATCCGGCCCTGGATGCGGCGGGCTACGCCGAGCAGATGCAGCACCTGCTGACGCTGTACCCGTGGGAGATTCAGCTGGCCCAGCTCAACCTGCTCTCCAGCCACGACGTGGCGCGGGTGCTGTCGGTGGTGGGCGAAGACGAGGCCAGCCTGGTGCTGGCTACGCTGCTGCTGTTCACCTTTCCCGGGGCGCCGAGCATCTACTACGGCGATGAGGTGGGCCTGCCGGGCGAGCTTGACCCCGACTGCCGCCGCACCTTTCCGCCCGAGACGGCCTGGCACCAGGGTTTGCTGGCGGTGCACCGCCAGCTGATTGCCCTGCGCCACCGCTACCCGGCCCTGCGCACGGGGGCCTACGCGGTGCTGCACGCCGAGGGCGATGGCTATGTGTTGAGCCGCACCCTGGGGGACGAGCGGGTTGCGATCGCACTTAACACCGGCACCGCTCCCCTCACCCTTTCCACCGCTGCCCTGGGGCTAGGGGCTGCTGCTGGCCCTGGCCCGGCCACCGTCTTTACCTACGGCGAGGCCAGCTGGGAGGGCGAAAAGCTGCACCTGCCGGGGCGCTCGGCGGTGGTGGCCACGATCTAGGCGCGGCGATCTAGGCGCTGCGGCGCTGACGAATCTGGGCGATAAAAAACTCCTCCAGGGTGGGGCGAGTCTGTTGCAGCGCGATCAGATGGCCCCCGGCGGCGGGGATTTGCTTGGCAAACGCGTAGGGGTCGCCCTTGACCTGGCCGTGCCAGAGGTCGCCCTGCACGGTGAGCTGCTCCAGCCAGGGCTCGAGCTCGGCCAGACGGCCCCCCCGGCCCTTGACCAGGTACCGGTCGGCGGTGCCCAGCAGCTGGTCGAGGCTGCCGTTGGCAATCAGCTCACCCTGGTCGAGAATGGCGATGCGATCGCAGATCACCTCCACATCCGACAAAATGTGGCTGTTGAAAAAAATCGTCTTGCCCTCCCGCTTCAGGGCCAAAATAATTTCCCGCACCTGAAACCGCCCGGTGGGGTCCAGCCCCGACATCGGCTCATCGAGAAACACCACATCGGGGTCATTGATCAGCGCCTGGGCCATGCCCACCCGCTGGAGCATCCCCTTGGAGTACTGGCGCAGCTGCTTTTTCTTCGCCGTCGCCACCGGCAGCCCCACCAAATCCAGCAGTTCCCCAATCCGTCGCTGCTGGGCCGCCCGCGACAGGCCAAACAGCCCGGCGGTGTACTGCAAAAATTCCCAGCCGGTCAAAAAATCGTAAAAATAGGCATTTTCCGGCAGATAGCCGATGCGCTGCTTAACGGCGCTATCGCCCAGGGCGTGGCCCAGCAGCGTGGCCGACCCCGCCGTGGGGCGAATGATGCCCAGCAAAATTTTCAGCAGCGTGGTCTTGCCCGCCCCGTTGGGGCCCAGCAGGCCAAAGGTCTCCCCCTGGTGCACGGTGAGCGAACAGTTGCTCAGAGAGGTCACCCGCTGGTTGAGCCAAAACCCGGTGCGGTAGGCCTTGCTCAGCCCCTCGGTCTGCACAACTGCCGCCGCCCGGGGGGCGGGTAGCCCATCCTGTGACAATTCAGCGCCCATAGAACCCTGCCCGTAGAACTGTGATCTAAGAAACCACGATCCTAGAAACCGTGATGCAAAAAACTGCGATCTAAAAAACCGTGATAGACAAAAAACCGTGATAGAACCGTATAAGCCGTGGGCCAACCTGCCGGTCAACTCCAGCCTCGCTCCGTTTAGGGTACCCACTCCATGCTCCTGAGGGCATCCTGGGGAGCACCTGGCGAGCACTGGCCCTGCCCCTGGGGAATCGAGCCCTCGTGCCCACCCGGCCCACCCAACCCTGTGATACTACCCCTGAGAGGCTGCTATGGATCGCTCTAAACTGGTTGCCATTGTCACCGGCGTTATTTCTCTGCTGCTGGCGGTGGGCTACCTGGTGCTGGTGCAGCTGCTCGACTTTCGCGGCGATATGGTGCCTGCGCCCCTCTCGGCGCTGCCCTTCTGGCGCCCGGGGCTGCCCGGCATGCCAGGGTTTTAGCGGCCCTGGATGAGCACCAATTTTGGGGTTTGGCGGGGAACTTTCTAGGGCAGTGGGGCATTAAAAAATACTCGTCCTTTGGCGGTTCAAAATGCCATCGTGGTGCCGGTGATTTTGAGAAATGGGCTGTGCCAATTGTTTTTGTCCGCCGGTGGTCATAGGTCGGCAGCGGGCCATTGGCAGCGGGTGCAAAGCAATGATTGGTGCCGCGCCCAGGGGCTAAAAACCGGCAAAACTCCCCTGAACTGTCGGTTATCCGCAGAGAGTTGGGGCGTTATGCCCCCATTTATTCATTAGCAATGCTTATGGTCAAAATGATAGGGCTCTTTTTTTTCTATAGGGCTTGTCGTTTCGCCGCCAGCAAGCCTAGGTTGTAGGTCAATGCAGGCTAATTTGCGTCCCCCGGGCGACCCCACAGCCCGTTGACTTTGGCATAGTATTATTGCGATTAATATTTAGACATTTATCCGCTACCCAGCAGGAACCCACGGCCATGCAACAGCTTGAGACGACTTCGACCTTTGACTACCAGTCAGAGCAGTACAAAGATGCCTACAGCCGCATCAATGCCATCGTGATTGAAGGCGAGCAAGAAGCCTACGACAACTACTGCAAGCTGGCCGAGTCTCTGCCCGACTCCAAGGCGGATCTGCTGCGTCTGGCCAAAATGGAAAGCCGCCACATGAAAGGCTTTCAGGCCTGCGGAAAAAACCTGTCTGTCACCCCCGACATGGACTTTGCCGCCAAGTTTTTCGCTAAGCTGCACGAAAACTTTCAGCGGGCCTGGGCGGAGGGCAAAATTGTCACCTGTCTGCTGATCCAGTCGCTGATTATCGAGACCTTTGCGATCTCGGCCTACAACATCTACATTCCGGTGGCCGATGACTTTGCCCGCAAGGTGACCGAGGGCGTGGTCAAAGACGAGTACAGCCACCTCAACTTTGGGGAAGAATGGCTCAAGGCCAACTTCGAGACGGCCAAGGCCGAGCTGGAGGAAGCCAACCGCCAAAACCTGCCGATCGTCTGGGCCATGCTCAACGAAGTCGCCGCCGACGCCGAGGTGCTGGGTATGGAAAAAGAAGCCCTGGTGGAAGACTTTATGATCACCTACGGCGAAGCTCTGGGCAATATTGGTTTCTCCAGCCGTGAGGTGATGAAGCTGTCGGCCCAGGGGCTGGCGGCTGTCTAGTTCCCCCGCGCGGGCGGGGTGCGATCGCACCCCGCCTCCATCCCACCCCCGCTGCTGCCCAGTGCTCTATTCAATCCAGCACTGGGCGGTTTATCGTAGGTAAATTGTCAACCTGCACCAAATTCCCTGGCGCACTATACCCAGTAACCTAGATCCGCAATGTTTGGCCTAATTGGACATTTAACCAGCCTCGATCACGCCCAGCTCGTTGCCCGAGACCTGGGCTACCCAGAATATGCCGATCAGGGCCTCGACTTTTGGTGCAGCGCTCCGCCCCAGATTGTAGACACCATCAAAGTAACCAGCGCCACCGGTCAGCAGATCGAAGGCCGCTACGTCGAATCCTGCTTCCTCCCCGAAATGCTGGCGGCCAAACGCATCAAAGCCGCCACCCGCAAAATCATCAACGCCATGGCCCACGCCCAAAAGCATGGCATCGACATCACCGCCCTGGGCGGGTTCTCCTCCATCATTTTTGAAAACTTCAACCTCAACCAAATTCAGCAGGTGCGCAACGTCACCCTTGAGTTTGAGCGGTTTACCACCGGCAACACCCACACCGCCTACATCATTTGCCAGCAGGTGGTAGCCGCCTCCGCCCAGCTCGGCATCAACCTCTCCGATGCCACCGTAGCCGTCTGTGGCGCCACCGGCGACATCGGCAGCGCCGTCTGCCGCTGGCTCACCGCCCGCACCGACATCAAAGAGCTGCTCCTGATTGCCCGCAACCAGGAGCGCCTGCAACGACTGCAAGAAGAGCTCGGCTGCGGCATTCCCACCGACCTAGACCTGGCCCTACCCCAAGCCGACATCGTCGTTTGGGTGGCCAGCATGGCCAAGGGAGTCGCCGTTGACCCCAACACCCTCAAGCGTCCCTGCCTGATGATCGACGGCGGCTACCCCAAAAACCTCGACCAGCACTTCAGCTACGAAGGCGTCCATGTGCTCAAGGGCGGCATTGTTGAGCACTCCCTCGACATCGACTGGCGCATCATGAGCATCGTCAACATGGATGTCCCCGCTCGCCAGCTGTTTGCCTGCTTTGCCGAGGCCATGCTGCTGGAGTTTGAGAAGTGGTACACCAACTTTTCCTGGGGCCGCAACCAGATCACCCTCGAAAAAATGGACATGATCGGTCAGGCCTCCCGGCGACACGGGTTTCGCCCCCTGCTCGAAGTCACCCCCACCTCCCTGGTGGCCGAACCCTCCTAAGGGGGGATGTCCGACGGGCCGAGTGAGGTTTTCGCCTTAGGCAGGGGCGCCTCAACTTGGTATCCTAGGATGCGGATGGGCGAGGATTATCTGGGCAACTGGGGCGTTCTTGGCTTGTCGTCACCCCGATTTACCCGCTGGCTCCCTGCCCATCACTACTGGATTCACCCCCTGGCTATGGCCCCACCCGAGCGCAAGTCCATTCTGCTGTCCTTTGAAAAACCCCTGGTTGAGCTAGAGGCGCGCATTGCTCAAATTCGCGATCTGGCCGAAGAAAACGATGTCGATGTCTCGGCCCAGCTGCGCCAGCTGGAGGCCAGAGCCACCCACCTGCGCCAGGAAATCTTCTCCAACCTGACCCCGGCCCAGCGGTTGCAGGTGGCCCGGCACCCCCGCCGCCCCAGCACCCTCGACTACATTCAGGCCATCACCGATGAATGGGTCGAGCTCCACGGCGATCGCGGTTCGGGCAAAGACGACCCGGCCCTAGTCGGCGGCGTCGCCCGTCTAGACGGTCAGCCCGTGGTCATCTTGGGCCACCAAAAAGGGCGCGACACCAAGGACAATGTGGTGCGCAACTTCGGCATGGCCTCCCCCGGTGGCTACCGCAAAGCCATGCGGCTAATGCGCCACGCCGATCACTTTGCCATGCCGATCATTACCTTCATCGATACCCCAGGGGCCTATCCAGGCTTTGAAGCCGAGGAGATGGGCCAGGGCGAAGCGATCGCCTACAACCTGCGGGAGATGTTTGGTCTGTCGGTGCCAATTGTCTGCACCATCATTGGCGAGGGGGGCTCCGGCGGTGCCCTGGGCATTGGGGTGGGCGACCGCCTGATGATGTTTGAGCACTCGGTGTACACCGTGGCCAGCCCCGAAGCCTGCGCCGCCATCCTCTGGAAGGACGCCGCCCGCGCCGGGGAAGCCGCCGAAGCCCTCAAAATTACCTCCTGGGATCTCAAGCAGCTGGGCATTTTAGATGAGCTGCTGCCTGAGCCCGTGGGGGGAGCCCACACCAGCCCGATTCGAGCCGCAGAGACCCTCAAGCAGGCCCTCATCACGCAGCTGGCCGAGCTATCGCAGCTGGCCCCGGCGGCGCTACAGCAGCTGCGCTACCAAAAATATCGCCACATTGGGGTGTTTGCCGAAGCGGCCTAGGGGACAGGGGCGCGGTGGCTCCTAGCGGCGACGGTTTGGTGGCCCACTGGGGTGGACTGACTGTTGATTGGTGCATGATCCGTCTGTTTTTGCCGCTGGCTTTGGCGCTAGCCTGGCTCGTTCAGGTGCTTTGGGAATTGGGTGAGAGTTTGTTAACAAGCTGTTTACATTTGTTAACATAGGGAAACTGCCCTGCCAGGGCTACTCGCCAGTGGCGCTAATTCCTCTGTCTATTTCCCTGTAGATGGCTGCCCGGCGTTTTTTGTTAATTGGTACCTATCCTTGCAAAATCCTTTATCTTCCGAGCTGCCGCGCCGCGCCCTGGTGACAGGGGCTAGTCGCGGTATCGGCAAAGCTACGGCCCAGGCCCTGGCCCAGGCGGGCTACGATGTGGCGCTGATCAGCCGCTCCCTGGAGACGCTGAAGCCTGTGCAGGAGGAGCTGATGACCCACGGCGTGACGGTGAAGGCCTACGCCGTTGACCTGGCCCAGATGCAAGGGTTGGGGGAGCAGCTGGCGGCGGTGCTAGACGATTTTGGCCCGCTCAGCGCTGTGGTTAACAACGCCGGCATGGGCTACACCGGGGCGCTGGCCACGATGCCCCTGGCTGACTGGCAGCGGGTGATGGACCTAAACGTCACCAGCGTGTTCCAGTGTTTGCAGGCGGTGGTGCCGGTGCTGCGGGCCAGCGGCGGCGGCACCATTGTCAATGTGGCGTCCGTGGCGGCCAGGTCTGCCTTTCCCGACTGGGGGGCGTACACCGTCAGCAAGGCGGCCATTGTGGCGCTGTCGCGGGTGCTGGCTGTGGAGGAGCGAGCCCACGGCATTCGGGTGGTGACGGTGTCGCCGGGGGCGGTCAATACCCCCATCTGGGATACCGACACGGTGCAGGCCGATTTTGACCGCACCGCCATGCTGAGCCCGGCGGTGGTGGCCCAAACGATTTTGCACACGATTTTGCTGCCCCCTGGCGCGGTCATCGAAGACCTGACGTTGATGCCCGCTGGCGGTGCCCTTTGACGAGTTTTTTACCCTGTTGCGCTGGGCCAACTCAGCGAGTGGCCCTACTTTTGTTGAACCTCTGGAGTGTTTAAAGATCCCATGACTATCGCATCCTCAAACAGCCTGAACGACAAAGCTGGTGCCAACGGCAACGGCCCCAAAATTGCCCAGTCCACCATCCGGCCCGATCGCACCCACAGCTACCGAGAAGAGGCCGATCAGTATCCGATTCCGGAAACCAGCTTTGAAGACATGAGCGACGCTGTGCGCACCATGCTGCTGTCGGTGGGCGAAGACCCTGAGCGGGAAGGGCTGCTGAAGACTCCTAAGCGCGTGGCCGAGGCGATGCGTTTTCTCACCAGCGGCTACCAGCAGTCGTTGGAGGAGTTGGTCAATGGGGCCATCTTCGATGAGGGCCACAACGAGATGGTGCTGGTGCGCGACATTAACCTGTTTAGTCTCTGTGAGCACCACATGCTGCCCTTTATGGGGCGCGCCCACGTGGCCTACATTCCCAACCAGCGGGTGGTGGGGCTAAGCAAGCTGGCCCGCATTGTGGAGATGTACTCGCGCCGGTTGCAGGTGCAGGAGCGGCTCAACCGCCAGATTGCCGAGGCGGTGCAGGAAATTCTTGATCCCAAAGGGGTGGCGGTGGTGGTGGAAGCCAGCCACATGTGCATGGTCATGCGCGGGGTGCAAAAGCCCGGCTCTTGGACGGTGACGAGCGCCATGCTGGGGGTTTTCCAGGAGGACTCTAAGACCCGCGAGGAGTTCCTCAGCCTGATTCGCCACCAGCCGTCGTTCTTCTAGGGGGTGCCGTAGCTGTAGCCAGTCTGGCTAAGACAACTCCTTTTAAGAACGTTTGAAAGTTCGAAGGTTTTGGGATGTCCTGACCCAGGCGATGATGGCGATCAAACCGGGTGTCTGGGGAGCTCACTAGTGCAGCTCCCCAGACACCCGGTTGCCGTTTAGCTGTACTGGGTTTGGGGCGGGCTCAGTTTTGGGCGGCGCGCCCGGCCAGGTAGCCCCAGGCGTAGGCGGCGTCGCCCATGCTCTGCATGACGGTGAACTCGTTGATGTTGGGCACGTAGTAGATGTCAAAGTAGGTCTCTACGGAGGGCCACTGGCGGGCGGGGGGAATGGCTACCGATTCGAGCACGTCGAAGAACCAGTCTGAGCCGTAAAAGCCGGTGTCGATGGGGCCGTAGAGGGTGATGCCGGGCAGGACATCGCCGGTAATGCGCTGATCGCTGATCAGGGGATTTTGGGGCGAGGTGTGGCCGAGCCCGGTGGTGTAGGTCATGTTGTCGGGGTTGGCGCCGACGGCAAACTGGGTGCCCAGCAGGGCGGCGTCGAGGTAGCGATCTTGGCCGGTGAGGGCGTGGGCTCGCAGCAGGGTGCGCACCTTGGGGGCTCCGAGCCCGTCGCCCCAGCCGACGGGGGTAGAGGGGTGGATCTTGGTCCAGCCGAAGGCGGTGGTTTGGCCAGTGCCGATGGCGGCGTCGGCCTCGGCTAGCAGCCGCCCCTGGAGCTCGGCCTGGAGGGCTGGATCGGCCTGGTCGGCGGGGAGCTGGCTATAGAGAAAGGCGACTTCGCGCAGCGGTGGCAGCACCCGATAGTCGTCTTTGGCGGCGGCGGGGATGGCCCGGTAGGCGGTGGCAAAGCGGTCGTGCCAGGTGCGATCGCGGGTCAGTCGGTAGAGGCTGAGGGCGGCCAGGGCCCGGTCGGCCTCGATCCGCTGCTGGGCCCAGTCAACGGCCTCAATGCCCTGCTGATGGCGATCCTCGGCCCAGGCCATGGCGGCCAGGGCGCTGTCGCGGTAGGTGGGGGCCTGGTCGGCGGCGTAGGTGGCCAGCGCCTGGGCGGCGCGGGCGGCGGCCCCGGCGTAGATGTAGCTGCTCCAGGGGTCGGGGGCGTAGGCCAATACGGTGAGCGACTCCTGCCAGCTGGTCTCGCCGCGGCGGGGGTGGGCGGTTGACTCAATGCCGCCGCGAATGCCGCCCTCGGGGGTTTGCATACGGCGATAGAGATCGATGCCCCACAGCGCCTCGTCGAGCAGGTCGGGCCGATCGTTACTCGACTCAGGAATATTTAGAGCGAGATTGCCCAGGGGCTGGGGAAAGAGCTCCAGCAGCTCCAGCAGCCAGTGGGCCACATCCAGATGCTGAATGCGGCGGTCCCAGTCACCAGCGTCGAAGTAGCCGCCCCAGGCGTTGGCGACCCGCTGATCGGTTTTGCCCCGCACCAGGTTGGTGAAGTTGTCGGGGTCGTCGCCCTGGGCGTTGAGGCCATTGAGGGTGTTTAATAGCCCCGTGGTGGAGTGGTAGACTTCAACCCCATCGTCGGGGTGAAAGGGGCGGGGGCGCTCAATATCGGTATAGGGAGGGCCAAGGGCAATGCCGCTGCGCTGGTGGTAAAACCCCCGCGCCGCCACGGTAAAGGCCTGCTGCCAGGCCTCGTCGCCCACCAAAAACGACCGAGAACAGCCCACAGTATCGACACAGAGTCGGTAGGTGCCCGGTGCGGTGAGGTCGCTAAAGTCGAGCTGATCGACCTCGGTGAGGGTATAGGTGCGATCGCGGGCATCCTCCGCCTCGCCGCTGCGGTAGCGGCGCTCGGCTTGCCCCCTCAACGCCACGGTATCTGTGGCCTCATCAATCACCTGAAACCCCAGACCCTCCGGGTAGTTCAGCCCGCCACCCGTACCCATCCAGGTCGACAAAAAGCCCACTTTTACCGGGTCGTCGGGCCGAAACCCCACGGCCGAGACATGCACCGCCTCACTCACCAAGCGGTCGGGCTCGTAAACCAGCGCCACCGCCGCCCCCTCCTGCCCGGCCACCTGAATCTGGTAGGTTTGCCCAGGGCTCAGGGGCGTGGGCAAGCTCAAATAAAAGCGGTGGTACATTGGCCAGCGCCGCTCGTTGCGGCCAACTTGGGCCGTATCCACCGGCTTGCTCTTGCGATGCACCGCCGTTGGGGCCACCGGCTGCCCGTAGTTGGGGTCGTCCGCCGATTGGATGCGGTAGCTGCGGGGCTGGGCCCAGGCCTCGCGAAAGGTCGTGTCCTCGTAGCGATCAAAGCCGTAGAGAATATCCTGGTTGGGGCCTACCAGGGTGCCAATCGGCTGCCCCCGGCGCATCACCCAGGTGTCATCCCCCGACTGCTCCAGTTTGTCCTGGGGCTCAGGGCGGTAGGGTTCCTGCCGGGCATGGCTCACCCGGCCCTGGTACACCGATAGCACTATCGTATCGGCGCTCACCGTTGTGGCTTCAAAGCCGGGTTGCCCGGGCTCAGCGCTGGGCAACCTGGCCCCGGTGGCGCAGGCCACCAAAAAAGCCAGACAGCCCAGCCACAGAGCAGTTCTCCGGGGCCAGCGAGTAAACCAAACAGAGGGCATGGCAAGATCTCACCTGGAATGATCGGTAGACAGTGGGCAGACATTCGCGGGGCAAAAGACAGTCTAGTGGTCTGTCAAGCCTAAATTTGTAGGGTAGGTGGCGCGATAGCAAAACCCAATAAAACTAGCTCTGTCGTTGGGTTTCACTGCGTTTCACACAACCTACGAAAACTCCAATTTCTATTGTTGATGTTGTTGATGCTGCACTAGGCGACTAAAGAGAGGTCCTGGTACAGGAGCCCAGCCTAGAGGCATCATTCCCCCACCCCAGACCCTGGGGTCATAGTACCGACTGAGACGGCCAGTGTGGCCGCCCAGCCCCGAGCCTTGCCAAAGATTTACCCAAGCTCCACAGTGAGAGCTTTGCTTTGCTAAGAGTGAGCTAATATTTAAGCCGATTCAGCCGCCTAATCCTGGGCTAAGAGGCAGTTTTCTGCTCTAATGGCCAAGTTTTCAGCCTGTAAAGCACAGGCTAAAAACTCGTTGAGCTAGGATGCCGGACTGAGTTTTGTGGCGCGTGGGGGATCCGCTCAATTGCGGCTAAAACAGCTATTTACCGGGGTCGTTGGGGTGGCTGGGGTCTGTCTGTTTGGCAGCCTCCCGGCCAAGGCCACCGCACGCCTGCAAACCTGGGAGTTTGATACCGGCCAAAACCGTCTGCTGTTCACCACCGAGGGTGGGGTGCAGCCCCAGGTCAGTTTGCTCACCAACCCCCAGCGGTTGGTGATCGATCTGCCCGGCATTTTGACCGAGGAGTCCCTGGGCGACCAGTTCGTCGGGGGTTACGTCAAGGCCGTGCGGGTCACCCAGGCCGATGCCCAAACCACTCGCATGGTGCTGGAGATCAGTCCCGGTTACGACCTCGACCCCCGCCAGGTCAAGGTGTGGGGGCTAACCAGCCAGCAGTGGGTGGTACAGCTGCCCGGTGCGGCCCAGGCTGCCCCCGATGACAGCGCCCTTTCCATTCCAGACTTTTCTAAGGCGGTGGAGCGGCCCCTGGTAGCGGTGAACGATGGACCGCTGCCGCCCCTGATTAACCGCAACCAAATTAACCGCAACCAGCCCAGCCGCGACCAAACCAGCCGTGACCTAGACACCCGGATCGCGGTGCGATCGCCCGCCACTATGCTGCGCGGGGTGCAGGCCACTGCCCAGGGGTTTTTCATTCCCACCGTCGGGGCGGCCCCCCAGATCCAGGTGTACCGCACCCGCGATGCCAACCAAACTCGCCAGCTGGTGATCGACCTGCTGGATGCGGCCATTGCCCCCGGCTTGGCTCCCGAAGCCCTGCCCCAGGGCCGCTACGGCGTTCACCGCTGGAGCTTGACCCAGTTCGCCACCGCCCCCCCGGCCCTGCGCATTACCCTCACCCTGGAGGGCCACAGCCCCGACTGGCAAATTACCCCCCTGGCCAGCGGCGGCATTTGGGTGACCCCGATTGGCGTCGCCCCCAGCCAAATCGCTGCCCCACCCACCACGGTGGTGTTGCCGGTCATCAACCCAGCGCCACCGCCCCCAGTTGCCCAATCGAGCGCCCCCGCTGCCCAGCCCGCCCCCAGCCCGGCCCGCCGCAGCCAGGTCCTGGTCATGCTGGACCCCGGCCATGGCGGAGTTGACCCCGGTGCCGTGGGCATTGGCGGCCTGCAAGAAAAGGGAGTGGTGCTGGCGGTGGCCCAGCACACCGCCGCCGCCCTGCGGGCCCAGGGCATTGCCGTGCAAATGACCCGCCAGAGCGACCAGACCGTCGATCTTCAGCCTCGGGCCGATCTGGCTACCACCGCCCGGGCGACGGTCTTCGTCAGCATCCACGCCAATGCGGTCAACATGCAGCGCCCCGAGGTAAATGGCCTTGAGACCTACTACTACTCAGAGGCGGGGCGAGTGCTGGCCACCGCGCTGCAAAACCAGGTGCTGGGCACCATGGCCATGAACGATCGGGGCGTGCGCGAAGCCCGATTTTTAGTGCTGCGCCGCACGGCTATGCCGGCCGCGCTGATTGAAATTGGCTTTGTCACTGGGGCAATCGATGCGCCTAAGCTGCGCGACCCCCGCTGGCAGGCTCAGATGGGCCAGGCCATTGCCCAGGGGATTCTCAACTACCTGGGCAGTCGGCCCTAGGGCGTGGAAACATCACCCTAGGGCCGGTTGGGGCTGGCCGGGAAATGGACCACGATCATGTTGGTGTCCCAATTGGCGCGGGTGAGGGCTTCAGGTTCGCGACCGAGGGCCGACTGGCCAACGCTGGGGGAGCTGGCCAGCAACACCAGCAGGGTGTTGGGCTGGACCGCCTCTGAGACGCGCTTCACCGCATTGCCCTGGATCGGTTTGATGGCGATCTCTTGCTCTTGTAGCAGGGTGGTGAGCTGGCGATCGTGGGCTGAGCCGATGGTAATTTGCACCACCTGGAGCGGTGCTTTGAGCTCCTCCGCCAGGCAGTGGGCGATGGCCAGGGTGCTTTTGATCTGCCCCAGGGCATGGCGGTCGGTAATGGCGAATAGGACTTGCTCGGTGTTTTCGATGGGCTGGGGAAAGCGACTGATCAGCACTGGAATGGTGGCCGACCGCACAATGGTGTCGATGACGCTGCCGAAGAAATTCTCTCGGTAGGTCGAAAACCCCTTCCAGCCGCAGATCAGCAGGTCGGCGTTGCGCTCTTGAATGGTGCGCAAAATGCCCCAGGCCACGGAGTCATCGATGCGGCCAATGGTTTCCACTGGCAGGGTGGCGGCGTGGGCGATGGTTTCGGCGGTGTCGAGTAGACGGGTTTGGCGCAGTTTATCGGCCTCGGCGATGGGCTGGTTGCGGTCGGGCAGCACGTGCAGGGGCAGCAGGGTGCCCTGGGCGCGCTGGGTCAAAATGATGGCCAGCTGGAGCAGGTTGTCTTCGGTGTTGGGGTTGGCCACCGGAATCAGCACCCGTTTGCCCAGGGCGGGCAGGGTCAGGCTGGCGGTCTCTGTCTGGGCGACCGGGCTGGGCTCTGCAGATTCCTGCTGGAGCTTGCTGCCCCAGCGGGCCACTACCCAGGGCGACAGCACGCAGCTGACTAAGATCATGGCGATGATCGCGTTGACCACCAACTCATCGACCAGGCCGATGTCAAAGGCGATGGTGATGGCTGCCAGGGTAGACGCGGCCTGGGCCATGGACAGGCCAAACATCACCATGGCGCTGGGGAAGCTCCACTTAAACCAGCGCGCCGGGCCCCAGGCCGCCAAAAATTTGCTGGCCAGCTCGATCAACACAATCACGGCGGCAATCAGCAGCCCCTGGGGCTCGCGCAGCAGAATCAGGGGATCGACCAGCATGCCCACGGAAATCAAGAAGATGGGCACAAATAAGGTGTTGCCAATGAACTGAATGCGGTTCATCAGCGGGCTGAGGCGGGGGATGATTTGGGTGATGGCCACCCCGGCTAAAAAGGCTCCCACAATGGGCTCAATTTCGATCAGGCTGGCCAGGTATGACACCACAAACAGGGTGGCCAGCACAAAGGTAAACTCGGCTCCTTCGTCGTGGCCAAATTTTTTGAAGAACCAGCGCCCCAGCTTGGGCACTCCCCACAGCACCGCAAAGGTGTAGACGGCCAGAGCGGGAATTAAAAAGAGCCAGAAGCTCAGGGTGAGATCGCCCTGGTCGGCTTTGACCACCACGGCCAGCACCAGCAGGGCCAGGACGTTGGTAATCAGCGTGCCGCCCAGGGTGGCGATGGAGGCGGGGTGGCGCATAATGCCCAGTTTGCTGAGCACCGGCAGGGCCACCAGGGTGTGGGAAGCCAGGCAGGAGGCCACCAGCACTGAGGCCCAAAAACCGTAGCCTAAAACCAGCATGGCGCCGGTGCCCATCAGCATCGGCACGATAAAGGTGGCCAGACCAAAAATAATCGGCTTGTCGGCGTCGCGCTTGAGGTCGTCGAGGCTGGTTTCGAGACCGCCTAAAAACATGAGAAACAGTAGGCCTACGGTGCCCAGCAGCACGATGGTGGGGTCACGCCCCAAGATGCCCAGGCCGTGGGGGCCGACGACGACTCCGGCCAAGATCAGCCCAATGATGCCGGGCAGCCGCAGCCGCTCTACCAGAAGGGGGGCCACGAGCATGATGGCCAGAATAGTCAAAAAGATGGCGACTGGATCGGTCAGTGGCTCATTGAAAATCTGGGCTAGGGCCCCAGGCGCAGCGTTGCAGTTAAGCCAAAGGGAAATCATAGCCACCATGGATTGCGGGTTGCACTGTCTATTGCACCATCCCTAGGCCACAGGCCTCAATCTGCCCCAGGGGGTAGATGGGCTGGGTGTGGCAGCGGCCCTGGGGTCGGTCCCAGAGTCGGCCCCCAAGTTAGCCCCAGAACCGGCCCTAGAGCTCGTGGTGATACGTTCCTTATCATTGAATACTAGGATAGGCCTGTTCAGCTAGGAGAACGGCTATGGCTGCTGGGCTGCGATCGCACTATCCCCATCTCCGCCCCGGTCCTCACCACCGCCAGGTGCACTGTCTGATCGTGCTGATGCTCCCCCTCAGCTGTCTGGGCTTTTTCTGGGAGCGACGCAGTGAAACAGCCCGGCTGGCCCAGGCCCAGGGTTTGCTATCCGCCGAGGCTACTCCCCTGGGGCTGTTCGGTGGGCGGGCCCGAAGCGGCGATTTTGGCAGTGCAGGGGGCATCCCCTCCGGGGACAGGTTTTCTGGAGGCTGGTTTTCTGGGGGCGGGTCGCTGCCGCCCGCTTGCCCAGCCCATCCATTCTGCGGCTGACCTCCAGGGGGTATTGCGGCGGCTGGGCGGCATTACCCCCGACTACCGGCTGGTGTATGAACTGCTGTGGGCCCCCCAGGCGACCAGCGATAGCCTCAGCTACGATCAGATGCTGACGGCCTACCCCGATCTGACTCAAATTAGCTGACGGCGGACTGGCTCAGCTCACCGACCTCGGCGGCGGCATTGGCCTCAGCGGAGAGGGTCTCCAGCAGCGCCAGCAGTTCGCGCTCAAAGGCGACCTGGGCGCGGTTGGTGCGGCCACCCACGTACACCCGATCGCCCTGGGCCAGCGCCCACACCTGGGAGTGCGACACATAGCTCATGATTACCCCCAGCATGAGCAGGCCAAAGCCGCTGTATACCAGGGGAATGCCGGGATCGGCTTTGATCTGGAGGCCGGTGCTGCCCACCACATCCACCAGGGATAGCCGCACGCCGTTGACCTCGGCCACCATGCCCCGGCGCACGGTGGAGATCAGCTGCCCAGCATTGTCGTAGATCAGCACCGAGCCCTGGAGGTCGCTGGCCAGCAGGGTGACCCCCTCGCTCATGTCGGGCCTGGTGGGCAGCCAGGTGCCCCAAAACCTGGGGCCGTCGTTTTCTAGCTGCTGCATCGGCAGTTGCAGCACCGGGCTGTTGTTGAGCTTGACCTGCACGGCGGCAATGCCCCAGTCGGCCTGGTACAGGGTGACGCCCCGGTGGCGCAGGGGCTCGTTGACATAGATGGTCTTGCGATCGATTTCGTCGCCCGCCTGGTTGAGCACCGACAGATCGGAGTAAAACTGGTCGATGTTGCCCTCGGGGGTATAGTCAATCCAAAAGCGGTTGACTCGCACCGACCAGTCCTTGGGAATTTGGGCGGCGGCCCAGGGGCCCGCATCGAAGATATTGCGAATTTGGAAGGTGTCTCCGCTGGGCACGATTTCCTGGGCAAAGAAGCCGGTCATGGCTCCCAGAATGGCTCCCAGCAGGATGAGAATCATGCTGGCGTGCACCACGATCGGGCCGATGCGACCCACGATGCCCTTGCGCCCATAAACCTGGTTCCCTGTCTGAAAGACGCGGTAGCGCTGTTGAGCCAGCCCCGCGGCCAGGGTTTGTAGGTCGGTGTCGGTGAGTTCGGCGCTGAGGGCCAGCTTTTGAAACTGGCGGGGCTGGGTGTAGTATTTCCACTTTTGGGCGGCCCCCAGGGCGGGGAACTGGCGGGTAAAGGTGCAGGCCACCAGGCTGGCCCCAAACACGATCAGCAGGGCCAAAAACCACCAGGTGCGGTACACGTGGTCGAGGCCGCTGATCAAAATCACCTTCCAGCTCAAAAACCCAAACAGCGCCGGGTCTTCGGGGTAGTTGGTCTGGTAAAACTCCAGGGTTTGGCCCTGCTCGATGACGGTGCCGCTGATGCTAAACGCTGCGATCGCAAGTAGCAGCACAATCGCCAGCCGCAGATCCGCCAGCAGCGGCAGCAGGTCTCGACGAAAATAGACGCGCACCCCCTCCCAGATCGTCGGTGGCGGAGCATTAGACGGAGCCATACTTTCCTCACAACAGACCAATACCCGGTCTCGGCTGCTACACCAGCGACGCTGGCAGCAGCCGAGACAGCAGTGAAAATACCCCAAACCCCAGCAGCAGCGCGCCGCTGGCAGGCGTCACCCAGCTCGACCACTGGCGTAGATCCAGTAGCCGTTTCAGCGACGCCGTAAACGTTCCTGCCAGCACCAGGGGCGTTACATAGCCCACCGCATAGGCCAGCAGCAGCGCACTGCCCAACACCGGATCCTTCGTAGTCGAAATCCAGGCCAGCAGCGTCGCCAGCACCGGCGTGCTGCAGGGCGACGCCACAATCCCAAAGGTGAGACCCAGGGCGTAGGCCCGCAGCCACGGCGGCACATCCCAGCTGGCAAAGGTGGGGCCAACGCCAGCGGGCAGCGCCAGCGGCAGGATCCCCAGCAGGTTGAGCCCCATGGCAATCGCCACCAGGCTCACCACCACCGGCAGCCCCCAAGCCACCTGACCGTAAACATAGCCAAACAGGCCAGCGATCAGCCCCAACAGCGCCAGGGTAGTCGCCAGGCCCAGCGCAAAGCAGAGCGATCGCAGCAGGGCCCCGCGCCGACTTCCCCCCTCATAGCCGCCCATATAGCCCACCATAATGGGCAACATCGACAGCAGACAGGGCGACAGACTGGTCAATAGCCCCGCCAACCCCACCACCGACAGGCTCACCCAAGACACCTGGGTGAGCTGGGTGTTCACCAGCTGGTTGGCCCACTGGGCAATGTCGTACAAAAAAAGCTGAAGGCTCTCGACCATGGCCGAATTGTTAAGGTGCACACGCCTTCACCATTGTAACAATTCGGCAACCCGCGCTCAGATTTCTCCCCTAGGGCAGAGCGCTGCCGCCGTCTAAAACCCGCAGCGCTGGCACAATCTGCTCACCGGTTTTCGCGCGTCGCCGCCGCCGCAACGGCAGCGGTGTATCCAAATTGATCTCCCGCGCCGCCCGCACCAGCAGGGCCGCGGTGGCCAAGCTCGCCACCATCGAGCTGCCCCCATAGCTCAGCAGCGGAAAGGGCAACCCCGTGGTGGGCAGCAGCCCCGTCGCCACCCCCATATTCAGCAGCGACTGACCCACCAGCAGCACCATCGCCCCCACCGCCACCAGGCGGTGCAGAGGTTGCTTGAGCCGCAGCGCCACCAGCAGCGCCAGGGACGCATAAATGCCCAGCACCAGCAGCAGCACCAGGCAGCCGACAAAGCCAAACTCCTCGGCAAAAACCGCAAAAATAAAGTCAGTGTACTGAATGGGCAGCGAGTAAAGCTTCTGCTGTGACAGCCCAAACCCCTGTCCCCAAAAGCCCCCGGAGCCAATCGCCAAAAGACTCTGCACCAGCTGATAACCCTGATCGCCGGGGTCAGCCCAGGGGTTTAAAAACGAAATAATCCGCTGCCGCTGGTAGGTCTTGAGGCTGACGCTCAAGCCCGCCGCTAGCAATCCGCCCCCGGCGGTCAGCAACAGGTAGCTGTAGGGAAGCCCTGCCGCCAGCGCAATCAGCCAGAGCGTCAGGCCACACACCGCCGCCGTACTCAGGTTGGGCTGCATCAAAATGAGTACCAAGATCGCCACAAAAATCCCCAACCAGGTGAGCCGCGTCCGCCAGGTGAGCTGGGGCCAGCGCCCAAACAGCCGCGCCCCCTGTAGCACCAGGCAGGGCTTGAGCAATTCCGAAGGCTGAATCATAAATGGCCCCAGGGGCAGCCAGCGGGTGGCCCCATTTACCGTGACCCCCAGGGAGGGTACCAGGGTAAGGCTCACCAGCCCCACCAGCACCAGTAGCACTATCCCCGACCCCTGCAGCAAGCGATCGAGGGAAGTGTGCACGATGCGGTTAAACACCACCAGGCCGATCGCCACCCACAGCAGCTGCACCAGCACGTAGTGCAACCCGTAGCCATGCTCGGTGACTGCCACGGCGTAGGAGGCTGAAAACAGCACCAGCAGCCCACCCCCCAGCCAGACAAAGGTCAGCCACCGCAGCCAGCGCGCCTCCGCCGACCATTGGTTTACCGTTGGGTCAATCCATGGAATCAATCGAGCAATATTCAACCTGCTACCCCGTCTGCCCCAAAGCCCAGTCTTTCAAGGGCCAAGTATAGCGGAGGGGAATAGGTTTGTAAGGTTTGAGCCGACCAAACCATACAAATATTCTCTCCAGAAATTCACCGAACAGTACCCCCCCAAAAACACAACGGCAGGGCTGGCCCACTGGCCCACCCTGCACGTATCGCCGCATGGAAAATGCGGTAAAGACTTTATCGAAGGCGATTCCGACCCGGATGCCTTTGCCTTAACCCCCAGCCGCTTAGAGCAGACCAGTGTTGGCCCCTTGGCGGCCGGTAGCCAGTTCAACCTTGACGATTTTGCCGCCCATTTTCTGAATGCGCTGCTGCTCTTTGAACCAGTTGTCGTAGGGCACCAGCTTAGTAAAAAAGGTGTTTTGCAGCTCCCGCTGGGTGCGAATCCTGGTTTGGCTAGGAACACAGGCGGTGATCTTAAACATGCGCATGGCCGAAAACTCTCCTACTATCTCACGGGACAGATGTAAACCAAACCCAAGTCCAGGAGCGGAGTTTGGCCCGTGGCAAAACCACAGATCCCAAGCTGGACTTGGTATTAACACTGAAAAGCCAGAGTCGAAAGCCAATGCTTGGACAGCAGGAAGACAGTACAGCACAACCTAATGTCCTAACACTCGCCCCTGACTCTGGCCTCGGTGAGCTTTGGCTTTTGGCCAAAGCGCAATGGATGAGCGTGGACTAGCTCAAGCCAGAGCAGATGTAGTCGAAGTAAACGCCCATTTCCTTACCAGCGTCAGCGCCCACCAGGCTGGCGGTCACTTCTTTCATGGCTTGGATGGAGTTGACGGTGGCACCGATGGGTACACCCAGGGAGTTGTAGGTTTCCTTCAGGCCGTTTAGCACGCGCTCATCCAGGATGGAGGGATCCCCAGCCAGCATGGCGTAGGTCGCGTAGCGCAGGTAGTAGTCGAGGTCGCGGATGCAGGCTGCATAGCGACGGGTGGTGTACATGTTGCCACCGGGACGGGTGATGTCAGAGTACAGCAGGGACTTGGCCACAGCTTCTTTCACAATTTCAGCGGCGTTGGCGCTGATGGTGCTAGCGGCACGAACGCGCAGCTCACCGGTTTGGAAGTAGGCTTTCAGCTTGTCCAGAGCAGACCCGTCAAGGTACTTGCCCTGTACGTCGGAGGAATTGATAACAGAGGTAATTGCGTCTTGCATTGGTGAAGCTTCCTTAGAACTGACGTATTCTCAACAACGAATCGACGAAGTAGCGCAGCTGCGACTACTGCATAGCGCCGACAACATAGTCGAAGTAGGATGCGGCTTCAGCAGCATCGTCGCTGGAGAGCAGAGAGGTGGCCACAGCCTTCATGCTGCGCACAGACTCAGCTACAGCGGGAATGGGGGTGCCCAGGGAGTTGTACATTTCGCGCACGCCCACCAGACCAATCTCTTCGATGGGGGTGACATCACCGGCAACCACACCGTAGGTGATCAGGCGCAGGTAGTAGTCCATGTCGCGCAGGCAGGTGGCGGTCATTTCTTCGCCGTAGGCATTGCCACCGGGAGAAACAACGTCGGGACGCTTCTGGAACAGCTGATTGCCAGCTTCCTTAACGATGCGCTCACGGGACTCGGTCAGCACCTGAGCAATCCGCAGGCGACGCTCGCCAGAGGTAACAAAGCCCTTGATGCGGTCCAGCTCACCGGGGCTGAGATAACGAGCCTCAGCATCGGCATTCACGATGGATTTCGTGACAATACTCATTGATGGATTCCTCCGAAAAATGTGACCAGATGATTTGAAACTGGCATTTAAGGGTTCGGGGCCAGAGCTAACTCTATAAAGAACCTCAGACCTGGCAGCCTTCCCGATTAATTGTCCGGTATTGCGTAAGCCTTCTTCAAAGCCGCGAAATATTTTGTAACAGTTTTCCTCAGTTTTGCTGAAGCCTGATGACAACGCCATCTCAGGGGCTGAATCAAGCGATTCAAATCCATAAAAACCATTAACTCGGGCCAGTTTAGAGCCGAGATTTAATATTTCGTTACCGAATTGACTGGATCAATTCCGAACAAAACTTTGATGCCACTGCCGATTTGCCGCTGAGCTAGCTCAGCGGCAAATCGGAGCAGAGCCTAGGCGCGGCGGTAGGGCACGCCCTGTTCGCCGAAGTAGCGCAGGTACTCGTCGGAGTTGAGGAGGGCGTTGGCCACGGCCATGGCCCCACCCTGGGCGGCAATTTCCCCGTACTCGGCGGCCTCTGCATTGAGGTTGCGCCCCAGCAGTTGCCGACCCATGATGGCGATCAGTTTGGCGGTCGGGTAGGTGGCGACAAACCGGGCCTGGTAGGCGGGAGACTGCACCAGCTGGCGGATAAACTCGCGCAGGGTAATGCGCTCAGCCTGCACCGCTGCCTCGGCCTCGACCAGCCGCCACTCCGTGGGGATGACACCCTCTGGCAGCACCATCACCTGACGGTAGACGGCGGTGAGCACCTGGTTGACCTGCTCGGCACTCGCTTCGGGCTGTAGCCGATAGAAGCGGGTACAGGGAGCGGTGATCACTGTATCTGTGTCTACCGAAGCCCGCCCCACGCTGGCGGCCAGGGCGGCTTCGGCGGCGGACTGGGAGGCGACTGCATCGGCCATCAGCGGCATGTCGGCGACATCCATGGTGGCTTTGGCGGTGACAAAGCTGGGCACGATCAGATCGCGATTTTGCTTGGTCAGGCGGTTGTACAACTTCTCGGTATTGGGGAAGTTGGCCGCTGGCAGGGTGGGATAGCGGCGATAGGGCACCGTGTCTTCCCCAAAGTTCTCGGCGTACTCAACGGTGTTGAGCATGGCCCGAATGAACCCGCGAATGCCTTCGCTGGCCAACACCTGGTTGTACTTACGAATTTCGGCTTGATCCATGGGTGCCCGACCCAGGAAGTGCTTGGTGCCAAACTCAATCACCTGGGTGTTGGGATAGGGCGCGTAGAACTCCTTGATGTAGAGCGTCGAGCAGCCGAGGCCCTCAATGAACTCTTTCAGGTTGATCTCGCCGTTGCCCAGCTTGCTCTCCAGGGCGGTGAACTCGCTCTTAACGATGTAAGGGGCGATATCGCGCTCGAAGATCTGCCGGTAGGCGGCGGCGGTGACCAGCTTGAGGTTGGATTTGTCGGCCAGGGAGGTGAGCTTAAACACCTTGGTCTGCTGACGCTGGCGGTTGACCCCCTGGGCCAGGCGGCGCTGCACATCGGGGATAGCCCGATCTTCGGTGACGGCTCCGAGCTCGACGAAGCGGGGCACGACCGTGTCTGCCACGGGTACCATGCCCTTCTCGGCCAGGCTGCCGGCCCGCATGCTGCGCAGCGCCAGACCCTTGGGGGTCAAGTAGCGCTCGTAGGGGACGGTGTCTTCACCAAAGGCCTCGGCGTATTCCTGGCTGTCGATGATGGAGTCAACCAGGGCGTAGAAGCCTTTCTTGGCGCAGATGTCGAAGTAGGCGTTGGTCTCTTTGCGGCCGTAGGTGGGGCGACCGAGCAGGCGGCGGTGAATATACTCCACGGCCTTCATCACGTACAGCGATGACCAGTAGGTCTTGCGGAAGGATTCCGACTTTGCGATCGCGCGGATAAACTCCTTAACAGTGATCTCGCCGTTCTCCAGCTTGATCTCCGCCACGTTGGAGCGCTGACCCGAGTACACCTCACGGCCAAACACCTGGCGATAGGCGGCGCTAATCAACGTCTGGGTCGAGCTTTCGGAGTAGCGAACGCTGGCCTGGGTGTTGCCGGTGCGGGGAATCTGGTCGAGCTTGAACACCTTGGCCCCCAGGGAACCGGGGTTTTCAGGCCGAGCGGCGGGGTTGCTCAACTGGTTGTTGATGCCCGGACCACGGTGGATCAAAATGCGGCGGGTATCTTTGTTGAAGAAGGCCGGCGTCGCGCTGACGTTGCGGGTCTCCTTCGGGAAAATGGCACCAAACTGAATCTCCAGCGGGTCGTTGCCCGAGCCGTAGGGATGCTGGTCGGGCAGGGGCTGCTCGTAGGCGGCAAACAGCGTAATAAACTGCGGCTTCTTGCGGAAGGGAGCGCTGTAGTTAAACAGATCAAACTGCGGCCCCCAGTTGCGGCACTCCTGAGCTTCCTGGCCCAGACCGCGCAGGTAGGGCACCGTCTCCTCGCCAAAGTAGTCGGCGTACTCCTTGGAGTCCACCAGGGCGTCTACGAGGGCCGCGAAGCCTCCGCTAGAGACAATGGAAAAGTAGTTGCGCACCTCCTCTCGGGAGCTGGGCGCGCGACCCAAAATGTGGCGGAAGGCCAGCTCCAGGGCGCGGCTGTTGATGTAGGGGTCGAAGAAGTTCTTGCGGTACAGGGGCGATTTGGCCAGGCGGCGCACAAACTCCTTCATGGAGATTTCGCCGTTCTTCACCTTCGACTCCAGGTCAGAGACCGACAGGGAGTAGGCGCGGGTGATGTCGCGCTCGAAGACCTGCCGGTAGGCGGCCTTCACCACGTCGTTCTTCTCTGCCGCCGACAGGCCGGGCTTCATGGCGTACTTAGGCCGCCGCTCGGCTGCATTGTAGTAAATCTGGGGCAGCTGTAGCCCCTGCAGATCATTGGAGGAGCGCTGCCGCAGCTTGTTGGAGGGGGTAGGGGCCTTGAACTCGCTGAGCAGCACGCCAAAATACTGCTCGACAATGGCCTGGGCCTCGGGGTCGCCGTTCAGGTAGCGCAGCGACGCCGCCTTCATGGTCTGCAGCGCCACAATGGTAGCGGCCGAAGAGCAGGCGTTTTCAATGATTTCCCGCAGACCGCGGACGTTGACCGAGATGATGTTGGGGTCGCCCGCCACAATGGCGTAGGTCACGTAGCGCAGGAACCAGCTCATGTCGCGCAGCGACTTGGTCATGTTGCCGGGACCGTAGCGCGAGACGTTGATCGGCCGAAACCCCGGGGGCACTGGCCCCGAAGGCGTAGAGCTAAACAAATTTTGAAACAGCCCGCCGCCGCTCTCAATAAAGGTGGCAGTGCCCAGGCGAGAGGCCTCGGTTTCGTCTAAAACGGTGCCGGCTCGGGTTTTCTCGATGGGCGACTCGTTGTCAACCCGCTCCAGATAGGCCAAGGGAGACCCACCGGTAAAGATGCGGTTGGCCGCCTGGGAGACAATCAATTCGGAGTAGCGGGTCAGAACTTCAGCGATCTGCACCCGCTTGAGGCCGGAATTAAAAAAGCCTGACAGCTCTTCTAGCTCACCCCGGCCCATGTAGCGATCTTGCTGCTCGGCCTGGGAAATTGTTGCCACCGGCAGAGTTTGGTAGAGCTGGGGCCGCGCCGGTGCACTTCCACCACTTGCTTTAACACTCATGCGTATTCAAAGGCTCCCTATGCGGACAATGACGGCATCAAAAAAGAATCTATCAATCGGTTGTGGGCATCCAGCTCTACAGCTAGTCGGGGGCAAGCATGGGTGGCATGCCTTGAACCAGCGCGAAATCACTGAACCCATTGAAGGTAAAGCGTTGTTAACCTCACCTGCCACGCCCCCAAGCAGGGCACCGAATGCGGTATCTATGGATGGCGGGCTGTTCGCTGACCTGGAATCAGATTAAACCGTTTCAGGACAGCAACACAGATTATTAAAAACTGTGTAACATCCGACCGGGCAAATGCCTTTGGCCATCATAGAGGATGGTCACTACACCCCTGAGAGGGCGGATAAGTTTTGTAACGTTTCGTGATAAAGCTGAGAATCCCCAGCGGCTGAGGTCGCCTGCCGATGGGCCTGGATCGGCTAGTCACCCAAAGAACGCCGTCCAGAGAACGTCGCCCAGGGAGCGCTGTCCAGAGGATGCTGACTACAGACGGCCGGAGGCAGTCAGGCTTATCAGATTTAATAGATGATGGCCGTTGAGTCCTGCGGGCCGCAACCCTGCCGCAACCCTTTCGTGCCCTAAACGATTAAACCGACACATACCGACAGAATTTAGATTAGCTATGGATGACTCGACGAAAACCCACGCGGTGAGTGATGCGGTGGCCCGCCTTTACGACACCTACCCCTTTCCGCCGGAGCCGCTGCTGGATCAGGCCCCACCGGGGTACAACTGGCGCTGGTACTGGCCAACGGTGCACAGCTTTTGCACCGGGATGGCACCGGCTGAGTCAGCGGTGCGGGTGCTGGATGCGGGCTGTGGCACCGGGGTGAGCACCGAATATATCTGTCACCTCAACCCTGGGGCTGAGGTGGTGGGAATTGATTTAAGTGAACGCGCGATCGCAACTGCCACCGAGCGCTGTCGCCGTTCTGGAGCCACCAATGTCCAGTTCCGCCAGCTCAGTATCTACGACGTCGATCAGCTCGAGGGCGAGTTTGACTGGATCAACTGCGTGGGCGTCATTCACCACATGCCCGACCCCCTGCGGGGGCTGCGGGCCCTCGCCACCAAGCTCGCCCCCGGCGGCTTTATTCATCTATTTGTCTACGCCGCCACCGGCCGCTGGGAAATCTCGCTGATGCAGCGTGCCATCGCCCTCGTCCAGGGCGACCAGCGGGGTGACTACCGCGATGGTGTACAGGTGGGGCGGCAGATCTTCGCCAGCCTGCCCGACGGCAACCGGCTCAAGCAGCGAGAGCGCGACCGCTGGGCCATGGAAAACCAGCGCGACGAATGCTTCGCCGACATGTACGTCCATCCCCAGGAGATCGACTACACCCTCGACGCTCTGTTCGCGCTTATTGAGGCTTCGGGGCTGGAGTTCGTGGGTTTTTCTAACCCCCAGGTGTGGCAGCTCGATCGCCTGCTGGCCACCGACCCGGCCTTGCTGGCCCGCGCCCAGCAGCTCCCCGAGCAAGACCAATACCGCCTCATCGAGCTTTTGGATCCAGAAATTACCCACTTTGAGTGGTTTCTGGCCCGCCCGCCCTACCCCCGCCAGACCTGGGATGACGATGCGGCTCTGCTGGCCGCCATTGCCACCCGCAATCCCTGCATGGAGGGCTGGCCCAGCCAGAGCCTCTTCGATCCCAACTATCAGATCATCTCCCTGGACGCGGTGGAGTTTGAGGTGCTGCAGTGGTGCGATCGCAACGCCCAGCCCACCGCTGACCAGCCCCCCCACCCGGTCGCTGAGCTAATTGCCCAAACCGGCACCAGCCTGGCGCTGATCCGCCAGCTGCACCAGCGTCAGCTGATTCTGCTGCAATCGCCCCCGCCCACTTCGTAAAAGTGCCGCTCCATAAAGTTGCCTGGAAGATAGCCGATTTACTCGGCAGAGGCGTCTATTAAGTATTATTGCCGTGATATGATCTCCTACGGCCTGTTAACCCAGGCGAAACCCTTTAACGGCTAAGGATTAGGCGCTTTCGTGGCTCCATCGCCCTCTGAACACACTGAGCCTGTTGCCCAGGTCGAGGTAGAAGCAGACCCCGGTCAAACCGATGGTTCAACGCTTCCTGTCCCCTCGGCAACAGCCATGGCAGAGTACTATCAGCTCCAGCAAAATTTGCTGTTGACTACCCTCGGCTTCACCGGCGTCATCTTTTTTAGCGTGTGGTTGGCCTACTCTCTACCAATTGCTCTGAATTATTTAATAGGAGCGTGCGGCGGTGTGGTTTACTTGAGGATGTTGGCAAAAAGCGTGGCCAACATCGGGCGCGGCAGCCAGCGGGTAGGCAGTGGCCGACTCGCCCTCGTGGTGGGTCTGGTTTTAGTGGCCACCCGATGGCAGCAGCTTGAGGTCGTTCCCGTTTTCCTCGGGTTCTTAACCTACAAGGGGGCGTTGATTGCTTACACCCTCTGGACTGCGGTGCTGCCCAAATCACCTTCAGACTCTTCTCAGGTTTCTAGCCAGAGATAGATCGGTGGTTCCCCAGCATAGCATGCTTTTTCCTGGCGGGTCTTGAGGAAAAGTCGATTTAAGAGATGGCGCTCAATATGCTAACAATTCATCCCTTAGTTCTGGCAAAGCTAGAGGTTGGCCAGCATCTGTACTGGCAGCTCGGCGGTCTTAAACTCCATGGTCAGGTGTTCCTCACCTCCTGGTTTGTGATCGGCGCCTTGCTGTTGGTTTCGTTCCTGGCTACCCGCAACATTCAGCGGGTACCCTCCGGTCTACAGAACTTTATGGAATACGCCCTAGAGTTCATCCGCGACCTGGCCAAAAATCAGATTGGCGAAAAAGAGTACCGGCCCTGGGTTCCGTTTGTGGGCACCCTGTTCCTGTTTATCTTTGTCTCTAACTGGTCCGGGGCATTGATTCCCTGGAAGCTCATCCACCTGCCCTCGGGCGAGTTGGCCGCTCCCACGAACGATATCAATACCACCGTCGCCCTGGCGCTGTTGACCTCGCTGGCCTACTTCTATGCCGGCTTTAGCAAGCGCGGGTTGGGGTACTTTGCCAAATACATCGAACCCACGCCCATTTTGCTGCCGATCAACATTCTGGAAGATTTCACCAAGCCTCTTTCCCTAAGTTTCCGTCTGTTTGGAAACATCCTGGCCGATGAGCTGGTGGTCGCTGTACTGGTTTTGCTGGTGCCTCTCTTCGTGCCACTGCCGGTTATGGTCTTGGGTCTGTTTACCAGTGCCATTCAGGCGCTGATCTTTGCAACCCTGGCGGCGGCCTACATCGGTGAGGCCATTGAGGGGCATGGTGGTGAAGGGCATGAATGACCCTCGGTGATTTCACCTTGGGGCCATTCAGTTTGTATTGGCTGGCGGGGCAGGTGCTGCCAGCCGACGTGGTTCTAGAACCGCACCCACAAGAAACGCCGTTCGCGCGTTGTCTACGACCTGATTAACAAGTTGTTGATTGTCCAAAACGAGGTAAAGACATGGATCCTATTATTGCAGGCGCTTCCGTAATTGCAGCTGCTCTAGCCGTTGGTCTGGCCGCTATCGGCCCTGGTATTGGTCAAGGTAATGCAGCTGGTCAAGCGGTGGAAGGTATTGCCCGTCAGCCCGAGGCTGAAGGCAAGATTCGCGGCACCCTGCTGCTGAGCTTGGCATTCATGGAAGCCCTGACCATCTACGGTCTGGTGGTTGCCCTGGTGCTGCTGTTTGCCAACCCCTTTGCGTAGATAAGAGTTTGCTGAGCCAGGGCATGGTCTACGGCCTTTCCCTGGCCATCAGCAGGCACGATTTCGCTTTAATTTCACTTTGTAGTGCTGGCCCTGGGCCGAGTGAAAGGGCATACCCACAATGATGAATTTTGTTTGGTTATTGGCGGTTGAAGCCGCTGAAACAGTTGAAGAGGGTGGTGGTCTGTTTGACCTCGACGCCACCTTGCCGTTGATGGCAGTGCAGTTTGTGCTGCTGGCGGTGGCGCTTAACGCTTTGTTTTACAAGCCTTTGGGTAAAGTTTTAGACGAGCGTGATGGCTACATCAGCTCCAACCAGGTCGATGCCGCCGAGCGCTTGGCCAAGGCTGAGCAAATTGCCAAGCAGTATCAACAAGAGCTGTCAGAGACTCGTCGTCAGGCCCAATCGGTGATTGCCGAAGCTCAGGAAGAAGCTCAAAAAATTGCAGCTCAGACCGTCGCTGCTGCTCAGCAGGAGGCTCAGGCTCAGCGGGAGCAGGTGCAGCGAGAGTTAGACGAGCAAAAAAATCAGGCTATGGCCACCCTAGAACAGCAGGTCGACGGTTTGAGTCGACAAATTTTAGACAAGTTGCTGGGGGCTTTGGCGGCCTAGGCTATTGGTGGCTATCGGTGATGAAGGGGTGGTCTAGCCCCCAGAGTTGCCCGCGTCGTTGACGGAAAGTAGGGATATGACTATTGGTTGGTTACTAGCAGTGGAAGAAGGTGGGGTTGGCTTGGATTTCAACATTCTGGAAACCAACCTGATTAACTTGGTCATTATTATTGGCGTGCTGTATTACTTTGGCGGCAAGTTTTTAGGCAAAACCCTATCGACTCGTCAGTCGGCTATTCAAACCGCCATTGCCGAAGCCGAGCAGCGCAAGCAATCGGCCGCCGCAGCCCTGGCTGAGCAGCAGCAAAAGCTGGCTCAGGCTCAGGAGGAAGCTAAAAAGATTTTGGCTGAGGCCCAGGTAACCGCAGAGCGCACCCGGGAAGCGATCTTGGCCCAGTCTCAGACCGATGTGGAGCGGATGCGGGCCACTGCGGCTCAGGACCTGACTTCCCAGGAGGCGCGGGTGATGCGGGAGCTACAGCAGCGCATTGCAGCTATGGCCATTGAGCGCAGTGAAGCCGCTCTGCCCGGTCAACTCAATGACGATCTGCAGCGGCGTCTGGTTGACTCCAGTATTGCCCTGCTCAAAGGAGAGTAGCCATGAACGATGCAACACTGAGTGCTGAAATTGCTAGCCCCTACGCCAAGGCCTTGATGTCTGTTGCGGCCGATCACAACGCCGTCGATCAGGTAGGTGCAGAGGTGGCCGAGCTGTCGGAAATTCTGGCTAGCTCTGAGGAGCTAGCTGTTTTTCTGGCCAACCCATTGCTCTCTGCCGACACTAAGAAGGGTGTGCTGCGCCAGATTGCTGAGGGTAAAGTGAGCGACTTTCACCTCAACTTTCTGATGCTGCTGGTTGACCGCGGCCGAGTCGCCTTTTTGAAGTCGGTGCTTCAGCAGTATCAAGCCCTGCTGCGAGAGCGGAATCATACTGTATTAGCCGATGTCACCGCTGCTGTTGAGCTGAGTGACGATCAGCAGAACGCCATCCGCGACCGAGTCAAGGGGATGACCGATGCCAGCAACGTAGAACTATCGGTGATGATCGACCCCTCACTGCTGGGAGGCCTGGTGATTAAGGTGGGCTCCCAGGTGGTCGATGCTAGCCTGCGGGGGCAGCTGCGCCGTATTGGCATGCAGCTGGCGACGACCGCCTAGCGCTAGCCCAAATTGCCCCAGGGTGGGGCAGTTTCTCTGACGTTTCGTGTTTTTGTAGGTTTATCCAGAGCAAGTCCTATGGTTAGTATCAGACCTGACGAAATTAGCAGCATTATTAAGCAGCAGATTGAGCAGTACAACCAGGAGGTCAAGGTCTCCAACGTCGGTACGGTACTGCAGGTGGGTGACGGCATTGCTCGTATCTACGGCCTTGAGACCGCCATGTCCGGCGAACTCCTGGAGTTTGAAGACGGCACTGTAGGCATCGCCCTCAACCTAGAAGAAGACAACGTGGGTGCGGTGCTGATGGGCGACGGCATCAACATCAGAGAAGGCAGTGCCGTGACGGCCACCGGCAAAATCGCCTCTGTGCCCGTGGGCGAGGCGATGCTGGGCCGCGTGGTGGATGCCCTAGGTCGCCCCATCGATGGTAAAGGCGATGTGCAGTGCAGCGAGACCCGTCTGATCGAGTCTCCCGCCCCTGGCATTATTGCCCGTAAGTCGGTGTATGAGCCGATGCAGACCGGCATTACCGCCATCGACGCCATGATTCCCATTGGTCGCGGCCAGCGTGAGCTGATCATTGGCGACCGTCAGACGGGTAAAACTGCGATCGCAATCGACACCATCCTTAACCAAAAGTCTGAGGACGTGGTCTGCGTATACGTGGCCATCGGTCAAAAGGCTGCATCGGTCGCTCAGATCGTTGATGTGCTGCGCGAGCGCGGTGCCCTCGAGTACACCATTGTCGTTACCGCCAGCGCCAACGACCCCGCGCCGCTTCAGTACCTGGCTCCCTACACCGGTGCTAGCCTGGCTGAGTACTTCATGTACAAGGGCAAGGCCACGCTGATCGTCTACGATGACCTCACCAAGCAGGCCCAGGCTTACCGTCAGATGTCGCTGCTGCTGCGTCGTCCGCCCGGTCGCGAAGCCTACCCCGGCGATGTCTTCTACCTGCACTCCCGTTTGCTCGAGCGGGCGGCTAAGCTCAGCCCCGAGCTCGGCGAGGGCAGCATGACCGCCCTGCCCGTGATTGAAACCCAGGCGGGTGACGTGTCGGCCTACATTCCCACCAACGTCATCTCTATTACCGACGGGCAGATCTTCCTGTCCTCTGACCTGTTCAACTCCGGTCTGCGCCCTGCCATCAACGCCGGTATCTCGGTGTCTCGAGTCGGGTCTGCGGCCCAGATCAAGGCCATGAAGCAGGTGGCCGGTAAGGTGAAGCTAGAGCTGGCTCAGTTCGACGAGCTGCAAGCCTTCTCCCAGTTTGCCTCTGACCTAGATGCCGCAACCCAAAAGCAGCTGGCCCGCGGTCAGCGCCTGCGTGAGCTGCTGAAACAGCCCCAGTACTCTCCCCTGCCGGTGGAAGAGCAAGTGGCCATCATCTATGCCGGTATCAACGGCTATATGGATGAGGTGCCGGTGGATCAGGTGGTGTCCTTTGCGAAGGCGCTGCGCGATTACATCCGCAACAACAAGCCCAAGTTTGCGGAACTGATTCGCAGCGAGAAGAAGCTCGGCGACGAAAGCGAAGCGCTGCTCAAAGAGGCGATCGCCGAGACCAAGCAGGCCTTCATGGCGGCAGTCTAACCTTCTGTATTGGTCGGGGTGCGGCCTGAGGCTGTGCCCCGACTCTCGACGACCCCTTAGGGATCCACTATGCCTAACCTAAAAGCGATTCGAGACCGCATTAAGTCTGTCAAAAACACCCGCAAGATTACCGAGGCCATGCGTCTGGTAGCTGCTGCCAAGGTGCGCCGCGCCCAGGAGCAGGTGATTGCCACGCGCCCCTTCGCCGATCGTCTGGCCCAGGTTTTATACGGCCTCCAAAGCCGCCTGCGGTTTGAGGATGCCGATCTGCCGCTGCTCAAGCAGCGGGATGTCAAAACCGTTGCGTTGCTGGTTATTTCTGGCGATCGCGGTCTTTGCGGCGGCTACAACAACAACGTCATTCGTCGGGCCGAGATCCGCGCCAAGGAACTGGTGGCCGAAGGGCTAGATTACCGTTTTATTCTGGTGGGGCGCAAGGCCAGCCAGTACTTTAAGCGCCGTGACCAGCCCATCGAGGCCAGCTTTACGGGCATGGAGCAAATTCCCACTGCCGACGAAGCTTCTACCATTGCCGACGAACTCCTCTCGCTATTTTTGTCTGAGGAAGTCGACCGTGTGGAGTTGATCTACACGCGGTTTGTGTCGCTGGTCAGCTCACGCCCGGTAATTCAAACGTTGCTGCCCCTCGACCCCCAGGGGTTAGAGGTCACCGATGATGAAATTTTCCGTCTCACTACCCGAGGCGGGGTGTTTCAGGTGGAGCGGGAGAAAATGGCTGGGCCAACTCCGACCGAGTTTCCCCAGGATATGCTGTTTGAGCAGGATCCAGTTCAGATTCTAGATGCGCTGCTGCCTCTCTATCTGAACAACCAGATTTTGCGCGCGTTGCAGGAGTCGGCGGCCAGCGAACTGGCCGCTCGAATGACGGCGATGAACAACGCCAGCGACAACGCCAAGGAACTGGCTAAAACCCTGAACTTGACCTACAACAAAGCTCGTCAAGCGGCTATTACCCAGGAAATTCTGGAAGTGGTGGCTGGAGCCAACTCCATCTAACCGTTCAGTTGTGAACGGGCCATCCCGGCCCATGGCCACTACTGAAGCAGAGTTTGCCTGGTGCTCGCGGCTAGTTTACTTCACTGATAAACCTACACACGATCTATAGGCCCGTCACAGCCGTGACGGGCTTTTTTTGTGATCGGCAAACCGCAAGATCCTCTAGCCGTGGCGTTTTTGGTGCCAGGTCCAGGCGTGGGCCAAAATGGTGTCAATATCGGCATATTGAGGATTCCACCCGAGCATGTTGCGGGCGCGATCGCTACTGCCGACCAGCGCCGGGGGATCCCCGGCGCGGCGCTCCACCTCTACCACCGGGATTTGCTTCCCGGTAATGCGCACCGCCGCATCGATTACCTCACGCACCGAGAAGCCGCTGCCGTTGCCCAGGTTGAAGGCAGTACTCTCACCCCCCTGGAGCAGGTATTCCAGCCCCAAAATATGGGCGTCGGCCAGATCGCACACATGGATGTAGTCGCGTACGCAGGTGCCGTCGGGGGTGGGGTAGTCGGTGCCAAAAACGCTAATCGATTCCCGCTGGCCCAGGGCTGTTTGCAGCACCAGCGGAATCAGGTGGGTTTCGGGGTTGTGATCTTCGCCCAGCAGACCGCTGGGGTGGGCACCGGCGGCGTTGAAGTAGCGGAAGCACACCGAATGGAGATCGTAGGCTTTGTCGTAGTCTGCAAGGATGCGCTCCACCATAAGCTTGGTGGTGCCGTAGGGGTTGATGGGATTTTGGGGATGGGTCTCGGTCAGGGGCATTTCCTGCGGGACGCCGTAGGTGGCACAGGTGGATGAGAAGACGAAGTTTTTGACTCCTGCGTCGACCATGGCATCGAGCAGGGAGAGGGTGCCGACCACGTTGTTGCCGTAGTACTTGCTGGGCTGGCTAACCGATTCCCCCACGTAGGTATAGGCCGAGAAATGCATGACGGCGCTGATGGCGTAGCGGCTAAAAATATCTTTGAGCAGGGCTTGATCGAGCGTGCTGCCGACAATTAGCTCAGTTTTTAGAACATTTTCTACCAGGTCTTGATGGCCGTAGGCCAGGTTATCCAAAATTAAAACCCGGTAGCCGGCCTGCTTCAGCGCCATGACCGCATGGCTGCCGATGTAGCCAGCGCCGCCGGTCACCAGGATGGTGTTTGCGTCAGTTGTCATAGGAAATATCTCTAGGGTGTTATGTACGTTGAGGGCCTGCTACTGGGAGCGGGGTGACGCTATTCTAAGCCCTGCCTGAAGGCGCTCACTTGCCCATTGGGCCAGGGTCATTAACTTTTCATCTCAGGGTGGCCTGGCCTTACGGAAACCAAAATGACAGTGACGGCCCTTAAGCGGCTGCCCTTAAATAACTTTTAATCAAAGCTTACCGGCGGCTTATCCCTCCCATTAAGCTTTCCTATGCGTGATGGCTGAAGATGACTACGTAGCAATAGCTACATGATGTAACCCCCAAGTGTTATCTATGGCTGACTTCACGCTCCAACTCTTTCATGCGGCTGACCAGGAGGGTAACATTACCGCCCTGGACGACGCTCCTCGGTTTTCGGCCGTATTAAATGCCCTCAGAAATGAAGATATTGACGGCGATGGTGTCGCCGGCTTTGCCAATACGCTGACTCTGTCCTCGGGAGATGCGTACATTCCTGGCGTATTTTTCAATGCCAGTGCTGAGGCATTTGGTGGCGCTGGTCGCGGCGACATTCTCATTCAAAATGCCCTGGGGTTTCAGGCGATTGCCTTTGGTAACCACGAGTTTGACCAGGGCACGGCGCGGGTGCGAGACCTGATTGCCGGGGATGAGACCTTTGCGGGCACCGCCTTTCCCTACTTGAGCAGCAACCTGGATTTCAGCACTGACGAAAACCTGGCTGACCTGGTGGTGCCGGACGCTGGGGCCCCGCAGGCCAACGGCATTGCGGCCTCGACGGTGATTGAGGTCAACGGCGAAAAAATTGGCGTGGTGGGGGCCACTACCCCCACCATCAGCAATGTCAACGTGCGCATTTCTAGCCCTGACGGCGTCACGGTGCTGCCTCAGCCCTTCGACAGCAGCCCTACTCCCGAGCAGCTCGATGCGCTGGCGGCGGAGATTCAGGCTGATGTGGATGCGCTATTGGCCGCTAACCCCGACCTCGACAAGGTGGTGCTGCTGGCCCACATGCAGCAGATTGCCATTGAGCAAGAGCTGGCCCAGCGACTGTCGAACGTTGATATTATCGTCGCTGGTGGTTCTAACACCCGCCTCGTTGACGAGGACGATCGCCTCCGCGCTGGCGATACCAACCAGGGGGCTTATCCGATTATTCAGACCGGCGCCGATGGCAACCCAGTTGCTGTC
>DATIVG010000584.1:0-3342 GCA_035466075.1 Nodosilinea sp. | reverse complement strand
CGCTGGACGGGGGGCGGGCTGCTAGCGGTGGTGTCGGTGGTGCTCCACGGGGTACTGCTGGGCCTGCCGGTGCCCGAGGCCGACCCCAGTGCCGAGCTAGAGCCCCAGGCCGAGCTCAGTCAGCTCAGCGACCCGGCGGCGGTGGTCGACGTGGTGCGGCTACCTGCGCCCCAGGCAGTTCCAGAGGCGGCTCCGGCGGCTCCGACTGTGACCCCGCCCCTGGCGGCGGCCCGTCCGGCGGCTCCGGCGGCACCCAGACCGACGGCGGGTGCGATCGCACCCGCCCCAGCCGCCCCGGCCCCCTCTGCCGCCGCCCCCGCTGAGCCGCCCCCCCCGGCCGAGCCCCCCATCGAGCCCTTGCCCGCCGAGCCACCCCCGCCCACCCTTGACGAACGCCTGCGCGACCCTGCGGCCTACCAGTTCAACCAGCAGGCCAAGTCGGTGGTCAACAACGAGATCACCCTGGTGACCGACGTGATCTCCACCTGGCTACTGGCCGAGCTAGAGGGCGTCAGCGACGACCAGGCCCCGATTATGGGTCGCAAGCTGGCTCCCCTGGCGGTGCCCTACCCGCTCACCAGCTGCCTCAGCCCGGCCCCCGCCGAGGGCCTGCTGGGGGTGATTGTCACCCCCACGGGCGAGCTGGCCAAAGCCCCGGTGCTGCTCGACAGCACCGGCTACACCGTCCTCGACGAAAAGGCCCTGGAGCTGGCCCTACAGCAGGCCTTTCCGCCCCAGGCGGCGGGTAGCCCCCTGCCCAACCCCCAGGCCCACTGGCTGCCGGTGCAGGTGCAGTACGAGGGCAGCCGTTGTACACCCTAAGGATCCTGAGGCGTTCATTCCCTGGGTAGAGGTATCTGGGAGCAGGTCTTGTCATAGTGGCAGTTAAGTTAATTGCCCCTGTTGATTCGCTCCTATTGATTTGCTATGGCCCAAGCTATGTCTACCACCAGCAACTCCGTTCAGGCATACCTGAAGGAGATTGGCCGCATTCCCAGGCTTTCTCGCGATGAGGAAATCTCCCTGGGCAAGCGCGTGCAGCGGTTGAACCAGCTCCATCAGCTGTCTACCCAGCTCGAGAAAACTGCGGGGCAGCCCCCCTCGACCGCCGCCTGGGCCGAGGCCGCCCAGCTGTCGGTGGATGACCTGCAAACCCAGGTGGATCTGGGCGAGGCCGCCCGCCGCCGCATGGTGGAAGCCAACCTGCGCCTGGTGGTGTCGATCGCCAAAAAGTACACCAAGCGCAACATGGATCTGATGGACCTGGTGCAGGAGGGTACCCTGGGCCTCCAGCGGGGGGTGGAAAAGTTTGACCCCACCAAGGGTTTTCGCTTCTCGACCTACGCCTACTGGTGGATTCGCCAGGCGGTGACCCGTGCGATCGCAGAAAAAAGCCGCGCCATTCGCCTGCCCATTCACATCTTTGAAAAGCTGACCAAGATCAAGCGCGCCCAGCGCCATCTGGCCCAGGAGCTGGGTCGCACCGCCACCCTCGAAGAAGTCGCCAACCATCTGGATATGCCCCTGGTGCAGGTGCGCCAGTTTCTCTCCCAGTCGCAGCAGCCGATGTCGCTCAACGCCCTGGTGGGCGACAAGGGTGACACCGAGCTAGCCGATATGCTCGAAGACGAGCAGGGCCGCTCCCCCGAGGAGTACGCCGCCCAAAACAGCCTCCGCCAGGACATGTTTAGAATTTTGGATCGGCTCACCCCCCAGCAGCGGGAGGTGCTGGTGCTGCGGTTTGGCCTCGGCACCGGCGAAGGGCTCTCGCTCTCTAAGGTGGGGCAGCAGCTCAACGTCAGCCGCGAACGAGTGCGCCAGATCGAGCGCGACGCCATCAAAAAGCTGCGCTACGCCCGCCAGGATCTCAAGGCCTACCTGGCCGGGTAGATCGCGCCCGGCGTCCGTGGGCCAGGCTCAAAAACGGCCATCCAGCGCCATCCACAGACCCTCGATGGCGCGGTGGTGGCCCACCATCACCCCCTGTAAGTCCACCTGCTCCCGATCCAGGGTGCGGCTGGCGTGGTGGGCACTGGCTGGCCGCAGGTCGATCGTGTCTTCGCCTTCGCTGTAGAACATCTGCTTCAGGGTGGCCCCTTCCCCGGCAATCCACACCACAGCAATCTGGCCGGGGCGCAGGGCCCACAGGTCGCTCTGCGGGCGAATGACGACGATATCGCCGTCAATAATCTGAGCATCCACCATGCTGTCGCCGGTGACCCGCAGGGCATAGTCGCCGGTTTGGTAGCGCTGCCCGTCCAGGGAGGTGCGATCGCAGCAGTTGGGTTGCTCGGTCAGGTAGCCCGCCTGCACCACGCCCTGCAGCGGCAGCTCACTGCGCCGTAGGGCAATGGCCCGCGCTTTGCCGGGTGGCCGGTCAATGTATCCCTTGTGCTGGAGCCGCTTGAGCAAGTCTTGCACCAGAGAGCGGGATGATAGGTTTGATGCTTCCTGCAGTTCCCGAATGGAGGGGGCATAGCTCTCTTGCTCGATTAGATCTCGCAGGGTGAGGTACAGGCGATGCTCAGAGGGGCGAAGAATCATGTTTTTTGACTAATACATTTGTATTAATTTACCACCGGGTAATTCTGCCTAGCAATAGGTTCAAACGTACTGAGCTGCGCCAGTTTGGGCGGCATTTGCCATGGCTGTACCCCGGTCTGGCTGAACCCTGGCTGTACTATAAAGACCAGGGAGCAGCGGCCCGATTTCCCTCCCGCTGGTCGCCCGCCATGGATCTCTTTGACCACAGCCGCCAGGAACAGATTGGTCGGGATGCCCCGCTGGCGGCCCGCCTGCGCCCGCGCAATCTCGATGAGTTCATCGGCCAGGATGCGGTGGTGGGGCCGGGGCGACTGCTGCGGCGAGCCATTCAGGCCGATCAGCTGTCGTCGCTGATTTTCTTTGGGCCGCCGGGTACGGGCAAGACCACCCTGGCCCAGATCATTGCCAACACCACCAGCGCCCACTTCATTGCCCTCAACGCGGTGCTGGCCGGGGTCAAAGATATTCGCGAGGCGATCGCCGCCGCCCAGGAGCTGCGCGGCCAGTACGGGCGGCGCACCATTTTGTTTATTGACGAGGTGCATCGCTTCAACAAGGCCCAGCAGGATGCCCTGCTGCCCTGGGTCGAAAACGGCACCGTTATTTTGATCGGAGCCACCACCGAAAACCCCTACTTTGAGGTCAACAAGGCGCTGGTCAGCCGCTCGCGGCTGTTTCAGCTCAAGCCGCTGGAGCCGTCAGATCTCTACCGGGTGGTGGAGCAGGCGCTCAACGACCGGCAGCGGGGCTATGGCGAGCGGCCCATCACCCTGGAGCCCGCCGCCCTGGATCACCTGG
>DATIVG010000583.1:0-3337 GCA_035466075.1 Nodosilinea sp. | reverse complement strand
CCTGCCCCCACGCAGATCAGCAAAACCGCCTGGTTGTGCAGCAGATCTACCAGGCCCGGCAGGTTAGAGCCCGTCACCACCTGCACCCGGTCGGCCACCGCCTGTAAGGGCTCTACCCGCTCGGGCCGGGTGGTGGTAGCCGTGACGTGCAGGCCCTGGGCAACCCAGCGGCGGGCCACCGCCGTACCAACATAGCCACAGCCGAGAATGGTGGCATTCATGGGTGTTGCATTCATTGGTTTAGTCTCCGTAACGCGTCAGTGGCAGCGTGGCGGCGGGCCTCTTTTTTGCTGCGGCCCTGGCCTACCCCGTAGCAAGTCTCCCCCACATAGACCTCAATGGTGAAATGCTTGGCGTGGTCGGGGCCGCCCTCGGCGACTAGGCGATAGTCGGGCAGGCGGGGCTCGGGCAGGCGGGCGCTGGCCTGCACATATTCCTGAAAGGTCGTCACCGGGTCAATGGCGGGAATCGCCAGGGCGCGCTCCACCAGGGGGCTAAACATAGAGTCTACATAGCGGTAGGTGGCGCTCAGGCCCGCGTCGAGCCGGTAGGCCCCAACCACCGCCTCTAGCACGTCGGCCTGCACGCTGGGGTTATGGCGCTCTAGCTGGGAACCGCTGCCCAACCGGATTTGCCCAGGCAGGCCAAGCTGCACCGCCAGGGCGGCCAGGGCAGGCTCATCGACCATGCGATCGCACCGCTGCGACATTTCCCCCTCGTCCATGGTGGGGTAGCGGGCAAACAGCAGGTCGCGCACGACGAACTCAATCACGCTGTCGCCCAAAAACTCCAGCCGCTCGTAGTCAGGGCCCTCCTCAGGATGCTCGTTGGCGTAGCTGCTGTGGGTGAGCGCCTGACGCAGCAGGGCCAAATTTTGAAACGTCGGTAAATCCATGGGTGGTCTGGGCCTGGCTGGGCTGGGGCTGGCTCCGGCCCAGTCCCAGAATCGGCGGAGAATTGGCGTCGTCCTGTATCCTAAACCAAGTTCAGCCCTGGCTTTGCACCCTTGTACCTGACCCACCTATCGCTCCGGCACTTTCGCAACTACGGCCAGCAGCAGATCGACTTTGCCGCCCCCAAAACCATCCTGGTGGGCGACAACGCCCAGGGCAAGTCCAACCTGCTGGAGGCGGTGGAGCTGCTGGCCACGCTGAAGTCGCACCGCACCAGCCGCGATCGCGACCTGGTGCAGCAAGACCAGCCCCTCGCCCAGGTCAGCGCCTCGGTGCGGCGCGATCTGGGGGTTGCCGATCTGTCGCTGGTGCTGCGCCAGGCGGGGCGGCGCACGGCCACGCTCAACGGCGAAAAGCTGCGGCGACAGCTCGACTTTCTCGGGGCCCTCAACGCCGTGCAGTTTTCAAGCCTCGATCTCGACCTGGTGCGGGGCGGGCCCGGCGAGCGGCGCGACTGGCTCGACACCCTGCTGATTCAGCTGGAGCCGGTCTACGCCCATATTTTGAGCCAGTACAACCAGGTGCTCAAGCAGCGCAACGCCCTGATCAAAAAATCCTTTGGCGACGACTCCGTGAGCTCCTTTAGCCAGGACAGCGGCGAGGCGGCAGCGGCCATCGACACCACCGAGCTAGCCCTGTGGGATGCCCAACTGGCCACCCTGGGCACCCGCGTCATTCGCCGCCGGGCCAGGGCCATCGATCGACTGGCCCCGATCGCCCACCAGTGGCACCAGGCGATCAGCGGCCAGCGGGAAGACCTGCGCATTCACTACCAGCCCAACGTGCCCATGCTGGCAGACGACCCCCAGGTCATTCAGGCCAGCTTTTTGGAGAAGATTCAGCACCGTGCGATCGCAGAACAGCACCAGCGCACCTCCCTGGTGGGGCCCCACCGCGACGACATTGAATTTGCCATCAACAACACCCCCAGCCGCCAGTACGGCTCCCAGGGGCAGCAGCGCACCCTGGTGCTGGCCCTCAAGCTGGCCGAGCTCCACCTGATCGACGAGGTGATTGGCGAACCGCCCCTGCTCCTGCTGGACGACGTGCTGGCCGAGCTCGATCTCAACCGCCAAAACCAGCTGCTAGAGGCCATTCAAGACCGCTTTCAGACCATCATTACCACCACCCACCTGGGGGCCTTCGGCAGCCAGTGGATGGCCTCCTCCCAAATCTTGACCGTCCGCGCCGGGCGCATTGACCAGGCGCACTGACCAGGCCCCCTGACCAGGCGCACTGAACAGACGCACTGACCAGGGTGGCTGACCGAGAACCCAGCCGCGATCGCCCAGCCCGGCTAGCGGCGCACCGGGCCCTGAAAATAGTTGACCACGGCCACGGCCAGGGCCCCCAGCAGGGCGTAGACCACCATCGCAATCAGGTTGTTGATATCTAAGATGTGCGTGGCATCGGCGCTGGTAGGGCTGATAAACAGCGTCGAAAATGGCCGCATAAAGGGCTCAGCCAGGCCGTAGATCGTCTGCGCGAAGGGGTTGTCGGGGTTGGCGCTAGAGAGCCGCAAAAACAGCCGCAGCCCCAGCAAAACCTGGAGCGCCCCCACCAGCAGGGCAATGGCATTGCGCACCCAGGCCAGCCGGGCCCGGCGCTGGGCGGCCCGCAGGCGGGCTTCCTCCTGCTTGAGGCGGTAAATTTCTTGGTTTTGAATGAGTTCTCGCTGCTGTTCGAACTCGTTGTGTCCGTTGGGTGTTTGGCTCATGGATGTATTGTCGCCTGCGAGCAGCGGTATTGAGCGCTGGGTTGACGTATCTCAATGGAGCCTGGCTGAGAATGGCTCGGAGGCATTTTCCCATCAATGCTCACGATTGACCATCACCATAAAGGAGGGAAATAGGAAAGCTCTAGGATCGCTGCCCCCGGCCAGCCGACCGATGGGGCTGGCCCGGTAGCTGAGGCCACCGGCTACCGCTAAGCAGCAGCCTTCTGGGATGCCATCGCTGTGGCCAGTCGGGTTGAGGCATCTCTCCGGCGATCGCTAGCTAGGCCGGGGGCGCTGGGTCAAAGCGGCGCTGTAGCGCCTGCTGGGCGGGGGCGAGGGCATTGTCCAGGGCCGGGAAAAATACGGGTGAGGGAAACAGCGGCCCAAAGAACTGCACCACCGGGATATTTTCGGCCCGGGGCAAAAAGTCGCTGGGGTTGGGGCCGTCGATATGGCGGCTGAGCACCCCAAACCCCAGGCGCTCGCTGCGGGGTTGCCAGATCGGGGCGGTGCGCTGGAGCCAGTCGGTAAAGTCGGTGGCCTGGGCCATGCTGTCCACCAGGTTGGCGATCACCGAGGCGGGGGGCAGAGCCTGGGTGAGGTCGGCCAGGTCTTCGGGCTGGGCTACCCAGGCGGCTTCGAGCAGGGGCTGGCGCTGGTTGGGGGT
>DATIVG010000582.1:0-1769 GCA_035466075.1 Nodosilinea sp. | reverse complement strand
TTTTCAGCTCTTGCCGCTTTTGGCCAAATTGGATGCTGATGCCACCCGAATTTTCTTTGAAGCTCTGCTGTGGGCGATGCTGCTGACGGTCATTCCGTTAGCCATTTTGTGGTTTCTCGATCGCCGGGAACCAGAATCTCGCTGGCTGTATGCGATCGCCATTCTGTGGGGCGGTCTGCTTGCCACTGGCCTGGCCCTGCCGCTCAACCTGGGCATTTTTCATCTCGTGGAGGTCTACCTTCAGGTGCATCCCGATCTGCAAGCGATCCTGGGCGTAGATCCAGTGTTTACCCTGGGTGCGCCGATCGCCGGGCCGCTCGACGAAGAACTTACCAAAGGGCTGGGGGTGCTGCTCCTCTTCTGGCTGCTCAAGTCCGAGTTTGACAATGTGCGCGATGGCTTTATTTACGGAGCGCTAGTAGGCATCGGCTTTAACCTATTTGAGTCGGCCCTGTATGTGGCGCAAACTTCGATGACCTGGGGCTTTGTGCCCTGGGGCGCGCAGTTGGGCCTGCGCCACAGCATGTTTGGCTTTGGTGGCCATGCCTTGTTTACCGGCATCTTTGGCATGTTTTTGGGGTTGTCTCGCCAGACCACCCGCCCCTGGTTGCACTATGCGGCTCCCATCATCGGCTGGCTGTTGGGCTACACGGCGCACTTTCTCTACAACGTGCAGGCGTTAGTCGCCGCCTTCAGCCGCAGCGGCGCTACGGCTACCCTCCCGACAGAAGACATTAACTTCCTGCTGGCCTGGCTGGTGGCGGGATGGATTAAGAACATGACGCTGCTGCCCATCATGGCGATCGCCGTGATCATGCTGTGGCGCAGCGGCGTCTGGGAGCGCCGGGTGATTCAGAGTGAGTTGGCCGACGAGATTGGCCCGCTGGTGACCCCAGCAGAGTACGAGGCGATTAAGGGCGATCGCATCTTCAAAACTCGCCGCATTCCAGGCTATCGTCGCCGCGCTTCTGCTGCGATCGTCAAAGCTCAGGATGAGCTGGCGTTTCGCAAATGGCGAGTGAAACAACTGGGGCAATCGATTGAAACTGACCCGCTGGTGCTCTCCTGGCGAGACCAATTGATGCGGTTACGGGACTCGGCGGCACCCGTCCTCAGTTAGGAAAATCACCGGGGGTTGGGCTAGCTATCCAGATCACTAGTCAACTCCCCACCAGCACTGTATGCCCCTCGCCATACAGCGCTATGCCTCACTCCAGCCTACCCAAATCTCCCATGTCTGTGAATTGCCATGGCCCGCTTGGGCCGATCTTTGACCATCGCCCTTACTCAAGCAAAGATCTCCGCTGGAGTCAGCCCAAAGGCAGGCACCACGGTGGATTGAATCGCCTCTGCGCCGCTGTAGACCCGGTCTTCGTACTGCCCGTTCACCCACAGGCACAGCGTCACCTGTCGGGTTTCAGGATCGACGATCCAATATTCCGCAATGCCGCGCGCCGCATATTCGGTGTGTTTGTAGCGGTAGTCGCGTTCGCGATTGGCCTGACCGGGGCTAACCACCTCCACCACCAGGGCCGGGGGCGGCATATCGCGGGTGATCGTGGCACGGGTCGCCCCGGCCACAGCGGCCTTCGACGCTTCGGTATGCACCAACAAATCGGGGATTCGGCCTGTGGCACGGCGTCCGGTGACCTCAATTTCCGTGTCCTTGTGGGCCAAGAGCGCAATGGGAAGGTGCTTCGCCAGTTCAAACAACAGCTTGCGGGCAATATCGTTGTTTTCTTCCGATTCTGGGGGCATTTCCACCAGCA
>DATIVG010000581.1:0-3930 GCA_035466075.1 Nodosilinea sp. | reverse complement strand
CTGCGGGGACAGCGGCTCCAGCTGCGATCGCGGCTGGCTCGCGATCGCGGCCCTAGGCCAAACCCACCGTGCCGCATCTGGTTTGTTTAGGCTGAGCAGCTCCGCTATGTTCAATTTCTCTCGGGAATGGCAGGCTGTGGCGACCCTGCGGCCGCTGCTGCGGTTGGCCCCCGGTGCCATGCCCCTGGTGATTGGCTTTGGGGTGGTCACGGCGCTATCGGAGGGGCTGAGCCTGAGCCTGTTTATGCCGCTGTTTCAGAGTCTGACTGAGGCGGCGGGGCCACCTGACACCACGGCCCTGGGCCGCCTGTGGAGTCTGCTGCTGGCTCGATTTTCACCGGCGGAGGTGCAGCTGGTGGCCCCGCTGGGGATATTGGCGCTGCTGGCGGTCAAGAATGGGCTGCTGTATCTCAATACAGTGATTTTTTCGCGGTTTAACTGGCGGATTAGCCACCGGCTGCGATCGCAGATCTTCAGCCAGCTGCTGCGGGTCAACAGCGAGTTTCTCATGGAGTACGACGCCGGTCGGCTGATGAGCATCCTCGACAAGGAGGCCTGGCAGGCCACCCAGGCTCTCTCTACCCTGGCGGTGTTGGTGATTAGCCTCTGCACCCTGGCGGTGTTTTCGGTGTTTTTGCTGCTCACCTCCTGGCCGCTGACCGTGGTCAGCCTGCTGCTGCTGGCGACGGTGTCGGGGGGCATTCAAACCCTGACCCGGCGGGTCAAGGAGCTGGGCCAGCAGGCCGCCCAGGCCAACCTCGGGTTTGTGGGAAAGGGGTTTGAGCAGCTCTCGGGGCTGGAGACCATTCGCCAATTTGGTCGGCAGGACGATGAGCAGCGGCAGTTTGAGCGGGCTTCGCTACAGGTGTGCACCACCTTTATGGAGCTAGACCGGCTGATGGGCGCGATCGCACCCCTGTCGGAGCTGGCCTTTGCGGCGCTGCTGACCGGCGTGCTGGTCATGGTGGTCCGCAGCGATGCGGCCAACCTGTCGGTGTTTTTGACCTTTTTGTTTATGCTCTACCGGCTGTCGCCCCAGGTGAGGGCGCTGGATGGGGCGCGGGTGAATTTGGTGGCCCTGGCGGCCTCGGTGCAGGTGATTACCGAACTGCTAGAGGCCACCCGGCAAAACCAGATGCCCAACGGTCACCGCCCCTTTGTGGCGCTGCGCCAGGGCATTCGGTTTCAAGATGTGACCTTTCGATACCGCCAGGGCAATGCCCCGGTGCTCAAAAATCTCTGCCTAGAGATTTTGCCGGGCCAGACTACCGCCTTTGTGGGGCCCTCTGGGGCGGGCAAATCGACGCTGATGGGGCTGATTTTGCGGCGGTTTGACCCGGTGAGCGGGACAGTGGAGGTGGACGGCCAACCGCTGCCCGGCTACGATCTCGACACCTGGCGGCGGAGCGCCGCCGTGGTCTCCCAAAACATCTACCTGTTTAACACTACCGTGCGCGAAAACATTGCCTACGGCCAGCCGGGGGCATCGGCGGCGGCAATTGTCGAGGCGGCGAAAATGGCCGCCGCCCACGAATTTATCACTCGGCTGCCGCAGGGCTACGACACGGTGATTGGGGAGCGGGGGGTGCGGCTGTCTGGAGGGCAGCGCCAGCGCCTGGCCCTGGCTCGGTGCCTGGTGCGCGACCCCCAAATTTTGGTGCTCGACGAGGCTACCAACGCCCTCGACAGCCTCTCGGAGAGCTTTATTCAAGCTACCCTGACGCGGTTGGGGCGCGATCGCACCGTGCTGATGATCGCCCACCGACTGTCGACCATTGAGCGGGCTGACCAAGTTTTTGTGATCGACGGCGGCAGGCTGGTCGAGCGGGGAACCGTGCCTGAGCTACTGCAGAGCAGCGGTTTATTTGCGCAACTGTACCGCCTCCAGAACCCCACACGGGGGCAGCAATGAGGAGTCTGTAGAGGCCCAGGCGTCTGCCCAAGGGGGAGGTGCGATCGCACCCCCCTAATCAGCTATACACTTAAATCCATCACCCGCCCATCACCAGCTGCCCGCCCCATGGCTGTCACCCTCGACACCGCAGAGCAAGCCCGCATCACCGCCGTCGCCACCGCCCTGCACCGGGCGGCCAAGCCGATCAAAATTCTCAAAGCCATCGGCTGGGGTGACGAGGTGAAAGCCAGCTTCTTTGCCCAGGGGGCCCAAGCGCTGCCCCAGGTCAACTACCCCAGCTTTGACCCCCAGCCCGTGCTCGATCTAGTCCACCAGGCGCGGCGAGACATTGTGGGCGGCTCAGTCATCGACACCTGGCTGGAGCGCCAGGCCAGCGCCCTCGAAACCGGTGCCAGAATGCTAGCCGCCGTCGGCACCCCCACCTTTTTTGAGCACTCCCGCCAGGCCTACGGCGAACCCACCACCCCCATGCGGTTCGACACCGAAACCACCCTCGACCTGGCCCGCCAGATTCAGACCGTCATCCAGCAGCTCGACCACATCAACCTCGATATCTCGCCCCCCGCCTTCCACGACGCCACCTTTGTGGCCCAGCAAATCGAGGTCGCCGTCAAGGAGCACTTTGGCCCCTCGGCCCCCGCCATTCAGGTGGTCGAAACCCTCTCCGCCAACGCCCTGGCCGCCGCCAGCCGCATTCGCATTCGCCAAGACGCCCGCTTTACCGACCGCGACGCCGCCCAGCTGCTCCACCACGAGGCCCACATTCACGTCGCCACTGCCCTCAACGGTCAGGCCCAAACCGCCCTACCCATTCTGGCCGCAGGGCACCCCGGCACCACCCGCACCCAGGAGGGCCTGGCCGTCTTTGCCGAGATCATCAGCGGCACCATCGAGCTCAACCGCTTTCAGCGCCTGGCCGATCGCGTCTTTGCCATTCAAATGGCGGTGGAAGGGGCCGACTTCTTGCAGGTCTACCACTACTTTCTAGAGCGTACCGACCAGCCCGATCAGTCCTTTGAGAGCGCCCGGCGGGTCTTTCGCGGCGGCGTGCTCACCGGCGGTGCCCCGTTTACCAAAGACGTGGTCTACCTCTACGGGCTGTTGCAGGTGAGCACCGCCATTCGCGCCATGTTTAGCGCCGGCCGCGCCGACTGCCTGCTGCTGCTGTTTTGCGGCAAGCTCGACATCTACGACCTGCCCGCCCTGGCCGAGCTAACGGCGGCGGGGCTGTGCAGACTGCCCCGGTTTGTGCCCCCCTGGGTGAGCGACCCCCGCTATCTGCTGGCGCTGCTCACCTACTCCACCTTTATGAACCAGATCGAGTCAGAAAGATCCCTGGCCGCCGTCAAAAAACTGCTCGAAAACACCCCGATTGTAGATGTATCAAACCGCAGCCCAACAGGGCGTTAGGCGTGGTCTCGAGCAGCCAGGTTCAGTCCTCAATGGCCTCAATACCCAGGCCCTTGAGTCTCTCAAGATTGTCCTGCATGGCCTTGAGCTGTTCGGGGGAGTGCCCCTGCCAATCTGCAACCTCACCCGTGACCCGCAGCGGCTCCCGCGAGCGGTAGGACTTCGTTGGATTGCCGGGGTATTTTTTGTCTGTGAGGTTGGGGTCATCGGCAATTGGGCCGGTCGGCTCCACGATGTAAATTCTGCCGGGGCCTTCGCCGAGGGCTAGCTCGGCTCCCCAGATGGCCGCATCTAAGGTAGCGGTCAGGTAGACGTAGGCCGCCTTTTTTCGGCTGCCGTAGTTAGAGCTATAGCCCGGTTCGATCAAGTCTCCCGGCTTCAAGTCGGCCTTTGTACCGTGGTAAAACTGTTGCGAATTCAGGTCGTCCATCGTCGTCATCGGGTTGCTCCTCCTAGGCTTGGATTGAGGCTTTTATTTAGGAATGCTTTAGCGTTGAATCCTTGCGCCAATTATTGTTCTTGTATCTACTCATCTAAATAGGCAGATGTAATTAGGGCTAGTTTTGTTGGGTGCTGCTGTCGCGCCACCCAACCGACACATTTAG
>DATIVG010000580.1:0-2929 GCA_035466075.1 Nodosilinea sp. | reverse complement strand
AAAAAGCCGGTGCAAAATCTGCTGGCCTACGACTTTTACACCCCCAAGCTCTACCGCAATACCTTTGTGCTGGGGGTGGATGTGCTGTCGCGGGTGACCGACTGGCTCGATCGCTACGTGGTGGATGGCCTGGTGAATGCGGTGGGGTTAGCCTCGCTGTTTAGCGGTGAAACCCTGAAGTACGGCAACACGGGGCAGCTGCAGTTTTATGTGCTCACCATTGCCCTGGGGGTTGCGGGGCTGGGGGTGCTGATGAACTGGCAGGCGCTGACGGCGCTGTTTTAGAAAGTTTTGAGGTTTGAGTTTTTAATTTTGAATTAAGAACTCAAACCACAACATTCAAACCTCACCATTCAAACCTCTCTTTTACTCCCATGCTCACCCCTCTCCTGCTTATTCCGCTCGTTGGTGCGATCGCACTCTCCTGTTGGCCCGGTTTGACCAGTGCCCAGGCCCGCACCGGGGCCCTGATCACCTCCGGAGCGGCCCTGCTGTGGACGATGGCGCTATTCGCCCGGTTCGACCTGTCCTTTGGCGGCTTTCAGTTCCACGAGTTTTTGCCCTGGCTGCCCTTTTTGGGGCTCAACTACGAGCTCAGCCTTGACGGCCTCTCGCTGTTGATGGTGGCGCTCAACAGCCTGCTCACCTGGATTGCGATCTGGAGCAGCTCCCCCGACATTGAGCGGCCTCGCCTGTTTTACAGCCTGCTGCTGCTGGTCAGCGCCGGGGTGGCCGGAGCCTTTGTGGCCCAAAACCTGATGCTGTTTTTCTTGCTCTACGAGATCGAGCTGGTGCCCCTCTACCTGCTGATCGCCATCTGGGGCGGTGAAAAACGGGCCTACGCCGCCACCAAGTTTTTGCTCTACACCGCCCTGTCGGGGGCGCTGATGCTGGCGGGCTTTTTGGGCACCGTCTGGCTCAGCGGCGCAAAAGATTTCACCTACCATGCGGTGATGGGCCACGACCTGCCGCTGGTGTGGCAGGGCATTTTGCTGGGGCTGCTGCTGGTGGCCTTTGGCATCAAAATTCCCCTGGTGCCCTTTCACACCTGGCTGCCCGACACCTACGTGGCGGCCAACACCCCGGTGGCGCTGCTGCTGGGGGGCGTGCTGGCCAAGCTTGGCACCTACGGCCTGCTGCGGTTTGGCCTGGGGCTGTTTCCCGATGCCTGGGCGCAGTTTTCGCCCTACCTAGCTGGGTGGGCGGCGGTGAGCGTGCTCTACGGCGCGGTGACGGCGATTGCCCAAAAAGACATCAAGCGCATGGTGGCCTACAGCTCCATTGGCCACATGGGCTACGTGCTGCTGGGCAGCGCGGCCATGACCGACCTGGCCCTGACCGGGGCGGTGAGCCAAATGGTCTCCCACGGCATCATTCTGGCGATTTTGTTTCACCTGGTGGGGGTGGTGGAGGCCAAGGTTGGCACCCGCGACCTGGACGTGCTCAACGGGCTGATGAACCCGGTGCGGGGGCTGCCCATGGTCAGCGCCCTGCTGGTGCTGGGGGGCATGGCCAGCGCGGGCATTCCCGGCCTGGTGGGGTTTGTCACCGAGTTTCTGGTGTTCCAGGGCAGCTACGCGGTGTACCCGGTGCAGACCCTGCTGGGGGTGATCGGCACCGGCCTGACGGCGGTGTACTTCGTGATTTTGCTCAACCGCACCTGCTTTGGCCGATTGGACAATGCGATCGCCTACTTTCCCAAGGTCACCTTTTCAGAAAAGCTGCCCGCCTACGTGCTGGCGGGGCTGATTTTGTTCCTTGGCATTCAGCCCAACTGGCTGGTGAAGTGGGGTGAACCCACCGCCAGCGTCATGATCGCGGCGATGCCGATAGTCAAAAACGAGGTCGTGGCCGATGAAGTAATTGAGGAGCTGCCCCTGGAAAACCGTGAGGAGCTCCCCACCGAACCCCTGCTGCTGCCCGTCGCCAGCCTCCCCACCCGGCCGTGACCCCCAATTCTGCGACGCAGCGGCAGCAGCTTTGAATTTTAAGTTTTGAATTTTGAATTCTCCCCGGCACCAATCTAAATTCAGCCCTTAACCTCTCCCCTTCACCCCGATGCCTACCCTCACCGAAACCAAATCCCTGATTCCCCCCTCCACCCACGCCTACGCCGACATCATCCACCGGCTGGAGGCGGGCGGCTCCATGCTGCCCGACACGCCCGAAAACCTGATGCAGATCATCGGCATCTACAAGGCCTACGCGGTGCCGATGGATTTTTACTGGCGCGACCTGCTCTACATTGCCGAGCGGGTGTTTCTCAACCCGGTGCCCGCCTTCAAATACTTTTTGCCCCAGGACTACCTGGACTTGCCCAACCACTACGCGGGCGACAGCGCCGACCTGCGGATCTGGCGCGGGGAGGCCAGCGCCCACCCCGAACTGCTGGAGTTTATGGAGAAAGGCGAACTCAAGCGCAAGCTGCCCAAGCTGTTCCACCACCTCTGGCACGACCGGGTCAACATGGAGTTTGCCGAAGCCTGCATGCAGGCGATGCTCTGGCACCAGGACATGGGCGGGCGATTCAACGATTATCTGTACACCGAGGAGTACAAGCGGGGGTGCGATCGCGCCATCCGCGCCTACTTCAAGGGCAACCCCGCCATGCTGGGGCTGCACAAACTGTTCCCCGAAATGTTCTACGAAAAGTGCCGCGAGCTCTCCTACTACGCCAATCTCGGCCTGTTCTGGGAAGTGATGGCGCCGGTATTTTTTGAAATGAGCGATATCTACGACGAGGGCGGCTTTGCGGGCGTGCCCGACGCCATGAACTTCCTCGTCAACGGCATTTTCGCCGTGGCCGGACGCCCCATCTACCACCACGTCTACATCGGTGACGAATGCTTTGAACTCGTTCCCAAATCCTGCGGCTTCACCTGGCTCTACGAAGCGGCCCTACCCTACGTCGAAGCGGTCTTCTACCGCA
>DATIVG010000579.1:0-4029 GCA_035466075.1 Nodosilinea sp. | reverse complement strand
CGATCGGCTCACCCATATTCTTTTGGGCGACTACGCTGCCGTTGCCGATGCCATCAACCGCATGGAGGTGCTGCGCTATTGCGCCAGGGTGGCCTGGATTGAGCCTGTGCCCACCGGGCGCAGCGGCGAATATATCAGCGTGATGACCCGCCGCATAGCGCCATCTCCGGAGTGATCGCTAGTCGCGATTGGCGAAGTTGCAGCGGCCCAGGGAGAGGTCAAACAGGTGAAAGCCGTATTGCTGGGATAGGGCTTCAAACACCTTGAGGCCGCGCACGCTGTTACCGTGACCGTCGAGCAGCGGCGAAAAAACCGCAATGCCCGCCTGGTTGGGCACCACGGCCAAAATGCCCCCCGACACGCCGCTCTTGGCGGGAATGCCTACCCGAAAGGCCCACTCGCCAGCGAAGTTGTACATGCCGCAGGTGTACATGACGCTGAGAATGTCGCGAACGTGGTCGGCCCCCACCGCGCGCTCGCCGGTGATCGGGTTGACGCCCTGGTTGGCCAGGGTGGCGGCCATGACTGCCAGGTCGTGGGCGGTGACCAGCAGAGCGCACTGCTGAAAGTAGAGGTCGAGGGCCTCGTCGATGGGCTGCTCGATCATGCCGAAGTTGAGCATGAGGTGGGCCATGGCCCGGTTGCGATGGCCGGTGGAGCGCTCAGACATAAAGGTGGACACATCGACAAACACCTCGTTGCCCACGTAGCGCTGAAACATGGCCAGCATGCGGTTGAGGCGGTCGGCGGGATCCTGGCCGGTGATTAGGCCGGTGGTTGCGATCGCACCCGCATTCACCATCGGGTTGTCCGGGCGCTTCGAGTCCTCATCGAGGCGAATCAGCGAATTAAACGGATCGCCCGTGGGCTCAACCCCCACCTTTTTGAGCAGCCTTTCCCGCCCGTAGTCCTCCAGGGCCATGCCGTAGACAAACACCTTGGAGATCGACTGAATAGTAAACTTTTGCGCCACATCGCCCACCTCAAAGGCGCGGCCATCCAGAGTGACCATGCTGATGCCAAACCAGTCGGGGTTGGCCCGCGCCAGCTCCGGAATGTAGCAGGCCAAACGCCCCTCAGCCAGTCCCTTAAACTCCTGGTAAAGCTGCTCTAAAAAGGCTTGAACCTGGGCCATGGGCACACATAGGGAAACTAAAGTCGGACAGGCGGACTACTTTTGTTCGGGGTGCTGGGCCTCGGGGCGGTGGTCGCCCAGATCATTCAGCCGCCAGATCAACTGGTGCAGCTTGCCAAAATCGCGGTGGTTAAAGTGCAGCAGCAACCGGGGCAGCCCAGCGGTGTCGTCCTTGTGCTCCTCGGGCAGGGCGGCAGATTTTTCAATCTTTCCCTCAGACAAAATGCTGCCAAACTCATCGTTGAGCAGCGCCACCGCGCCCTCCGAGAGGTCGCACTTGAGCCGCACAATCAGGCGGTCGCCCACGTACCGACAGGAGTGGTAAACCCGGTAGAAGCTGCTGATGGCGTGGCAGGCATCGTCGATATTGTCGGTGATCGTGTAGAGGCTGGGGTCATCGGGGCTAATCAACCCCCGGCTCAGCAGGTGGGTGCGAATGTAGCTATCCCACCCCTGCCAGTAGTTGCCCCCGGGGTGGTCAATCAGCACCACCGGCATGGGGTCAGCCTTGCCGGTTTGAATCAGCGTCAGCGACTCAAAGGCCTCATCCTGGGTGCCAAAACCGCCAGGGAAAAGCACCAGCGCATCGCTCTCCCGCAAAAAGAACAGCTTGCGGGTAAAAAAGTACTTAAAGTTGACCAGCTTGGGGTTGCCCGCCATCACCGGGTTAGCCCCCTGCTCAAAGGGCAGCTGAATGTTGAGCCCAAACGAGTGGTCGGGACCCGCCCCGGCATTGCCCGCCTCCATAATGCCGCCCCCGGCCCCGGTCATCACCATGAAACCCAGGTCGGTCACCTGCTTGGCAAACTGCTCGGCCAGCTGGTAGTCGGGGCTCATGGCCCCGGTGCGGGCGGAGCCAAAAATCGTGATCTTGCGAACGTGGCGGTAGGGATAAAAAACCTGAAACCCCTGCTCCATGTCCAGCAGGGCGTAGTTGAGAATTTTCCAGTCGAGGCGATCGGCTTCCCGACTCATCATCCGCAGGATTGTCTCTAACACCTGTCGGATCAGCTTACCGTGCTCCAGGTGGGGCAGGTGCTCCAGCACCGTCGCCAAATCCGCCTGAATGCTGGGCGGTAACTCCGAAGGAAGCGCAACCATAAGCGTTTGGTTCTGTAGTGCGGGCATCCTATTCTAGCGAGAATTAGCGCCCTTGCCCGGTCAAAGCCCAGCCAGAGCCGTTCTAGGGGCAGCCAGGGGCCCAAAACGCACCGAAGCGGGATAGAACTCGCGCTCTATCCCGCTTCGCTGGTTGACTGCCGATCTAGCTCTGCCTGGCCCCGTGAGCCAACTGATTGTGCCTGGCAATGACACAGGCCTGAAAGTCTTTCTCTAGGGGCCTCTAGGTGCGAAGGCTAGGCTTTAGAGCCCTGGGGCTAGAGGTACTTCTCTAGGGTGTTGGCCAGGGTGGTCTTGGGCACAGCCCCCACCACCATATCGACCCGCTGCCCCTCTTTGAAGATCATCAGGGTGGGAATGCTGCGAATGCCGTACTGGCTGGCCACGCTGGGGTTCTCGTCGGTGTTGACCTTGACGACTTTGACCTGGCCGTCGTACTGCTCAGCAATTTCTTCGACCACCGGGGCAACCATGCGGCAAGGGCCACACCAGGGGGCCCAAAAGTCAACCAACACGGGGACGGTGCTTTCGAGAACTTCTTGCTTAAATGTAGAGTCTGTAACCTGAGCAGCTGCCATGCCTGAGATTCCTTGCCTTTCGTAGTCACTGGCAATCTTACCACAGCCGACCACCGGCCATACTTAGCGGTTCATTAACATCCCCGGTGGAGATGGTCAGCGCGCCACGACACCAGAATCAGTTATTTTACCGTCAAAGTTTAAGTGGGCTGGCCCGTTGGGCCGGGTGAGCCGGGGCCGAGGTTGGCCTCCATAAGAAACCGCCCAGACCTAGGGCCTGGGCGGGGTGTGGTGTGAGGAGTGAACGGAAACTTGCGTCTCCGCTTCACATTTATTCTACTGTGGACAGTTAGGAATCTGCCACCCGTCGATGACATTCGCAACAACTCTATGGTAGTCACCACACATAGACCCCGGAGGCGACGGTTTGGTTCCCCAAAAGGGAGATATTCCTCGGTTATGCCTAGCCCTGGCACAATACCTCAGCCCAAAGCCCCCAAATAAAACCGGCATAAAATCCTAAAACAAAAAGTAGCGCTGGGCCATGGGCAGTACCTCGGCGGGTTCGCAGGTGAGCAGTTCGCCGTCGGCGCGCACTTCGTAGGTTTCGGGGTTGACCTCCATGCGGGGTTGGTAGGTGTTGAGCTTCATGTCGGCCTTGCTGAGGTGGCGGCAGTGGGCCACGGCGGCGGCGGTTTTGCTCAGCCCAATCAGTTCGGGAATGCCGCCGTCGAGGGCGGCCTGGGAAATAAAGGTGAGGGAGGTGGCTGCGATCGCACCCCCAAAGCTGCCAAACATGGGCCGCATGTGCACCGGCTGCGGGGTGGGAATGCTGGCGTTGGGGTCGCCCATCTGGGCCCAGGCAATCATGCCGCCTTTGATCACCATCTCGGGTTTGACCCCAAAAAAGGCGGGCTTCCACAGGCAGAGATCCGCCAGCTTGCCCGCCTCGATCGAGCCCACATGGTTGGCAATGCCGTGGGTAATCGCCGGGTTGATGGTGTACTTGGCCACGTAGCGCTTGGCCCGGTGGTTGTCGTTGCGGTCGGAGTCTTCGGCCAGGGGGCCGCGCTGCACCTTCATTTTGTGGGCGGTCTGCCAGGTGCGAATCACCACCTCCCCCACCCGGCCCATGGCCTGGGAGTCGGAGGCGATCATGCTAAAGGCCCCCAGGTCGTGGAGAATGTCTTCGGCGGCAATGGTCTCGCGGCGAATGCGCGACTCGGCAAAGGCAATGTCTTCGGGAATGCTGGGGCT
>DATIVG010000578.1:0-3390 GCA_035466075.1 Nodosilinea sp. | reverse complement strand
CCGCTTCAGCACAAAGGTCGGAATTTCGCCCAGGGGCAGCACATGCTGGGCCGCCCCCAGGGCAATGGCCTCGCGGGGCATACCAAAGACCACGCAGCTCTCCTCATCCTGGGCCACGGTCAGCCCGCCCGCCTGGGCCATGGCCTGCAACCCGTCGGCCCCGTCGCGCCCCATGCCGGTGAGCAGCACCCCCACCGCCGCCTGCCGGTAGTAGGCCGCCACCGACTTAAACAGCACCGTCACCGACGGGCAGTGCCCCGCCACCGGCCCCCCACTCGACAGCGCGATCTGGCCCTGGGCGTTGATTTCCAGGTGGTGGCGCTCCGGCGGAAAGTAGACCACCCCGGGCTGGGGCAGATCGCCAGCGACGGCCAGCCTGACCCCCAGGGCGCAGCTGCTGTCGAGCCAATCCACCAGGCCCTGCAAAAACCCGTCGCTGATGTGCTGCACACACAAAATCGGCAGGGGAAAGGTCTTGGGCAACTGTTGCAAAATGGCCAGCAGCGTCTGGGGCCCGCCGGTCGATGCCCCCAGGGCCAGCACCCGCGGTCGGCTCAGCTGGCCCCCGGGAGCGCTCACCCGAGGCAATGCCGTGCCCCCCTCGGTCGCTGGGCGGCGACGGTGGGTAAACACCGACACCCCCGCCAGCACCCTAATTTTGGCCAGCAGCCCCGCCCGGGCCTGCTCGTACTCCGAGGCCAGACCCGTGCGGGGCTTAGGAAAAATATCCAGCGCCCCGGCCTCTAGAATGCGAAACACGGTTTGGGCATCGTCCTCTTGCACCGAGGCGCTGACCACCAAAATCGGGCAGGGAAACCGGGCCATCACCTCCTCGGTCAGCTCTAGGCCGTTCATTTTGGGCATGTGCAGATCGGTGCAGATCAAGCTGGGCTTGACGGTGGGAATCATCGCCAGCGCCTCTTCACCGTTGCGGGCTACCCCCACCACCTCAATATCTGGAGCGGTCTTGAGAATGCGCTGCAGGATCGCCAGGGCAACGGGCGAATCTTCCACCAGCAGTAACCGAATTGGGCCAGGGGGCATTGAGGTCTCTCTCCAGGGGGCAAGGGCGGCTAAATGAGGCGCTCCAAGGTTTCAAACAGCACATCCTGGGTGAAGCTGCCCTTAGTGATGTAGGCGTTGGCCCCGGCTTCGGCTCCCCGTCGGCGATCGTCTTCGCTGGCCAGGGTGGTGACCAGTACCACTGGCATTTCATTGTATTCCCGATGCTGGCGGATGCGCTGGGTGAGCCCAAGCCCGTCCAGGTTGGGCATTTGCACGTCGGAAATGACCGCGTCAAAGGGGCGCGACAGCAGCTTGTTGAAGCCGTCTAGGCCATCGACGGCGGTGACCACTTCGTAGCCCGCCGATTCGAGAATGCGCTTCTCCTGGGTGCGGGTGGCGATGGAATCTTCAACCAGCAGAATGCTCTTGGTCTGCGGCTCGAGGGCCTGGCTGGGGGCGCTGGCCGCAGTGACGTCGGAGGGAGTGCGGGGGGAAGCATGGTGGCGGACGGTGGCGATCAAGTCCTGGGGGTTGAGCACCATGCAGACCTCTCCGGTGCCCAAGATAGTGGCTCCAGCGATGTGGCGCACCCGCTTGAGCAGCTGGCTCTGGGGTTTGAGCACCACATCTTGCTCATCGATCAGGGTATCGACCACCAGGCCCAGCCGCTCCTGACCGGCCTGCACAATAATGCAGGGCAGGCGCTGGCTGCTGGCCAAGCGGCGGCCGGCCCCTGGCTCAGCGGGCTCTAGTCGGGCCAGGCCCAGCAGGTCGGCCAGCCAGGCCACGGAGATCGGCTGATCGTCCTGGAGCAGGGTGGCGCGGCCCTCCAGGCTAAAAATATCGCTGCTCTGCACCAGACAGGCGGTTTGCACCGACTCCACGGGCAGGGCATAGGTTTGGCCGCTGACCCCCAGCAGCAGCACGTGGGCGGTGGCCAGAGTGGTGCCCAACTGCACCCGCAGGGTGCAGCCCTGGCCGGGGGGCGACTCGACTTCGATGCTGCCTTTGAGGCGTTCTACATTGGCGCGCAGCACGTCTAGGCCAACGCCCCGGCCCGAGATCTCGGTCACCCGGGTGCGGGTGGAGAAGCCGGGGGTAAAAATGAGGGACTGAATTTGCTCTGGGCTGAGCAGCTCTAGCTCGTCGGGGCGGTATAGCCCCCGGCGGACGGCGGTTTGTTTGATCGAGTCGAGGTCGAGGCCACGACCGTCGTCGCAGATTTCGATCACGATGTGGCTAGCGGTTTGGTAGCCGCGCAGGGTGATGGTGGCCACGGCGGGTTTGCCCTGGCGCTGGCGCTCCGCTGGCGATTCGATGCCGTGGTCGATGGCGTTGCGAATCATGTGCAGCAGGGGATCTTTCATCTCCTCAAGAATGCGCTTGTCGGCGCGGGTGTCGCCCCCTTCGATGACTAGCTCCACCGACTTGCCCTCCTGGCGGGCCAGGTCACGCACCAGGCGGGGCATCAGGTTGAAGATGGTCGATAGGGGCATCAGCCGCAGGGTGCGGATGCCTTCTTCGAGGCCGTCGGTGATGATGCCCAGGCGGGCGGTGTCTTCGTGGAGGGCGCTGCCGAGCTGCTTGACCAGGGTGCCGAGCTGCTCTAGGTGCTGCTCGATGGAGTTGTGAAAGCTCTCTAGCTGTTGCCACACGGGTTTGCCCTGCTGGGCCTCGTGGAAGAGGAAGCGGTTCATCAGCAGGTCGCGACTCCACTCCTCCCAGAGGTTGGTAATGGCGTCAACCTCGGCCAGGCGGTGGGTGACGCGCAGTTTGGTGACGGTGAGCTCGCCGCTCTGGGTCATCAGGGCATCGAGGCTTTGGGTGGGCACCCGAATGGTTTCGATACGGTAGCTGGCGGTGGGGTCGATCGCAGTGGCGGGGTCGGCGTCCTCCGGCCCGTCACTGGCGGGGTCGAGGCCCTGGGAGGTGGCGGGCGATGGGGTGGCGGGTGATGGGGTGGCGGGTGATGGGGTGGGAGGTGCGATCGCACCCCCATCACCATTGCCCACGCTGACCAATTCTGGAGGAACAGCCCCGGCTCCCCGAGCCTCCCCTGAACTCACCGCTGGCCGGTCGAGCGGGGCCAGATCAGGAGCTAGATCGACAAAGAACACGTCATCCACCGGCGGCGGGGCCGGGTCGGCGACCATTTCGGCCCCCATCAGCTCCGCCAGCACGTGGAATAGGTTGACGGCGGCAGGTTCGCCCGTCACCGCCTGGTGTACCAGCTGGCGCAGGGCATCCACCCCGTGGGCCAGCCGGTCAAACAGGTCGGGGGAGAGGGTTTGCTCGCCCCGGCTCAGGGCTCCCAGCACGTTTTCAAGGTGGTGGGCCACCTTGCCCACATCCGTCACCCCCAGCATGTTGCCATCGCCCTTGAGG
>DATIVG010000577.1:0-2528 GCA_035466075.1 Nodosilinea sp. | reverse complement strand
CCCGTGACCCTAACGGTTAGATTTAGGCCAGTGCTGGAACTCTTGTTCGTGAAATTCAATGTCCAAATCGGTGACATGCAGCTGCATCCGTTGCTGAATGTCGGCTACGGCCTGGTTATAGATACTGGGGCCAATTTCCTCTAAAAAAAAGCGCAGCAGCCCACTGGCGGCGATCTGACCGATTTCCTCGTCCCGCTCTTCCTGGAAGTAGCGCACGATTGAGGCGATGGCTTCCCTTTGGGTCTCTTTTGGCAGCTGGATGGACATGGGTATCTCTCTCGTCTTCGCTATCGATCGCCCAAACTGCTGGGCCGAATCAACTCATTTTCCTCTAGCCAGGTGGCCTGAAGCCTTAGGGTTTGGCCAACGGGCAGGGCGTCCCAGGTTTGGGTGAAATGTTGGAGCTGCGATCGCACCCTATCCAAATTCTCCTCCGTCGCCTGGGCGGGCCTGGTCACACTCCGCTGCTGACAGGTGACGTTTAGAATCTCCAAAAAGTTGTCGCTGGGCTGAAACCCATGCCACATCTCCGCCTGAAAACACTCCACCAGCGATTCCGCCTGAAGCGCTTCGGTGAGATCGTCGATCTCAAATTCACCGGCATCCCAGGGCGGCTCTGAGGTGGGAAAGCCCACCCCCGCCGCAATCAGCCCGTAAAACCCGCGCCGCAGCTCCAGCGTAGACTCCACCACATAGTGCACCAGGTCGTGGGGCAAAATCCCCTGCTTGGGCATAGGGCAGCGGGTGGTGCTGCCGTCCTGGCGGACGCATTCCAGCCAGTCCACCTTGCCTTCACATTTTTTGAAGTAAACCTGCATGGTTTTGCTCCACTAGCGATAAACGTTTGAACGGTCAAACGTTTTTAGGGAAACCGTCCTAACCAGACTGGCAGCTATACCAGGCGATCGCCTCGGCCTCCACCGTCTGAATCCAGCCGTGTTTGCTGTCGCTGTAGCCGTCGATATCCGCCGGGTGCTGGGCGTAGGCGGCCCGCTTCACGGCGGCGTACTGGTCGCGCACCGCCGGGTGGGCTCTGAGGTAGTCGCGAAAGGCCAGGTGCCGCTCGATATCGGGGTCGCCCTGGCCGTAGATGTGGATGTTGTGGGTGCGGTAGCCGTCCCGGTCGCGGGTAAAGTAGCGCCGCCCCGGTAGGCCGTACTCCCCCCAGGCCCGGTAGCCGGCGGCTTCGAGCTGGGGCGTCTTTGCTTCGATGGCCAGGACGGAGCCAGCCACGGGCAGCAGGTCGATGATCGGCTTGGCCGCCAGCCCCGGCACCGAGGTACTGCCGATGTGGTGGATGGTGACGAGGGCGTCGCCCAGCAGCGATCGCAGCCGCGCCGCCTCTCGCTCAAAGGCCAGGGGCCAGTCGGCGGAGTAGTCGGTAAAGGTATAGCGACTGCCCATGGTCTACGCTTCCCCTCGGCCAATCCACTTCGCCACAGTCGGCAGTTTCGCCTGGGCGAGTTGGTCGAGCAGATCGCCAGGTTCAGTGGCGGCAATCAAAATCTGCCGATGCTCGGGGCGGAGGAACTGCTCTGCGATCGCACCCTCTAGAAACCCCAGCAATCCATCGTAAAACCCCTCCACATTTAGCAGGCCCACCGCTTTTTGGTGAAAGCCCAGCTGAGTCCAGGTAGCGACTTCGCAGAGTTCTTCCAGAGTGCCCAGGCCGCCGGGCAGGGCAATAAACGCGTCGGACAGCTCAGCCATCAACGCCTTGCGATCGTGCATAGAGCTGACCACCCGCAGGTCGCTAAGGCCCCGGTGGGCCACCTCCTTATTCACCAGCGCCTGGGGAATGACGCCGATCGCCTCTCCCCCAGCGGCCAGGGTAGCATCGGCGATCGCCCCCATCAGCCCCACATTGCCGCCGCCGTAGACCAGGGTAATGTGGCGGGCGGCGAGTTCCTGGCCGAGGGCTTGGGCCGTCGCCAGGTAGCTGGGGCGACGGCCCAGGTTCGACCCGCAGTACACACAAATCCGCTCCATCCCTAGGCTCCGGCAGTAGAAAGAACCTGGAGGTGCTCGGCCATGGCGCGCGCCACGGCCTCGGGCAGCATCACCACCGCAGGCGTCGCATCCTGGGGGGCATACCCTGGGTCAATGCAATCGCGCCAAAACTCCAAATGCACCCGATCCAGGTCATAGGGCGAGGTTTCTACGGGTTCACCGTTCTCCCCCTGCATCGAAAACCAGCTCAAGTACTCCACACCATCGATAGTTTCGCGAAAGATCACCTCCACCAGCATCTGCTCGCGCTCCAGGGTGGCTCGTACCTCATCCATGCGGGCCTTTAGGGTGGCCATCCAGGCGTCTACCTGGGATGTCTGGCCAGGGGTTACCCGAAACCGAGTCAGCTCTACTTTCATGGTCAACGCTGCGCTTAGGGCATTGGCAAGACCTGATCATAGAAAATCACGGGTGAGGATGGAGCGATCAAAACCTCGTATTTTCTCTGAATATTATGAATTTACCTTGAGCGCTGAATTTAGAGGTTTGACGAGGAGGTGTCGAACAGCAGCTCGATG
>DATIVG010000576.1:0-1682 GCA_035466075.1 Nodosilinea sp. | reverse complement strand
AGCCCCAGCCCGATCTCCCCCCCCTGGATCTAGACCCAGCCAGTCTCACAGATGTAGCTGCCCCTCTTCCGCTTGCTGCCCCCGTCTCTCTAGAAGCCATGTTTGGCGGTGAGACCGCCGCCCTTGCCCCCGAGAGCCCCGTAACCCAGAGCCCTGTAACCCACGAAGCATCAAAAGCAGCAACCAATCTAGTTCCCTCCCCACCTCAAATTCAAGATTTAAAACTCAAACTTTCTCCTCCGGAGACGCTACGCGTAGGCCTAGCCAGTCCGAAGGACTTACAAAACTCCCCTCCCTCATCCCCCCTACCTCCCCCATCCCTATCTCCCCCCCTCCCCTCCCTCACCGTCCGCGTCGATACCCAGCGCCTTACCCGCCTCGAAAACCAGCTGGGCGAGCTCACCATCAACCGCAACGGCCTGGCCCTGCAAACCAACCAAATTCGCCTCGGCCTCAGGGAGCTAGTCAGCCGCTTTGAGCGCGTTCGGGCCACCGTCGAACAGCTGCAAGGGCTCTCAGACCAAATCCTGATCGCTCCCGAGCGCCAGCCGGTCCCCACCGGTGGGGACGCCCCTGCTCTGGCCCGGGCCCGCATTCCCGGCTTCGACTCCCTGGAGATGGACACCTACACGGCCCTCTACACCTCCACCCAAACCCTGCTCGAAGAGATGGTGCAGCTTGAAGAAGCCGCCGCCGACATCACGCTGTTCAACCGCCAGTCTGAGCAACTGCTGGGCCAGCACCGCAAGATGCTTTCCCAGGTGCAAGACGACCTCATGTACGCCCGCATGGTGCCCCTGGGGCAGGTGCTCAACCGGCTACCGCGAGTGCTGCGCGACCTGGCCAACACCTACGGCAAACCGGCTGAGCTGGCCCTAGAGGGCACCGCCCTCCTGGTCGATAAAGCCGTGCTTGAAAAACTCTACGACCCTCTGCTGCACCTGCTGCGCAACGGTTTCGACCACGGCCTAGAGCCCGCCGAAGACCGCGCCCGCCAGGGCAAACCCGCCGTTGGCCAAATCACCATCAGCGCCTGCTATCGAGGCCGCCAGCTCGAAATCACAGTCAGCGACGATGGCCGCGGCCTCGACATCGAACGGATTCGCCAGCGGCTGATTGACCTCGACTGGCTCTCAGCCGCCGAGGCCAGCACCGCCAGCGCCGACCAGCTCTACCCTTACCTGTTTGAGCCGGGCTTTTCCACTGCCGAGCAGGTGAGCGAGCTGTCGGGTCGGGGGGTCGGCCTCGACGTGGTGCGCGACCAGCTGCAGCGGCTCAAGGGCACCGTAGCGGTGCAGTCGGCGGCGGGGCAGGGCACTCGCTTTACCCTCTCGCTGCCGATGACCCTCAGCATCGTCAACCTGCTGATTTGCTTTGTGGGCTCTACCCCGATTGCCTTTCGCAGCGACAGCATTACCGAGATTTTGGTGCCCCGCTCCGATCAGCTTCAGTCCGATCAGCTTCAGTCAGGGCCAGCCCAGACCTGGCTGGCCTGGCACGACCAGCAGGTGCCGGTGTACGGCCTGGGCAACCTGCTGTCATACCGCTGCCTGCGGCCCGAACTGCCCCTCAGCCAGGTGCTGGCGGCGGTACCCTCTCCTGCCGATTGGGAATCGCCAGTGCTCATGTTGGCCCGAGGCGATCGCCATTTCGCCATTCAGGTTGACCGCCTGGTCACCGAG
>DATIVG010000575.1:0-2197 GCA_035466075.1 Nodosilinea sp. | reverse complement strand
GCTGCGGGAGTGAAACAAAAACTTTTGCCCGGCAATATCGTTGCCCACAACCAGGTCTCCATCAACGTGGAGCTTGGCCTTAGGATGGGCGGTGCCCAGGCCGACAGACTGATTGGAGACCTCAATGGCGTTGGCCACCGGCTGAAGCTGCTCGACCTGAAGCTTGAGCTGGTTGAGGTCTTCTTGCAGAGCTTTCAGCAGCATGTTTTCTCCTTCCAACAGGGGTAATGGTTCGACGGGAACGTAGTATTCAGTGGGCAGTTCGCAGGTTGCAGCTGGGTTGCGGCAGAGGCTGGCCTGCCGTTCCAGGGCATTCATCTGCTCAGAAATTTGCTCAAAGTCGGTCTCGTAGCGCTGGCGTTTGGCGTTCAGCTCTTCGTCGCTCAGCTCCAAATGTTCTGGAAAGGCGCGCATATTTTGCAGCACGTAGGCCAGGTTGGAGCGGTGGTCTTTGTAAGCCAGGTAGCGGTGGCCCAGTTCGTCTAAAACATTGAGCCGGTGCAGCCGCGACAGGGGGCCGTCGCCGAGGGTGGGCGGCAGGGGCACGGTTTTGCTGTACTCCTCGTAGATGCCGAGGAAGGGCACCGGGTGCTGGAGGGCGACGGCGGGAAAGTCTTTGGCCTGCTGGATCATGTCGTCGAGCTCGACTTCTAGGCCGTCGCTGCTGCCGCCGCTCTGCAAAATTTTGACGGTCAATTCTTTATTTTTAATCACCTCCTTGAGCCGTTCCTGGGCCTTGACGCTGCCTTCAAAAATGCCGTAGCTGGCGCTGATGGCGGTCGCGATGGTCTCCTGCTCGGTTTTGTCTCGGGTTTTGATTTCGATCAGGGCGTAGTAGCTGCCGCCGCTGATCAGCCCGGCCAGGTAGTCGGCCCCGTACTGCTGTTCAAAGGCATCCCAGCCCTGGGTTTGCAGCAGTTCAAAGGCCGCGGGCTTGAGCTTGGGGCTGCGAATCACCAGTTCGGGGTTGGTGACGCGCACGCTGATGAGTAGGTAGGTGTGGTACTGGTTGATCTGCTGCTGGGAGGCGTACTTGGCCTCGGCGGAAATATCGAGGGCCCCCGAAAAGGAGGCGGAGGCGGTGAGGTTGAAGCTCTGCATCAGCTCCTGGCTGCTGGTGATCTGGCGCAGGTCAAAGGCGACCTGCTGGCCGCCGCCGCCGTCGAGGATGGGCTGGGCGGGCAAAAAGTCGAGGGCTTCGCCGTAGTTGAGGCCGCTGGCGCGATCGCAGCCACGGCCCAAATACAAACCGGGGGCAAGGGGACTGACGGACATGATGGCTCTCCTGAACTGGGGTGGGGAAATGTTGAGGGCTGGGGGCGATCGCAAGTCCTGGGTGCCGGTGGCACCAACATTCACTCAGATTGCGATCGCAGGCGGCGGCAAGGGTCTAGTACCGCTCCTCCAGCCAAATTCTCAGCTCGGCTTCGGAGTCAAAGGTTTGGACATTGCCGGTGAGGCGATCGCGCACGTAGTACATGGGTTTGCCGCTGCGATCGCGCTTTTGGCGCACGGTGATGGGGTCGTCGGGAGCAAAGAAATCCAGCAGTTTGTGGGCCATCCAGACCGCGCCAATGGCTAGCCGCTGGGGCCAAGAGCTAGGCAGCCAGTCGGGCTCTAGCAGCTCTAGCTTTCTGTAGTTCAAGGCCTGGCTGGGGGTATCGAAATCGTTGCCATGCATGGGGTGTCTCCGGTTTACTGCTGTTTGACGGTCAGCCTTGAGCCGACGCAATGGATTGAGCTGAGATGGCGTGAGCGGATCTTTCATGGGGGGAATGGTCATGGGGCTAGTTCTCCTGATCGGGGTAATGGCGCTGTTGCAGCCAGAGGTTGAGATTGGTCTCTGAGTAAAAGGTGAGGCGATCGCGGCGGCGGTAGTCGATGACTTGGAAGAAGGTTCTGCCGGTGCGATCGCACCGTTGTCGAATGTCCAATTGCTCAGCCGAAGCCCAATTTGTGGCTCCAGCATGGGGACAAGCCGGGTTATTCTCGCTGTCGATCGCGAACCGACGCCGCTGGTGGGGGGCCCGCGACTGGTAGTCGCCGTAGGACTGGCTAAATCGCCAGCGCGCCTTGAGCCAGCGCCAGGCTGGGGGTTGACGGTCGATCTGCGATCGCAGCTGGCGATCAATCTCTGCATCGAGCCAAAGCATGGTTAATCTCCTGGTGTGAGGGGTAAACCTATCGGTAGCGGGGG
>DATIVG010000574.1:0-4576 GCA_035466075.1 Nodosilinea sp. | reverse complement strand
AGCCTGCGCGAGGCCCACGGTGACGAGCCCCCGGCCCGGCCCATTTCTCTGGCCTTTGGGCTGCTGTGGGTGGGCATCAACGCCCTGGCCTTTGCCACCCACTACTTTACGGCGCTGGCGCTGCTGGCCCAGGCCCTGGTGCTGCTGGGCCTGGCCTGGCACCAGGGGCGCACCAAGCCCCAGGCCCTCTGGCGGCGGCCCTGGCAACGGCTGTATGGCGTCATGCTGGGCACCCTGGCGGCCTGCCTGGTGTGGCTGCCGGTGCTGCTAAATTTCTACGGCAGCGGCCAGTCTTCCAATGTGGCCATCGACCTCAGCCAGCCCATGCGGTGGGTTGATCCGCTGGCCCAGATGCTGGCCGGGCTGATTTTTATGGTGATTACCCCCATCACCCACGCCCAGGGGGCGGTGGGCATCGGGGCGGTGGTGCTGTCGGTGGTGGTGCTGCTGCCGCTGCTGGTGGGCCTGGTGAGGCGGCTGATTCAGGCGGCGGGGCTGGTCAGCCGGTCAGCGGCGGGCCGGTTTGACCTGGTGGTGATGGGGGGCTTTGTGCTGGCGGCGATCGGCCTATTTTTTGTGGTTACCTACGGCCTGGCCATGGATATTACCCGCGGCCACCGCTACAACGTGGTCTTTCACCCCGGCGTGGTGGTGCTGGTGGGGGGGCTACTGGCCGTCTACTGGCCCGAGCCCGGCAGCGATGCCGTACAGGTCACCGCCCGCATTCCCCTGACCGGCTGGCAGCTGTCGGGGCGACGCAGCGTTCAGGTGTTTTGGCTGGCGGGCTTAGCCAGCGCGATCTTTGTGGTGACCAACCTGGCCTTTGCCAAATACTTTGCGCCCGCCCATTTAATCGAAACCATCCAGGCGGAGTCGAGCTATCCGGCAGTGGTAGGCTTTCCCACCCACATCGAAGACAAGCCCACGGTGATTGGCCACGAGCTGCTGAGCATCGGCTGGGAGATGCACCGCCATTTTCACCCCGATGACCCGGCGGGGGGATGGGCGACGCCGCCTCAGTTCTTTCTGTGGACGCTGCCCAGCACCCCCACCGTGCCGCCGGAGGAAACCCTGGCCACCATTCTCTCGATGCCGCTGCGGCCCTTTGATCTGTGGTTTTTGCACAGCAGCCAAGACCTCAGCGACCAGGGGTGCCAACCGCTGGGCCAGGGCAACCGGGGCAGCCACGGCTACAGCCACTACATCTGCCGCTGAGGCCAGTCGAGCAGGCGTCCGGGCGGTTGGTTCTAGGCCGCGGTGAGTACGGCTTCGTAGGCTTGCCCGGCCTGGTGCCAGGTGAAGGTGGTTTCAATTAGCTCGCGGCTGCGCTGGGCCAGGGTGGCCCGCAGGTCGGGCTGGTCGAAGAGCTGGCCGATGGCGGCGACGTACTCGTCTACGGTGTTGGCGCGCAGGGCCCGCAGGGGCTGGTCTACGGCGAGGCCTTCGAGGCCGCGATCGCTGGCCACCACCGGCACCCCCGCCGCCATCGCCTCTAGGGTTTTGTTTTTGATGCCAAAGCCGATGCGCATGGGCACCACGCACACCGTCGCCCGGTGCAGGTACTCTGCCACCGAGGGTACCCGCCCGGTGACCACTACGCCGGGCAGCTGGCCCAGGGCGACGACCGCCGGGGTGGGCTGGTTACCGACCAGGTAGAGGGTGGTGTCGGGGTAGCGCTGGCGCAGGGGGGGGAGAATGCGCTGGGCCAGGTAGAGGGCGGTATCGACATTGGCGATGTAGTCCATGGCGCCCACAAACACCAGGCTGTGGCCGCCGGGGTCGGCGGGGCGGCGGGGAAACTGGCCCAGGTCAACGCCGTTGGGCACCACATGCAGCGGGGTGGCCCCGGCAATGGGGGCAAAGAACTGGCGGTCTTCGGCGGTGGTGAGCACCAGGTGGGAGAATTTTTTGACGTACTGGCGTTCGTAGCGGCGCAGCAGGTGCACATTGATGCGATCGCGCCTTGGCTTCTCCGCCGTGCCGGTGGCGAGTTGATTGGCCAGGGTGCCGTAGAGCGAGCTGTGGATATCGACCACCACCTTCACCCGGTGGCGGTAGTGGGGCCGCACAAACACCTCGTTGACGCTGTGCTCGCAGGTGATGGCGTCACAGCGGCCCGCCGCCACCCAGTCGTCGATCCACTGCTGCATGGCGGGGCTGTGCAGGCAGGTGGTGCTGGGGGGGGTGCCGGTGGCCAAAAAGTGGGCAAAGCGGCTGGCTTTGCCCCCCAGGCCGGGCGGCGCGGCGGCGGGGCGCGGAAAGCACACCAGCTGGTGGACGTGGCTGGCCAGGGCCTGCACCTCGTCGTCGGTGACGGCGGCGGCGCGCTGGGTGACCAGGGTGACCTCGTGGCGCTGGCTGAGGTGCTGGAGCAGGTAAAAGGTGCGAATCTGGGTGCCCCCCCGGGTGGGCGGGTAGGGAAAGGTGGCGGAAATCATCAGAATGCGCATCAGCGGAGGTCTCCCAGGGGGGCAACGGTGCGGGCCGGGTCGGGCAGGCGGGCCTGGGCCTGGCCGCGGCTGCGGGCCTGGGCACACCACAGATCGAGGGGGGTGATGGCCAGATCGAGGGCGGTGCCCCGGCCGCTGAGCAGCTGGGCGGTGGCCGGGGGCAGCTCTTTGATCGCCCAGCGCAGCAGGCGGTAGGCGATTTCGCGGGCGCTGAGGGCGCGGCTGAGGGCGACCCCGTGCAGGTCGTGCAGGTAGCGGTTGGAGCAGCCGTAGCGATGCCACTGGCTTTGCAGGCCCTGGAGCGTGTCGCGGTGGCGGTGGTAGACCACGGCGGCGGCGGCGGGCACCAGCCGCCAGTCGGTGGCCTGCTGCATGCGCCAGCACAGGTCGGCGTCGCCGCCGGTGGTCAACTGGGGACGAAAGGCCCCAATGGTGCCCAACACATCGGCCCGCACCGCCAGGTTGGCGGTCTGGCCGTAGGGCAAAAAGGGGTGGTTGAGGGTGTGGTGCTGGGAGAGGGTGCCCTGGCGCTCGGCGTAGCGCTCCAGCCAGTTGTGGCTGGGCAGGGCCTTGATTTCTCCGGCCACCATGCCGACCGACTCGTCGGCAAAGGGCTGCACCAGGGCGGCCAGCCAGTCGGGCTCGGGCTGGCAGTCGGCGTCGGTGAAGGCAAGCAGCTGGCCGCGGGCGGCGGCGATGCCAGCATTGCGGGCGGCGTAGGAGCTTTGAATGGCGCTGTAGTGGAGGGGGTGCAGGCGCAGGCCGCGCTCGGCGGCGGTTTGGGCGGCCTCAGTGAGGAGGGCGGGGGTGCGATCGCAGCTGCCATTGTCCACCAGCACAAAGTCCACCTGCGCCGCCGGATACCGCTGCCCCAGCAGCCGCTCCACCAGCACCGGCAGGTCGGCGGCACCGTTGTAGATGGGCACAATCACCGTCACCGAGGGATAGTACCCCGCCGCATCGGTTGTCGCCATAGAAACCGCCATGCTTTACTGGGCCAACCTGCCCGCCACCAAAACTGGTTCCAGTATGCCCACCCCCCGGCGGGATGTGGCGACGCCCAAGCCGCTATACTGCTGAGCGCAACCCATTATTGGCATTATTGGCCCTATGCGCGCCCTGCTTGCCCCCGCCGTTGTCGCGGCCCTGGCCCCTGTCTTTGTGGCGGCCCTGGCCCTGGGGAGCTGCGCCCCCCTGCCCCCGACCGCCGAGGCAGATGTGGAGCAGGCCCCGCCCGCCGCCCCACCAGCCATTCCGCCCGCCTACGAAACCCTTACCCTACCCGCCGCCACCGTGCATGTGGTCACCATTGCCGACCCGGTGCGCTACCCGGTGCGGGTGGCCGTGGTAGATGAGCTGGCGCGGGTGGATCAGATTGCCGCCCAGGTCTGCGCCAGGCCAGGGTGCGTGGCCGCCGCCCTCAACGCGGGCTTTTTTGACCCCCAAAATGGCCTCACCACCTCCGCGGTGGTGGTCGAGGGTGCGCTGGTGGCCGACCCCCGCCAAAACGATCGGCTGGTGGGCAACCCGGAGCTGACCAGCTATCTCGATCGCATTCTCAATCGCTCCGAGTTTCGCCGCTACGATTGCAGCGGCACCCCCCGCTACGCCATTGCCCCGCGCTCAGCCCCCCTGCCAGCGGGCTGCACCCTCAACGCTGCCGTCGGCGCTGGCCCCCAGCTGTTGCCCCAAGATACGTCGGTGGCCGAAGGCTTTACCGACCCCGCCACCGGCCGCGACGCCCTGGGCAGCGGCTCGGCCAACGCCCGCTCGGCCGTGGGCCTCAAGGCCGACGGCAGCGTGGTGCTGGTAATGGCCGCCCAAATCCCCGGCGTTTCGCCCTCGGGCCTCACCCTGGCCGAGATGGCCGAGGTCATGCGCGATCGCAACGTCATCACCGCCCTCAACCTCGACGGCGGCAGCTCCTCAACGCTGATCTACGGCGACAGAACCCACTATGGTCGAATTAATGCCAATGGCGAACGGGTACAGCGCCCGGTGAAATCCATCCTCTGGGTCGAAAACCCCCAGTAGCGTCGCCAGCCGATTCAGTCAAAACTCAAAACCCAAAATTTTCTCCCCCATCCCCCCCATCTCCCCATCTCCAACAATTCAAAACTCAAAAC
>DATIVG010000573.1:0-2491 GCA_035466075.1 Nodosilinea sp. | reverse complement strand
CCTTTCGCCTGCCCTGGCCCTATCTAACCCGCTGGCGGGCCGCCCTCGCCCTCGACCACTACCATCATCAGGCGATGCCGATGCCCCACTGGTACCTGATGCTGCTGGCGGTCAGCCCCCGCTACCAGCGCCAGGGGGTCGGCCACCAGCTGATGCAGCCGGTGCTAGAGGAGTGCGATCGCACCCACCAGCCTGGCTATGTTGAAACCTCCACCGAGGCCGCCGTGCGGTTTTACCAGCGCCACGGCTTTGAAATTCTCAAAACCGGGCCCTTTGCCGACCAGGCCCCGCCCTTTTGGACGTTGCGGCGGCCAGCGGGGTAAGGGGCAAGCTGTAGGGCCAAGGCAGCGCTGATAGCGTCCCCAGGCATACAAAAAGGCAGGGCCGCCGCGATGGCGAGGCCCTGCCTTTTTGCAAGTCAAATTCCTAGGGAATTTGATTGATTAGTAGCTAGACAGTCCAGTAACTAGACAGCTGCAGCTGTGGCGGTCTTGGCATCCAGTTCGCCCTTGGCGTACTTGGCGGCGTAGACTTCCACCGACTCTTGCTTGATCTTGCTAGCTTGACCAGCGGTGCCAAAGGCCTGGTAGCGCTCGGCGCACACTTCGGTCATGTACTTCATCGAGGGCTTCATGAAGTGGCGAGGATCGAAGTTGGAGGGATCCTTAGCCGCCGCTTCGCGAATGGCCGCGGTAATGGCCAGGCGGTTGTCGGTGTCGATGTTGACCTTGCGCACGCCGCTCTTGATGCCCTTCTGAATTTCTTCGATGGGCACGCCGTAGGTCTCAGGAATTTGACCGCCGTACTGGTTGATCATGTCCAGCCACTTCTGGGGCACGGAGGAAGACCCGTGCATGACCAGGTGGGTGTTGGGCAGGCGGCGGTGAATTTCTTCGATGCGGCTGATGGCGAGAATTTCGCCGGTGGGCTTGCGGGTAAACTTGTAGGCGCCGTGGCTGGTGCCAATGGCAACGGCCAGGGCATCGACCTGGGTGGCTTCTACAAACTGCACCGCTTCGTCGGGGTCGGTCAGCAGCTGGTCGTGGCTGAGGGTGCCCTCAAAGCCGTGGCCGTCTTCGGCTTCGCCAGCGCCGGTTTCGAGGGAGCCCAGGCAGCCCAGCTCGCCTTCCACGCTGCAACCGATGGAGTGGGCAACTTTCACCACTTCGCCGGTCACGGCCACGTTGTAGTCAAAGCTAGCGGGGGTCTTGGCGTCAGCTTCCAGGGAGCCGTCCATCATGACGCTGGTGAAGCCGTTGCGCAGGGCCGAATAGCAGGTGGCGGGGGAGTTGCCGTGGTCCTGGTGCATGACCACGGGAATGTGGGGGTAGGTTTCAACCGCCGCGATCACCAGGTGACGCAGGAAATTTTCGCCAGCGTAGGAGCGAGCACCGCGGGAGGCCTGCAAAATCACGGGGCTGTCGGTGTCATCCGCAGCCTTCATGATGGCCAGAATCTGCTCCAGGTTGTTTACGTTGTAAGCCGGGATGCCGTAGCCATTTTCAGCGGCATGATCCAACAGTAGCCTCAGTGAGACAAGCGCCATAAAAATCCTCCTAGTGTGTTCTCGCCCTTGGGCCTTCAGACATCGAGTAGGTAGCCTTACTCATCAATCTTAGAATAGATCGATGATGTATAACGAAATGTTTGGATAAGCTAAAACTAAGCTTAAAAGAACTCCCCACGTCGCTGGGATGTGTACACCCCATTGCTTTGCCCCATCATAGAACACTGAGGGACACAGACCGTGAATATTGCTGCTCAATGCCCTAGGGCCATGCCCTCAAGCTGCCCGTGAGCAACCGGCCAGCAACTATAAAATTATGGGTCGCCTGGGATTCGAACCCAGGACCAATCGGTTAAAAGCCGAGTGCTCTACCGCTGAGCTAGCGACCCCCTTGCGGGGAAACAGTGCCAGAATCATTAACCGGGCACGGCTTATGACTATAGCACAGGGTTGTTGGCAAGTTAACGTGCGACGTTCTCAATTTTGGCAAAAAATTGGCAAACCCCTGCGCCAACCTCAGGCAGCGGTGGGGTGGGGGCCGTGGTTTGCGCCTGGCGATCACGGCCAAAATCATGCCTTCTGCGCTTTGCCGGTCAGCGCTACGGCTGCCAAACAGCCGGGGGCATGCCCCCGGCTGTTTGGGTCTGCGTCGGCTTGATTCAGCAGCCGTCGGGCCCACAGAAGCTGTGCCCGTACAGGACTTCTGCGTCACAGATATAGGCAATGCCCGCATAGTCGTTGAAAAATTCCACTGCAACCCGATCCGCAATCTTCTCGGCCATATCCCGACTTTCGGTGAGTACCTCGAACTTGATATTTGACTCAGTGTCAGAAACGCTGGGTTGGCCCGACGAGCGCACGTTGCGACTGCCTTTACCGCCAGTCTCCAACACCGTATAACCGGTGGCCCCGGCTTCATCGATGATCTGGGCGACTTTTTTCAGCAGCAATTTCTCGGTGATGAGCACGAGCTTTTTGGCTGAC
>DATIVG010000572.1:0-2661 GCA_035466075.1 Nodosilinea sp. | reverse complement strand
GTTTTGAGTTTTGAATTTTATAGCCGTAGACACCTGGGTTAGGACATCGAGAAACCTTAGAAACGTTCGAACGTTCAAACGTTCTTGGGGAAAGTGTCTTAACCAGACTGACTACAGCTATAAGTTTTGACTTGGCTATGGGGGACGCTGGGCCAGCGGCATCAAGCTCAGGCAGCCTCAAGCTCAGACAACTTCAAACTCAGGAAAATAGAAGCCCAAACTCAGGTCATTGCTGATGGGGGTCTAGCCCCGGGGTCGCTACCTTTGAATTAGCCGCCCCAATTAGCCGACTAGAACCCCACGGCCGGTGCGGGCGGCTGACGCCACGCCCAACGACGTTTGCTGTAAGCGATCGCAATGACATCTCTGCCCTCTTCATCTCAATCGTCCAATCTCGACCCGGTGCTGGCCCGCATGGCGCCGGAGGTGGCCACCAGCTTTAGCCCGGCCCAGCGCCAGGCCTTGGCGGCGGCGCTCACCCCCCGCCGCCACCCGATAGATGTGCGGCTGTCGATTCCCCTGGGCTGGTCGCGGGTCTACCTGGTGCTGCTGGCCGGTACCGAGACCCGCTCGCCCCAGCGGCGGCAGTTTGAGGCCGCCCAGCACCCCCTGTGGACGCCCCTCAACCTGCTGGTGGTCGTGGGCACCATGGGCCTGGGCATTGCGGCGCTGCTGGCCCTGCTGACGGTGAACAGCACCAACCTTTCGCGGCTGCTCAACCCCAACTCGGCCCCGGCGGGCATTCCCTTTAAGGACGACCAGGCCAGTTGTGAGGCCAGCGGCCGCACCTGGCAAGACAATGCCTGCCTCGACTTTGGCCACGACCCGACTTTTTAGCTCCTTCATTCTGCCGCGCACCCCGGGGGCGCTGGAGGGTTCCCATCAGTCGCCTCCCAGCCAGCCCCCCCAGCGGATACCTAGATTCAGCGAGGCCGCCATGCTCAGCCATCTCCAGAGCCAGTTTTCTCGCCGTGAGGCCGCCAGTGACGTTGCCAGTGGCCTCGCCAGTGACGTTGCCAGTGACGTTGACCGTGACGGGGGCAGCGCGAGTGATGCTGATGCCAGCCGCCCCCGGCCACCCGTGGCGCTGCCCACCGCCGTGCCCCCCTGGGATGCCTCGTTGAGTTCTTCGGGCAGTGCCGCGGGTTCGCTGCACCTCAGCCAGGCCCTGACCCAGGTGTTTGGCCTGGTGCAGCGCATTCGCCAGTCGCTGGACCTCGATGCGGTACTGCAAACCACCGTGGCGGAGGTGCGCCAGCTGTTGCAGGTGGAGCGGGTGTTTTTGTTTGAGTTTCGGCCCGACTGGAGCGGCGTGGTGGTGGTGGAAGACTGCGCCCCCCACTGCCTGGCGCTGGTGGGGCGGCAGGTGTACGACGAATGCTTTGCGGAGCGGTGGGTGAGCGCCTATACCCAGGGCCGGGTGCAGGCGGTGGATGACATTTACCAGGCCGGGCTGGCCCCCTGCCATGTGGAGCTGCTGGAGGGGTTGGGCATTCGGGCCAACCTGGTGGTGCCCCTGCGCACCGATGGCCAGCTGTGGGGCCTGCTGGTGGCCCAGCACTGCACCGCGCCGCGCCCCTGGCACGGGGAGGAGGTGCAGATCGTGCAGCACCTGGCTGAACAGGTGGGCATGGCGATTCACCAGTCGATGCTGTACCGACAGGTGCAGGCGGAGCTGAGCACCCACCGGCAGACGGAGGCCCAGCTGCGGCGGCAGGCCCAGCGATCGCGCGATCGCCACCTGGAGAGCATTGGCACCCTGGCGGGCGGCATGGCCCACAACCTGAGCGACATTTTGACGCCGATCATGCTGGCGGCTGACATGCTCAACCAGCCCAGCCTCGATAGCCAGCAGCATCAGCAGTGGCTCAACCGAATCAAAAGCAGCGCCTACCAGGGGGTGAGCCTGGTGGATCAGGTGCTGTCCTTTGCGCGGGGTATGAACGGCCACCGGACGCGGCTTCAGCTGGCCTACCTGCTGGGTGAGCTGGTGCAAACCCTGCTGGAGATGCGGCCGCCGGGGGTGGCAATTACGGCGCAGCTGCGCCAGACCCAGCTGTGGCCGGTGGAGGCCGACCCCACCCAGCTGCACCAGGCGTTTATGAACCTCTGCCACAATGCCCTGGAGGCCATGGCCGGGGGGGGCAGCCTGCGCCTGGAGGCCCGCAATGTTTGGTGGCGGGGCGGCCCCGAGCAGCCGGCGAGGCCAGCGGGGGCCTACGTGGTGGTGAGCGTTGCCGATACGGGGACGGGCATGACGGCGGCGGTGTGCGATCGCAGCTGTGAACCCTTCTTTACCACCCGCGCCCAGGCGGGCCACTCGGGGCTGGGGCTATCTACGGCCCAGGGTTTGGTGAAAAGCCACGGCGGTTGGCTACAGGTGCAGAGCCAGCCCGGCGCGGGCACCACCGTGGAGGTCTATCTACCGGCCCAGATTGCCGAGGCCGAGGCGGTGACGCTGGCCAATTTGTCGCGGCTGACCGGCAACAACGCCCTGGTGCTGCTGGTGATGGCCGCCGACGAGCACGGCGAACTGCTGCGGGCGGTGCTGGAGAGCTACGGCTATCGGGTGGTGATGGCCGCCGACAAGACAGATGCGATCGCGCTTTACATTCAGCATCAAGACGAACTCAGCGCGGTGGTGCTCGACCTCACCCTGCC
>DATIVG010000571.1:0-12228 GCA_035466075.1 Nodosilinea sp. | reverse complement strand
GTTGAGATCCTTGACCGACACCGTCACCCCAAACAGCGGCGGCAAGTCCTCCGGGTTGCTGGCCAAATGCTCGGTTTTAGCCTTGGCATCGGCCCTGGCCTGGTCAGCCATCACCGTCACATAGGCCCCCAGCGCCGGGTTGAGCCGCTCAATGCGCTCCAGGTAAACCTCCGTCAGCTCCAGGGGAGAAACGGCTTTGCTGCGAATCAGCCGGGCTTGTTCGAGGGCGGGCAAGAAAGCCAGATCGACAGAATTCATAGCAGACAGGGCCGGGGCACAACGCCTACAGGATATCAAGCCCTGGTTCGCCAGGGACGCCTCGAAGCGCCACAGAGGGCCTGGGCTAGGGGGCTAGATGGAGAAAAGCGCTATGCAGGGGTGAACCCAGCCAGCGCCTTTCCCGCGTCAGCACCATCGAATTAAAGCGCTAGCCCTAGAGCGTCAAGGACTGGGGCTTGTTCTCAATCACATCGGCCAAATCCTTCAGGAAGGCGGCCGCGTCGGCACCGTAGATGATGCGGTGGTCGCAGGTGATATTGACCTGCATCTGCCGCTTCACCCCCATCAGGCCGTCCTCGGTGGCCACCACCGTGGGGCGAGAGGCCCCAATCGCCAAAATCGAGCCCTGGCCCGGCGGCAAAATGGCATCGAAGCGATCGACCCCAAACATACCTAGGTTCGACAGCGTAAAGGTGCCCGAGCTGTACTCGTCGGGCTGCAGCTGCTTGGAGCGAGACCGCTCCACCAGGTCGCGCCAGGTGCGAGACAGGGAGTAAATGTCGGCCTGGTCGGCATTTTTGAGCACGGGGGTGATCAGGCCGCCCCCTTCCATGGCCACCGCCACGGCGATGTTGATGCCCGACCGGTACTGAATGCCCTGGTCGGTGTAGCCAGCATTGACCAGGGGATGCTTTTGCAGCGTCACCGCCACCGCCTTGGCCAGCAGCCCGGTCATCGTCACCCCCTTGGACTTGATCTGTTTGTAGAGGGCGTCGAGGTTGTCGGTGGTGATGGTGTAGCCCACGTGGAAGGTGGGCACCGCCAGGCTGGCGGCCATATTGCGAATGACGGCCTGCTGTAGGGTGTTGAACGACACCACCTGGCCCAGGGGTGCAGCGCTGGGGGCCGGAGCGGTCACGGGGGCCGGGGCGGCGGCAGCTACGGGAGCGGCCACGGGGGCCGGGGCTGACGTCATGGCGGGAGTTGGCGTTTTGCCCGCGGCCAGCTCTACATCCTGGGCCACGATGCGGCCGTGGGGGCCGCTGCCCTGGAGGGTGCCCAGATCGATTTTGAGTTCTTTGGCCAGCTTGCGGGCGCGGGGGGAAATCACCACTCGCCCGCTGGGGCCGCTGGCGGCGGCTCCGTTTTGGGTGGCCGGGGCGGCGGCGACCGCTGCCGGTTCTGCGGGGGCCGGGGCTGGGGTTGAGGGGGGCGCGATCGCACCTCCCTTAGCGGCAGCCTGCTGTTTTGCTGCTTCCACCTCGGCCTCGGTTTCCGCCAGCAGGGCAATGGCCTCACCCACCGGGGCGGTGCCGCCCGCTTCAACCACAATGGCGGCCAAAATGCCCTCGTGGAACGATTCCACATCCATGTCAGCCTTGTCAGACTCGACAATGACTACCGTTTCGCCCTTTTCAATTTTGTCGCCGGGGGCTTTGACCCAAGACACGATTTTGCCTTCGGTCATAGTTGAACTGAGGGCGGGCATGAAGACTTCGCGGATCATGGAGGTGACTTCCGAAACAGGGCGATAACAACAGGGCAGCGGAGATGCCAAGATCTCATTTTATCCCCAAGGCCGGAACCTTTCTGGCCTCAGTTGATTAAATCCGGCGATTGATGGGGTGGGGTGTTTTTCTGGGGCCGGGCGGGCAGCATTTGGCCTGGAGGCCGGTGCGGCTTTGCCCCTGGCCTCTCTGGAGCCGCCCCTCTGCCCACAGCCCGGGGCTACAGTTCGCCGCGAATTTCTTGAATGACGCCGTCTTTGATCACAATTTCAACCTGGAGCTTGCGCACCAAATTGTCGCCCACCGACACGTTAAAGAAGCTCTCGACTTTGCCCTGCTCGACTTCGGCATCGACCGCCAGGGTTTGCACTTCCTGGAGCTGCTGGAGGCTCTGGTTTTTTTGCTGGAGCAGCTTGCTCTTGTCCTGGTTGAGCTGATTTTGAATATTGCCCATCTGCTGCTGAATGGCCCCGCTGCTGGGCTGGGTTTCAGCCTGTTTTTGCAGTTCGGCGACCATGCGCTGGCCCTGCATTTCGAGCTGTTGCAGGCGGCCGTCAACCTGGTTGATTTGGGCTTGGAGCTGCTTTTGGGCTTCTTCTTTCCAAAGGGGGGTAACGATGGCCTTGATGTTGACCACGCGCTTCAGCAGCAACGATTGATTCTCATCCATAATCTTTGACTGTAGTAAAGAAATCACCAATACCGACTTCGGCCACCGGGGAGGAGAGCCGGACTGTTTTGCACGGCACAGCCGCAGGTTGGTGAAGTCTTTACACCACCCGCAGCTACACAAACATCGCGTCAATCATATCGCGATACCGGTCGGTAACCACGGGACGGCGGACTTTTAGGGTTTGGGTGAGCAGGCCATTTTCAACGGTGAAGGGCTCTAGAACCAGGCGGAAGGGGCCGATGCGATCGTCGGGGCGGTAGCCGGGGCGATCCTTCACCTCGCGCCCCAGTTCGTCGCGAAACAGCTTTTGCACCCGCTCGTCGTCGAGGGTAATGGCGATGCAGTTTGCCGGGGCCGGGGTGTCATCTCCCGGCACGGCCAAAAAGAGCGACTGGGTCGCTGCCCAGCCCTGGAGCGCCTCGACATTGGGGACGATCAGCGCGCCGAGGGAGCGCTGGTCTTGGCCTACCACCATAATTTGATCGATGTATTTGCTGCGAATGCAGGCGTCTTCGATGGGCTGGGGCTCGATGTTTTCGCCGTTGGTGAGCACAATGGTGTCCTTGGCTCGCCCGGTGAGCACCACGTTGCCGTCGCGGCTGATCCAGCCCAGGTCGCCGGTGTCAAACCAGCCCTCGGGGTCGATGGCTTTTTGGGTGGCCTCGGGGTTGCGGTAGTAGCCCGCCATGATCTGCGGCCCGCGGCTGACGACGAGCCCCTGGCTGCCCTGGGGGAGGTCTTGGCGGGTTTCGGGATCGACGATTTTGATCTCGGTGAAGGGAATCGGCTGCCCCGCCGCGCCGCGCAGGTTGCGCCAGGGGCGGCGGGCTGAGAGCACCGGGGCGGTTTCGGTCAGCCCGTAGCCCACCAGCAGGGGCACGCCAATAATTTCAAAGAAAATGTCAATGTGCCGCGCCAGGGAGCCGCCGCCGCTGATCAGCTGCTTGACCTGGCCGCCGGTGGCCTCGCGCACTTTGCCGTAGACCAGCTTTTTGCCCAGCTGGTGCAGGGGCCACAGGGCCAGGGCCGCGATCCCAGAACCGACCCGTCGGGGCAGTGAAATCGTGGGTTCATCGATTTTCATCTCCTGCCAGCGCCAGAGGTTTTCGACGTAGCGCTGGCTGAGGCCAAAGAAGGTGAAGATTAGCTTTTGCTTGCCGGGGCTCTGCTCGCGAAACTGCTTTTGCGCCCCTTCATAAATCGACTCCCACAGGCGGGGCACGCCGATCATGTACTGGGGTTTGGTGGCCTTGAGGTCGGCTTTGAGGTGGCGAATGCTGCTGTAGGTCTGAGTGCAGCCCCGAGACAGCAGGAAATATTCGGCGGTGCGCTCAAAGCTGTGCCAGGAGGGCAAAATGCTGACCACGCGATCGCCGGGCTGGGGCTGAACCACGGCCTCCAGGGTGTTGATCTGGTGCAGCAGGTTGCGGTGGCTGAGCATCACCCCCTTGGGCTGGCCGGTGGTGCCGGAGGTGTAGATCAGCGTGGCCAGGTCGTCGGGGGTGACGGTGACGGGGCTGTAGGGGTGCTCAGCGCCGAGGGCCATCAGCTGGCTGAAGTTGAGAACTTTGAGCGGGTCGTCGGCGGGGGGCGTTTCATCCGACAGCAGAATGACGAGGGTGATGGGCAGGGTAGAGGTGCGATCGCGCAGTTTGGTCAGCAGCGCCAGGGTCTCGACCACCAGCACCGTGCTCTCGCTGTGCTCTGCAATGTAGGCCAGCTCGTCTTTTTCGGCGGTGGCGCTGCGCACGGCGTTCATGCCGCCAGCGGTCATGATGCCCTGGTCGGCAATGAACCAGCGGGGGCTGTTGTCGGCAAACAGGGCCACGTGGGTGCGATTTTTTACCCCCAGGGCCTGCAGGCCGCTGGCAAAGGTGCGAATGGCGGCCCCCAGCTGGCGGTAGGTGAGCTGGCTGGCGGGCTGGCCGTGGGGGTCGTTGAGGGCGACGATATCGCCAAATTTGTCGGCCACCAGGGGCCAGATGTCGTGCAGCGCCTGGAGCTGCTCGTAGGGGTTGTGGGCGTCTAGGCAGGCGCGATCGCGCTGACGCACCTCTTGTAGCGCAGTGGTCGAGACAGGCATGGCAACCCCCCAGGAATTTCAGGCAAGCAGTTCAGGCTAACAGGTTCGAAAAGGCTTGCGGTTATCCTACCGCAGCCTGGCTTCAGGCTAGCCCGATCGCTGATCGGCTTTAACATTCGCCGTTCCAGAAACTTAACTGGCTAAAGGCTGACGGGGATCCGCGATCGCAGATCTACAGATTGTATTCAGTTCATAGCAAACAGCTTTTATTTATCCCGACGCAAAATATAGGTAAAGACCAAACGGCCCCTGGTCTCAACCCAGGTACCGACATCCTGCTATCTGAACCTGCTAGGTTCAACCGCCCATGTTGTGCACATCCTGCCAAAATCAGCCCCACTGCCTCGCCGCCCAGCTGGCCCAGGGGGATGCCGCCCTCGACCAGCTGCTCAGCCAGCTCAAGCGCTGTAGTCTCCAGCAGCCCCGCCGTCTCACCCTCTGGCAGCAGCTCAAAACTAGGCTGCGATCGCTCTGGACTCGCCTCCGGTCTCGCCTCTGGCATTCCCTTGGGCCCCAGTAGACTGCCAAGCCAGAGGTGACCGGCAAACCTTCAACCTGTCACCCCAGACCCCACAAAACCTGTCGCAGCTACCTCGGCTAGGGCTCTACCGGCTCAAACACCGTTTCATCCTCCAGTCGCCAGGCGGGGTCCACCAGACAGATAAACACCAGCGGTGTCTCCCCCGTGTTGCGAATATACTGGCGCGCCCCGGGCGGAATGTACACCGCATCCCCCGGCTCCACCGGGCTGATCTCCCCGTCGATGGACATCGCCCCCTGCCCCGTCAAAATGTAATACACCTCGGAGGTGGCCAGGGCGTGGGGTCTAGACACCTGGCCCACCGGCACCACCGCATGGGCCAGGCTATAGCGCAGGTCAATGGCCTGCTTGTCGGGGTGCAGCAGCTCGCGCAGCTGCGTGCCGTCCCCAGCGATAAACTCAGGACAATCTAAAAGTTTGCGAATCAGCATGGGCAGCACAACCAAGGGGGATGGAGCCAGCCCCACCCTGCTCTAGGCGCTGGGGGCCGGGGCACTGGGGGCCGGGGCACTGGGGGCCGAATCGAGGGCGGGGGCAGCTTTCTTCGCCATCATAGCCTCCACCGCCTCCGGGGCCAGGGGCCGCGAAAACAAATAGCCCTGCCCCAGCTCGCAGCGCAGCGCCCGCAGCTGCGCGTGGTGGCGCGGTGTTTCCACCCCTTCCGCCACCACGTCGAGGCCCAGGTTCCAGGCTAGCCGCACCACCGACTGCAAAATTTCCAGCTTTTCAAAGTCCTGGTCGGCGTTTTCAATAAACGAACGGTCGATCTTGAGGCAGTCGAAGGGAAAGCGGTGCAGATAGCTGAGCGACGAGTAGCCGGTGCCAAAATCATCCACCAGCAGCTTAATCCCCATGGCCTTGAGCTGCTCCAGGATTTCAATAATCGAGTCAGAGTGGTCGATCAGCACGCCTTCGGTGATCTCAATTTTGAGCCGGGTGGCGGCAAAACCCGTTTCGGCTAAAATCTGCTGCACCTTTTCCACCAGCTGCTGCTGGGAAAACTGCTTGCTCGACATATTCACGCTGACGGTGAAATCGGCCATCGCCGGAAACTCCAGCGTCCAGGCCTGCATTTGGCGACAGGCCTCCGCCAGCACCCACCAGCCCAGCGGAATAATCAGCCCGGTGGTCTCTGCAATGTGAATAAATTCCCCCGGCAGCAGCAGCCCGCGGGTGGGATGCTGCCACCGCACCAGGGCCTCAAAGCCGCAGATCTCCTCATTGTTGATGGTGACAATGGGTTGGTAGTGCAGCTGCAGTTCGCCTCGATCGAGGGCCTGGCGCAGATCCAGCTCCGTTTTGAGGCGCAGGTCCTGCTGCACCTGTAGGCAGCTATCAAACACATGCCAGCTCTGATCGGCGCTTTTTTTCACCTGAGCCATCGCTGTCTCGGCGTCTTGCAGCCAGGCCTCTGCACTCTGGTAGGCCCCAGGCCCCAGGGCGATACCAGTGCTCACATCGACCTCGATCGCCTGCTGCTGGAGAGTAAACGGTTCACCGATGGCTGTGCGCAGGCTTTCGGCGATGTCGATGGCGCTAGAGCTGGTGGCAATGTCTTCGAGCAAAACCCCGAACTGGTCACGGCCCAGGCGGGCGATCGTCGCCTCCGGACCGACCTGGGCCCCCAGGCGCTGGCCCACTTCAACCAGCAGCTGATCGCCGACCTGGTGCCCCCAGTTGTCATTGATGGTCTTAAACCGCTCGAGGTCTATCAACAGCAGCGCCATCAGGCTGTCAGGGCGCTCGCGGGTGCGGGCCAGGGCGTGGCCCAGGCGATCCATAAACAGGTGGCGATTGGGCAGGCCGGTCAGCGGATCGTGGAACGCCTGACCCAGCCGGTCGGCCTCTCGCTGTTTGAGGGCTGAAATATCCCGCAGGGTAATCACGGTGGCCTCACCCAGGGCCGGGCAGGGGCCACTGGTGACCGTCAGCCAGCGGGAAACGGCCTGGTGGGTCAGCACCAACTCTTCGTTTTGCCAGTGCTGGCCCAGCAGCACCCGCGGCAGCGGCAGCTCCAGCGGGGTCAAGGGGCGGTGGTGGCGGTCGAGCCAATGGTAGGCGGCGTCGCTGGGCTGTGAGCTCAGGCTGGCGATGCCCTCGGGCAACAGCCCCGCCGCTGCCCCATTACAAAAGAGAAGGTTTCCCTGGGCATCTACCACCAGCACCCCGTCTGGCAGGTGGTTGAGCACAGCCAGGTAGATCGCGGCATCGGGGCAAGGGGGGGGGGACATGGCAGCTGATGGTGGCAGAAATGACTAAGGGGAGCTGGGCAATGAAGGTGCGATCGCGGCTCCCGTGCCTTTAGCTTGCCCAAAAGTTGGCCCCGTTTGCGCCCCCAACTGCCGAGCTCCGTCTAAATCGCCACCCTGGCTCGACCCTGGGTCATCCAGGGACAAGCGTAGACTCCTGGAAACAAAAGATAAAGGCCTCGTAAAGGCCATGTAAGTCCTACGGGGCTTACCCGGTGGGGTCAGGTCACAGACGGCCATCAGGGCCTACACTAAAGCTGGTGCATCAGCGTAAACACGGTCATCCTCACTGACTGACCTGCCCAGAGCGGGGCCCAGTCGGTTGCTCAATTGAGAAAAGCCTATGGGCCTCAGCGGCTAGCCAGTGGCCCTAAGACGTATGGAGCAAACAACTTTATTGGGGGGTCGGTACCAGGTTGTCCGACGGCTGGGATCCGGGGGATTCAGCCGAACGTTTTTGGTGACCGATCTACATCTGCCCAGCCATCCCCGCTGCGTGATCAAGCAGCTCAAGGTGCAGGACAAAGACACCGGCACGCTAGATATGGCCCGCCGCCTGTTCGACACCGAGGCCAGGGTGTTGTACCAGCTGGGTAGCCACCCGCAAATCCCCGCCCTGCTGGCCCACTTCGAAGAAAACCAGGAATTTTACCTGGCCCAGGAATACATCGAGGGCAGCCGCCTCAACCGCCAGGTCGAAGAAGGCAAACCCTGGTCCGAAACCCGCGTGGTGCTGCTGCTGCAGGAGGTGCTGGAGATTCTGTCCTTTGTGCACCGCCAGCAGGTCATTCATCGCGATGTGAAGCCCTCCAACCTGATTCGCCGTCACCGCGACGGCAAACTGGTGCTGATTGACTTTGGGGCGGTCAAGCAGGTCACCTCCTCGCCCCTCCTCGATGCTGAAACCGGGGCGACCAACATCACCGTGGCCATTGGCACCCACGGCTACATGCCCAACGAGCAGTACGCAGGCAAACCCCGATTTAGCAGTGATGTCTATGCCGCCGGTATTTTGGGCATTCGCGCCCTGACCGGGCTGCACCCCCAAAAACTTGAAGATGATCCGGTGACCAGCGAGCTCGACTGGCGCAAGCATGCCCCCGCGGTGTCTTCGTCGCTGGCCGACGTGCTAGACCAAATGGTGCGCTACGACTTTCGCGATCGCTACCCCACCGCCCAAGAAGCCTTAATGGCGCTGCAAAACCTGCCCAACCCGCTGCATGGTCTGGTGGGGAGCCAGATCTATCAGACCTGGATGAAGGGTGCCAACGGTCGCGGCCCCACCTTCCCCGAGGACGATAGAGACACAGCCGTTGGCCCGGCCGAAACCTCAGAACCCACCGCCTTTGCCGACGACGAAGACTCCACCTCTCTCTTCCCTGTGGATTTTGCCTACAGCAACGGCAGTTCGCCGCCGCCGGTGGCGGCTAAAGCTTTAGGGGCAGAACCTCACCGCCCATCGGCACTGATGGTCAGCCTGCTTGGGGTTTTGGGCGTTGGTCTGGTGCTGTGGCGCAGCGGCATCACCATTGCCTTTGAGCCCACGGGCCGGGGAGCCGCCGTGGCGTTTCAGGCGGCAGATCCGCCTCGGCTGACCACAGACCTGGGCCTGCTGCTGCCCCCCCCGGAAAAGGCGGCCTACCTGACGGAGCAGGGCAACTTGCTGATCACCCAAAGGCGCTACCCCGATGCGCTGGCCACCTACAACGAGGCCGTGGAGTCCCAGACCGACTACGCCCCCGCCTATCTGGGCCGCTGCAAGGCACTGATTGCGCTCAAGCGCCCCAGTGAGGCCATTGCCGCCTGTGACGACGCCCTGGCCTACAGCGCCTACTACCCAGAGGCCGTGCGCAGCAAGGGCAATGCCGAAGAGCAGCAGGGCAAATTGCTGGCGGCGCTGGCCCTCTATGAAAGCACCAACCGCCAGATGCCCGCCATGTTCGAGGCCTGGCTAGACCGAGGCCGGGTGCTACAAAAGTTGGGGCGCTCGGCGGAGGCCATTGCCGCCATCGACCAGGCGATCTCGCGCAACCGTGAGTCGGCGGAGGCCTGGACGGTGCGGGGGGAGGCCACCCTGGCACTCCAGCGCTACGACCAGGCGATTATCGCCCTCGAAAAAGCGCTGCAAATTGACCCCGCCTACCAGCCCGCCCAGGCCCTGCGCCAGCAAATTCGCCGTACCCTGGGGCGCTGAGCCTGGTTTTAAGCCGCTCAGGCCTTTGCCAGCCAGGCTTTAGCTGTAGGGAGTTAGTCTTCTCGGACATCGATGCGAATGTCGGTCTCTAGGGTGGAGCCCACCCGGCTGCCCGGCTGCGTGGTGCCGCTGACGGGCAGCGTTTGGGCCGGGAACGGGCTGGCTACCAGGGCAATGTGGCGATCGCTGACCGCCAGCCCATGGGTGGGGTCAAAGCCACGCCAGCCGCCGCCTGGCACATAGACCTCGGCCCAGGCGTGGAGGTCGCGGTTGGGGTGGGCGGGGTCTCCCTCTTCGTAGCCGCTGACAAAGCGGGCGGCTAGGCCCACCGCTCGGCAAGCTTCCATAAACACCACGGCAAAGTCGCGGCAGCTGCCTAATTTTTGGGCCAGGGTCACTCCGGCGGGCCAGGGATTGCCGGTGGGGCGAACGGTGTACTCACAGGTTTTGTAGATGTGGCTGGCCAGGGCGGTCAAAAAGAAGCCTATGTTGCCTTCGACCTGATGGCTAATGGTGTGGGCTAACTCGATGACGCCGGGGGCAATGGGGGAGCTGGCGGAGTCGAGGTAGGGCAGCAGCGCTGCCCTGCGGGTGGTGGGATAGTCGATGGGCAGGGTGGTGGCCCAGGGCTCGGCCAGGTAGTCGAAGGCGTTAGGGCGGCAGGTGGTAACTTCCGCTGTGGTGATGATTTCCAGCTGCTCAACGGGGTCTGGGGCAAACCAGAGGCCAATGGTGCTGTTGCCGTCTGTGTCGACGATGGGGGTCTGCTGCTGGGGGGTGGGAGTGACCTCCAGGGTAAATCGGGTCAGGTGCTGAGCGCCGTCGCTGCGGGGGCGGAGGCGGAGGGTATGGCTCTGGAGGGTGACCGGTTGTTGATAGCGATAGCGGGTGAGATGGCGAATGGTATAGCGCATGGGAGATGGGGGCGGTGAGCGTTGGCGGTGGGAGGTTGCTGCTAAAAACAAGTTTCTAAAACGATCTGTAACGTTTTAGGTTTTCTGTCAATCGCAGCGTCTGGGTAGGGCGGTAGGGCGACCAAAGCAGATTCGATAGGTGGCTTTGAAGGATCCGCGCCGGCGCTGTTTGGGTGATTAGATTGGGCTCGTTCTCAATTGATGTAGGGGTGTAATCCTTCAGATGAATCGAGGTGGTAGCAGCTCTGTCTAAAGGCGGGGATCATTGTGGCGCAGATGATCCCAAGGTTAAGCATTTATAAAATAAAGTTGCGACTGCCTGGGAGAGACGACATAATAAAGACTAAGAGAGCACAAATTTCTGATCGTATTTTTAGCGGCTGGTCTCGCAATGATTTGAGCCATTGCGAGATTATTTTTGCCCAAAACTAGCCCACAAATAATAGCTCTAATCTATCCCCTTAAAAAGCTGCTGGAGTCACAAAATGGTTGGTCATTTTCAACAGGTACGTTGCCCTAACTGTGGACAGCTGGCCGAGCGGCACCACATTGAGCCTGACCAGCTGGTGCGCACCCAATGTGCCGCCTGTGACTATCTCATGATCACCTGTGCCCAAACGGCTAGGGTGATTGAGGCCCACGCGCCGGGGCTGTTTGCCGCCTCGGCGCGCTAGGTAGCGCACCACTAGACACTGGCTGCCGACGACCCTGTCTATACTCTGGCCAGCTCATCTATGACCCCACTTTGCCGCTGTGGCAGGGCTGGGGTCATTGTTGTATGGGTGCTCTGGTGTCTATTTGGCCCTATAGTCAGGCCATAGATCGAGAGATGGGCCTGCCATGGATGTAATTTTGCGGGAATGTCGGCTCCCCAACGGCGGGGAACTGGTGGATATTGGCCTGAAGGACGGGGTGATTGTAGCCCTTGCTGCCGCTCTAGAGGGGGCGGCCACCCAGGAGGTGGCGGTGGGGGGCCGGTTAGTCAGCCCGCCCTTTGTGGAATCGCACATTCATCTCGACTCGGCCCTGACGGCGGGCCAGCCCCGCTGGAACCAGAGCGGTACCCTGTTTGAGGGCATTGAGATCTGGCGCGATCGCAAGCAGGATCTCTCCCTGGAGGATGTGAAGGAACGTGCGATCGCAACCCTCAAACTCCAGGCCCAGCAGGGGGTACTGTTTGTGCGCAGCCATGCCGACGTCAGCGAAGCCAACCTGGTGGCACTCAAAGCCCTGTTAGCGGTGCGAGAGGCCGTCAAAGATTGGATCACCGTGCAGGTAGTGGCCTTTCCCCAGGACGGCCTCTACGGCAGCCCCGCCAACCTGGAGCTGATGGCCGCGGCCCTGGAGCTGGGGGCCGACGCCGTGGGCGGCATTCCCCACTACGAAATGACCCGCGAAGACGGCGTGGAGTCGGTGCACCGCATTTTTGAGCTGGCCCAGCGCTACGACCGCCTGATCGACATTCACTGCGACGAAATCGACGACGACCAGTCGCGTTTTTTGGAAGTGGTAGCGGCCTGCGCCCTGCGCTCGGGCCTGGGGCCGCGGGTGACCGCCAGCCACACCACCGCCTTTGCCAGCTACAACAACGCCTATGCCTTCAAGCTCATGGGCCTGCTGGCGCGCGCCAACATCAACTTTGTGGCCAACCCGCTGATCAACATCACCCTCCAGGGCCGCACCGACACCTACCCCAAACGACGCGGCGTCACCCGAGTCAAAGAACTCTGGCAGCAGGGTCTCAACGTCAGCCTGGGCCACGACTGCGTGCAAGACCCCTGGTACAGCCTGGGCACCGGCAATATGCTCGATGTGGCCGCCATGGCCGTCCACGTCTGCCAGATGAC
>DATIVG010000570.1:0-2686 GCA_035466075.1 Nodosilinea sp. | reverse complement strand
TGCCGCCTCAAAGGGGACATTTATTTAGATGGAATACTCCTAGGGTGTCAATTTTCACTGGCAGGTGCTTAGGCCAAGTAGAGCTAGCTCCACCCGGGAATTGCAGGTTTTGGCCCAGCCACCGCCAGCCGACTAGGAGACCATCTGTCTGAGAAACGTATCGAGGGCGGCGCTGACTTTGTCGGCCCAGTCTTCTTGGGCGTAGTGCCCCACCTGATCTAGGGTCTGCAATTCGCCACTGGAGAGGGTCTCAACCGCCGACTTGGCTAGGCTCACGGGCAGCCAGGGGTCGCTTTCCCCCCACAGCAGCAGGGTGGGGTGATCCCAGCTCTGTAGGCCGGTGGCAATGGTTTGGCTCACCTCATCTAGGCCCAGGCGGCGGACGGTGGTCATCAGGGCTCGCCCTACGTCTGAGCTTTTGAGAAAAGGCCGCCGGTAAACATCCAGGTCGGCGTCGTCAATCTGGTAGGGGCCGCCCCCCTCTAGGGTGCGATCGACCAGCAGCGGATCCTGGGTGATCATGTCTCCCGCCAGGGGCAGGCCCATCTGGCGAATTTTCCAGGGCAGCTTGGCCGCTGGGCCGACTGGAGCGTTGATAATCACCAGGCGATCGACGCGTTCTGGATTTTGGAGAGCATACTGAATGCCCACTGACCCCAGAAAGCCCTGGGCGACTAGGTGCACCTGGGGCAGGGCAAGGGCGTCTAGAAACGCGCCGAGGGCGCTGACAAAAGCCTCGGGGGTGTAGGGAAAGTCGCGGCGGTCGGGCTTGGCGGAAAAGCCGTGACCAATCCAGTCGGGGGCAATGGTGCGAAAGCCCTGTTGGGCCAGGGGAGGCATGACCTGTCGCCAGCTGTAGCTCTGGGAGACCAATCCGTGGAGCAGCACAACCGGCAGTCGAGATGAGTCGCCAACGGGCCGAAGATCGCGGTAGAACCAGGTTAGGCCGTTTGCCTCTACAGTGTGCTCTGCGATCGCAGTTCCCTTGTCCATCGCTCTTCCCTCACGCGGCCCACTGAGCTTACTGCGTCGGGTCAGCGGAAGGCAAGGTCTGGGCTACTGCCCAAAATGCTGGAGTTTGGCGGTAATCTGGGCGGCTATTTCGACTGGGGGGATTGTCCTGGAGGGCGGCAAACTGGCTACAGTAAAGACAGGGCAGAAAAACAGGACAAGCCCGTCTATTGGTTGCTGTTGGTTTCTGTAACGATGCGATCGCAGGCTGCTATGCAATGGCAAGAGGTATCTGGCAACTGGATTTTGGTGCCTCCCCACCCCAGGGCGATTGTGCATTTCCTAGGCGGTGCCTTTGTGGCGGCAGCCCCCAGCGTAACCTACCAATGGCTGCTCGAAAATCTGGCCCGCCAGGGCTACCTGGTGGTGGCGACGCCCTTTATCAATACGTTTGACCACACCGCCATTGCCCAGGAGGTGTTGATTACCTTTGATCAGGCCCGGCGCTACCTGGACAAGCGCGTGCTAGATCCCAACCGGCGCCTGCCCATCTACGGCCTGGGGCACAGCATGGGCTGTAAGGTGCATCTGCTGATCAACAGCCTGTGGGAGGTAGAGCGGGCCGGCAACATCTATATGAGTTTCAACAACTACCCAGCCCGGCGCTCGATTCCATTTTTAGAACAGGTCGTGCAGTTTAACCCGGCTTTTAACGTCGAGTTTACCCCCGACCCCGAGGCCACCCTGGCGCTGGTGGGCGACCGCTACCCGGTGCCGCGCAACCTGCTGATCAAGTTTCGCAGCGATACCCTCGACCAAACTCGCCCCCTGTCTGAGGTACTGGTGCGCCGCTTTCCGCAGCTCACCACCGTGCAAATCCTCCAGGGCTCCCACACCACTCCGATCGCCCAAGACCTGAGCTGGCAGTCGGGCCAGTCGTTTAGCCCCCTCGATGCCCTGGGGCAGTTTATGAAGCAGGAGTTTTATCGAGATTTGACCCAGCTGCGCCACAGCCTGCTCACCTGGCTCGATCGCCCGCACCAGGGGCGGTAAACAGCCCGTCTAGTCAGGGCCTGGCCCCAGCCCTTCCCACCCGCAGCCTTTACCGAAGGGATATAAAACTCTCATCCCCAGGGCTTTTGCCGGAGTGGGCTTGGGCCTATCATGCAAGGGTGAGCTATCTCGGCGTTGCCTGTTTTGACCTACCAGCACACCAGCCAGATTGAGACTCAAACCGATCCAACGGCGCTCAAGTCGGTGCTGGCCTGGTTTGATCAGTTTCAGGCGTCGCCCATTCCCCACAACGTTTGGCTTCAGTGCCAGCTGGCTTTGATCGAAGGCTTCACCAACGCAGTTCGCCATGCCCACGCGGGCCTGGCGGCTACGACGCCGGTGCGCATTGAAGTGGAGGTGTGCGATCGCGCCATTGATATTCGCATTTGGGATCACGGCCCTGGCTTTGATCTGGCCTCGGTGCTGCGGCATAAGATCACCATCAGCGACCCCGATGCCGAAGGAGGCCGAGGGCTCAAGATCATGTATCTGGTGGCCGACCGCCTTACCTATGAGCCGGTGCCTGGGGGCGGCAACTGCCTGCACCTGCACAAGACCTTTGCTCTCTAGAACCTTTGCTCTCTAGAATCAGTATCAACCGGTGAGGTAACGCTATGGATGTATCGGGGCTGCCGCTGGCGAGCCAGGGCGCAGGATGGCTCGTGGGCGGGCTGCTCAATAC
>DATIVG010000569.1:0-2059 GCA_035466075.1 Nodosilinea sp. | reverse complement strand
TAGTCTTGCAGGGCGTAGAACAGTTTCCGGGCCGCTTCGGTCTCCAGGCCAAGCTGCTCCGGGGTGACCGTCGGGGGAATGGCCAACAGACTGCCCAGCAGCAGGGCAGGGTTGTCGCCGCCATAGCTGGTGGCGGTGGCGTAGTTGTCGGCGCGGTCGGCAGGCCAGCGGTAGCCGCGGCCGCCCCCGGCCCCCACGGAGTAGCTGAAGTAGCGCTCGGCCCAGAGGTTGACCTTGAGGGCGTGGCGAATGGGGTCGGGCCCGATCAGCTCGCCGGGGCGGAGGGTGCCGCCAATGCTGGAGAGACCGGAACCCGCGTGCCCCCCCAGAATGCCCGGCCCCAGAATGTCTTGGTTGGCGGAGCGCCAGCCGTAGACCAGCTGGCCGGGGCCGGTTTCCTCGGGGTTAAGTTCTCCGGGGCCGGTTTCTTCGGGGCCAGTTGTTCCAGAGGCTAATGATTCGGGGCCGGGGCGGGTGAGGGCGTTGACCTGCACCAGGGTGCGGCCATCGGGCAGCAAAAAGGCGGCTGCATTATTGGGGGTCTGTCCGGGGCGGGAGTCGGCGATGGCAAAGTCGTCGGGCAGGGGCAGGGCAATGTTTTGGTAGATGGTGCCGGTGGCCCGCCCGTTTTCCCAGTTGCCGATGGAAAACAGCGGCTGCAAGGGGTCGCCGTCGGAAAGCCTATAGAAATGGTCTTCATCGACCTGGAGGTTGGCCGCGGGCCGAATGGCCGCATCCACATACTGGGCCTCGGACCCAATCGGCTGGTTCCAGATCGAGTCGGCGGCGAAGGGCCAGCTGAGCGGATTGCGGGTGGTGGGTGGCGAGGTCATGGTGACGGTGAGAAAAGAATGAGACGGCAGGTGGGGGTTGGCCGGGAGCGACGGGGGGAGGGCGGCCCAGGCGGCTGCGATCGCACCTCCCAGCAGCCCCCACCCCAACCATCGCCAGCCGCGCCCCACGGCGGCTAACAGGCCCCCAGGGCCTGGGGGGCGGGCACGGCGGTCTCCTGCAGGTAGGCCCGAGTGATCGCCAAAATGCGCTGGGAGGCCTGACCATCGCCAAAGGGGCTGATCGCCTCCGCCATCGCCTGGTAGGCCTCGGGCTGGCTCAGCAGAGTCGCCGCCGCCGCCAAAATCTGGTCGGCATCGGTGCCAATTAGCTTGGCGGTGCCCGCCATCACCGCCTCGGGGCGCTCGGTGTTGTCGCGCAGCACCAGCACCGGCTTGCCCAGGCTGGGGGCCTCCTCCTGCAGCCCGCCCGAGTCGGTCATGATCAGGTGGCAGCGCTGGATCGCCCCCACCAGCTGGGTGTAGTCGAGGGGCTCGGTGAGAAACACCCGCGGATGGTCCCCCAGGGCCGCCTGCAACGGCTCCCGCACCGTGGGGTTGCGGTGCAGCGGCAGCAGCAGGGCGGTGTCGGCAAACTGGTCGAGCACCTGGAGAAACCCCTCGGCAATCGACGCCAGCGGCGCGCCCCAGTTTTCGCGCCGGTGCACCGTCGACAAAATCACCCGGTGGCGCTCCCAGTCGAGGCCAGGGATTTCGCAGGCGGGGCGGCGCTCCGCCACCGACAGCAGCGCATCGATCACCGTGTTGCCGGTCTGGTGCAGCTGGCCGGTCACCCCCGAGCGCTCCAGATGCTGCATTGACAGCGCCGTCGGGGCAAAGTGCAGCTGGGTAATCTGAGACACCAGCCGCCGGTTGGCCTCCTCCGGGAAGGGGTTGTAAATGTTGTCGGTGCGCAGCCCCGCCTCCACATGGCCCACCGGAATTTTTTGGTAAAAGGCGGCCAGGGCGGCGGCAAAGGCCGTGGTGGTGTCGCCCTGCACCAGCACAATGTCGGGCCGGTGGGCCTGAAACAGCGCCTCTAGCCCCTGGAGACTGCGGCAGGTGATATCGGTCAGACTCTGGCGCGGCTGCATAATCGCCAGATCGCCGTCGGCGCTGAGGTCAAACAGCGCCATCACCTGATCCACCATTTCGCGGTGCTGGCCGGTGAGCAGCACCTGGGTGTCAAAGTCAGGGCACTGGCGAAAACACTGAATCACCGGCGCGAG
>DATIVG010000568.1:0-12733 GCA_035466075.1 Nodosilinea sp. | reverse complement strand
AATGCCCAGGGCAATCGGCACATAGAAGCCAGCCCCCAAGCTCATCACCAGGGCAAAGCCAAAGTTAGATAAGTAGACTACCAGCGGCAAGGTCAGCTGCGCTTGATCGAGATCGGGGGAGAACTTAAACGCCTTCCAGAGGCCAAGGGCCGTACCCATAAACACAACGCCAGTGCCCAGCCAGCCAACGAAATTTTGATAGGGCATGCCGAAAAATGCCCCGGGCTCGTGCCAGTACCAGAAGGGCAATGCCGTTTGACTCATGGCTGGATCCAGGACAAAGTCCCAGGAGGTCAAGAGAATGGAACCCAGCAGCACCGCCCCCAGCGAGCGCCCCCAGCCGTAGCGCCCCGCGCCGCCGCCGGTGGCCAGCCCGCCTCGGGCCAGCAAAAACGACGACAGACCCAGGTAAAACCAGGACAGCGGAATGGTAAACGGCACCAGGCCCGCAATTTTGTACCCGAGTCCGTTGAGGTAGGTGTAGTCGCCGAAGGGAAACCCGGTGCTGGTGCCTAGCAGCTCGCTGGTCAGGGAGATACCAACGGCTGCGATCGCAAACGTAATCAGGCTCCCCAACCCCAGCGTGCGGTAGGCATAGAGCGCCACGGCCAGGGTGCCCAACACAATGTAGCCCACGCCCCCGCCTGCCATGCTCCAGCGAAACAGCGTATGTCCCGCCGGCAAATAATCCAGCATGCCCGGATGGGGCACCACCCACAGCAGCCCCGCCAGGCCAAAGGCCATAGCAACAACGTGACCGTAAAGGCAAAACCGCTCGATGGCTAAAAGATGTCTCATGGTAAATTCCAAAACCGCTTGCCAGATAAATCCAGCCTGACCCTCAGCCAAGCTGCTGCCAGGGCTGCACGACAGCTACAGTTGCAATCGTCGCTCAAATCATAAGTTTTGTAAACGGTAACTTTGAATGGGCCCTAACCAGCTGCCATGGCGGTGCCATCTTCCTCCCTTGTCCAGCCTCCGCCTGGATCTGACTGCCGGGCTGTCCTGGCCTCGCCACCGAGTAAATCAGTGTGTAACTCAGCAAAATCGGCTAGGATGACGGCATACGGTCAGGTCTTTGACATCACTATGGCACCTACGACACCCACTGGCCCAACTTTAACGGTTAGGCCATTGCAGTACCGTGACCTAGATGACCTCAAGCAATGGCAACCAGAGGATCTAGACGCGGGCAGCGATGGCGCTGCCGCCGGTGAGATTGTCTCCTGGCTCGACTACCAGCGCCGCTGGTACGGCCCCCTCAAGGTGATGAGCTGGCTACCCAAGCCGATGCAGCAGGGCCAAACCACCTTTGTTGCAGAACGGCAAAAATGTCTGGTCGGCCTGATCCAAGTTTCTCCCTTCAACCGCACCCGCAGCACCTGGCGAGTCGATCGGGTGGTGGTCAATCGCCGGGCTCTGTCTACCACCGCCGCCTCCGGCTATATCGACGTGGGGTCACGGCTGCTGCGCCACTGCTTTGAAGCTGTGTGGGAAGCCAGAACCTGGATGCTAGAGGTCGATGTCAGCCACAAGTCGGCCCTGGCCCTGTACCGCTTCAATGGCTTCCAGCCCCTGGCTCAGATGACCTACTGGGAGCTAGGGCCTGAGCAGATTGCCACCCTAGCCCAGCGAGAGCCTGACCTACCCAACCTGCTGCCCATCAGCAATGCCGATGCTCAGCTCCTGTACCAGCTCGACACCGCCTCCATGCCGCCCCTGGTGCGGCAGGTCTTCGACCACCAAATTCAAGACTTCAAAACCAACCTCATGGGTACCGCCAGCGCCACCGCTGAGCGCCTCGTCAACCAGACTGAAACCATTGGGGCCTATGTCTTTGAGCAGCAGCGTAAAGCCGCCATTGGTCAGTTTCAGCTCACTATCTCCCGCGACGGCAAGCGCCCTCACCAGGCCGATTTAACCGTGCATCCGGCCTACACCTGGCTCTATCCAGAGCTCATGGTGCAAATGGCCAAGGTGCTGCAACCCTTCCCAGCCCAGCCCCTCCAGCTAATTTCTCTCGACTACCAGCACGAGCGTGAAGAATGCCTCACCCACATTCAGGCCAGGCCAGAATCCCACGCCCTGCTCATGTCTCGGTCGGTGTGGCATAAGGTACGAGAGGCGCGCCCCCTCTCCCTGGAAGGGTTGCAGCTTTCCGACGTGTTCACGGGCTTGCAGCCCGCCAGCAAACCCGTGCCCGGCCGGATGACCTGGTCATCCGAGCGCTGGCAGTCTCTCATGGGAACTCCTAAGCCCAAGCCCAGCGCCGAAACCCCAGACCCCCCAGGCGATCGCCCTTAACTGACGCGGTGGTGGCCCAATGGCGTCGATTTCAGCCCTAGGTTTAGACATTGGCCGCAGGCGCGTGGGGGTCGCTGGCTGCGATGGCACTGGCCTGATCGCCACCGGGTTAACAACCCTACAGCGCCGTTCCTTTGCTGATCTAGTAGCTGACCTCAAAACCCTTGTGCAGGCGCGACAGGTTCAGGTATTGGTGGTGGGGCTTCCCCTAACCATGAACGGGGAAGAGGGCTTTCAGGCAAAGCAGGTACGCAAGGTGGCAGATGGGCTGGCCCAGGCATTGCAGCTGCCCGTGGTCTATGCCGATGAGCGACTCAGCTCCGTCGAGGCCGAGCAGCTAATGCGGGCCGCCGGACAGTCCCCCGCCACCGACAAAGCCCTCATTGACCGCAAAGCTGCCGCCATCATCCTGCAGCGCTGGCTTGACGAACGCCGCTCATCGTAAACAGACGTAACAGGATGAGATATTCTGATAGCACTGTGCAGTGTTCAGGTTGGGCCGCAGCATTGCCCCCAGCCATATAAAGATAAAGTGGCCCCATGGCAGATAACACTCAACCCCTTGACGAGTCAGCTGTAGTACTTACCGACGACGCTGGGCGCTTTTTGCCCTGCCAAGTGGAGCAAAGCTTTAACCTCAACAACCGCGAATATCTATTGTTGTTGCCCATTGATGCTCCCATTGAAATCTTTGTTTGGCAGCAAGATGACGAAGACGAAGATGTTTTGATGGATGTTGAGGATGAGGGCATTGACCAGATTTTTCTGACGGCAAAAGCCGTTTTGGCAGAGCAAAACCTGACATTGCAGCGTACAGCTATTACGCTCACGGCTGCCGGGGAGATTCCCGATGCCGAAGAAGATAATTGTCTTACCCTGGAGTTGGATGAAGTCGATGAGGCCGGCAATCCAGTGACCGAAGAGTTTCAGGTGCTGGCTACCTGCTTTTACGAAGACGAAGAGTACACCCTCTGTACACCCCTAGATCCCCTGCTGATTTTTGCCTATCGCAATGCCGCTGGTGGGCTAGAGGTGGTTACCCCCGAAGAATTTCAAACAATTCGAGGCGGCCTAGAGGAAAAGCTGTTTGACTTACTTGACTAGTTACTGTGGCGACCATGGCTAAGGGTTCACGCTGGGTTCGGTGGGGTTGCTTGGGGCTATTGGTGCCTCTGGCCACAGGGGCAGCAGCTTGGCAGGGCTGGGCCTGGTGGAGCTGGGCCACCCAGCCCGCTAGCCCTGCAACCCCCGAACTCGCGGCCCAGACGGTGCAAATTCAAATTCCGCCAGGCACTCCTGGGCAGCAAATCGGTCAAGACCTCGAAGCAGCCGGCTTGATTCGCTCAGCCTTGGCCTGGAAGCTGTGGTCTCGTTGGCAGAGCTGGCAAAACCCGGAGGGAGAGTTTCAAGCAGGAACCTATGCCCTCAACCCCACCGATTCTATGACCGCCATTGCCGAGGTGATCCGCGCTGGCCAGGTGGTGCAGACATCCTTCACTATTCCTGAGGGCTGGAACCGCCGCCAAATGGCCACTTACTTCGAAGGTGCCGGGTTTTTCTCAGCAGCCGATTTTTTGGCGGCTACCGAACAGGTGCCCTGGGAGCAATACCCCTGGCTACCCGCCGATATCCCCCACCTGGAAGGTTTCCTGTTTCCCGATACCTACCAGCTCCCCGCTACGGGCGTTACACCTGAAGCGGTGGTCGGTATTATGCTGAGTCGCTTCGAGACTGCTGCGCTACCGATCTACCAGCAGGCTACGACTGATTTATCGCTGCTAGACTGGGCAACCCTGGCCAGCATCGTCGAAAAAGAATCGGTGGTGCCCGATGAGCGGGGCCTCATTGCCGGTGTGTTTACCAATCGTCTAGAGCAGAATATCCCCTTGGGAGCTGACCCAACGGTGGAATACGGGCTAGGTATCAACCAAACCAAGGAGCAACCTCTGACCTGGGAACAGGTGGGTACGCCCTCTCCCTACAATACCTACATCAACCCGGGGCTGCCGCCGACCCCGATTGCCAGCGCGGGGCAAGCTAGTCTAGAGGCGACCCTGGCTCCAGATGCAACCGACTATCTATTCTTTGTAGCCCGCTACGACGGCACCCATGTCTTTAGTCGCACCTTGGCGGAGCATGAAGCGGCCCGAGACGCCATTCGAGCGACGATTGACAACTAATGGCTTCGCAGCAATCAGCTGCCGGGGCAAGAAACTGGGGGGGCAGTGGGCTCGTTGCCCTTTACCGCTAACCCGAGCTGCCTGATATACCGCAGGGGAAGGCATGCTGTTAGGCGGACTACGGCGGCTATCAATGTCTCCCCAGGTGGTGGTGCTCTGACTTGATGGTTTTACCATGGGGTAATCAGGCTGCCCCATGGAGCTGAGGGCAGCCGTAGGCCACCGATCTAGATTATGCTGGCTCTGGGGCTAATGGTTTTGTTATGTCTTTATCTCGCCTGCTGCAACCCGACCTGGTATTACCTGGCAATGTCCTGGCAATTTCTCCTGAATTGTTAGCCCAGCACAACATCAAAGGCTTAATTCTGGATGTCGATGATACCCTGGTACCCCTGCGGCAAGCGGAGACCAACCCCGATCTGGCCCATTGGATGAGGCAGGTTAAGGCGGTGGCCTCGGTATGGTTGGTGAGCAATAACATCAATGCTCCTCGCATTAGCCGCATTGCCGCTCTGCTAGAGGTGCCTTACATTACCAGTGCCGGAAAGCCCTCTGGCCGGAAGCTCAGACAGGCTCTAGTGGCTATGGATCTGCCGGTGCAAGAGGTTGCTATGGTCGGTGATCGCCTGTTTACCGATGTGCTGGCGGGCAATCGCATGGGGCTGTTTACAATTTTGGTAGACCCGATGCCTGGCCTGAACCAGGTAGTGCGCACCTCCCCTGTGCGAGCGCTAGAGGTCATTATTTCTCAGTATCTGGGGGTCATCCTGTAGAGGTTTGCGCCTGTGAAGCTGCGCTTCTTGACGCGATCAAGCCCGTTACATGTTGCAATGGGCTAGTGATAAAAGTTTGCATCGTTAAATATAAAGAAAACATTAGAGTTGATTCGAAATCTTGGCGCTGCTGCCATATTTATAAAAGATAAACAGGGGCCGGTTTTATAAAGGCCTCTAACTTTAATAGGTCACTTTTTGGGTGTCAGCTTTTGGGTTGGCACCCAAAGTTTTTTTGTGCCCAGGGGCGAGCTTTGGGTGTTTTCCTGGGTAGGGCTTGATCCCTGGCATAGTTGGATGTCCCTGAGAGTGCTGGATGCTGGGTGCGTCAGGCTGTGGGAGGGGAGTGTGGCTGGGTTGGTATCGAGAGGCGGTAGGCGTTGGCTAGGGCTGGACTCGGTATCCTCGGCCCCAGGGTGATTGCTATACTGCCAGGGCTGTCTCGATGTCTATAGCGCCGCCTGTGAGCCCAGTTCAAACTCTGGTAGTTAAGATTGGCACCTCCAGCCTGACGGGTACTACCTCTGGTCAGTTTGCCCTCTCGACCCTGGCCGCTCTGGTGGAAACTCTCTGTACCCTGCGGCAGCAGGGGCATCAGGTGGTGCTGGTGTCTTCGGGGGCGGTGGGCATTGGCTGCCGCCGCCTGGCTTTGGCCGAGCGCCCCAAAACCCTGGCGATGAAGCAGGCGGTGGCGGCGGTAGGGCAGGGACGGCTCATGCGGATTTATGACGACCTGTTTTCGGCGCTGAACCAGCCCATTGCCCAGGTGCTGTTGACCCGCAGCGACTTGGCGCAGCGCTCGCGCTATGTCAATAGCTATCGCACGTTTCGACAGCTGTTGCAGCTGGGCGTGATCCCCATTGTCAATGAGAACGATACGGTGGCGGTGGAGGAGCTGAAGTTTGGCGATAACGACACGCTGTCGGCGTTGGTGGCCAGCTTGATTGGGGCCCAGTGGCTGTTTTTGCTGACCGATGTCGATCGGTTGTATTCTGCCGATCCGCGGTCTAACCCCGCCGCTGAGCCCATTGTCGCCATTGATCGTCTGGCCGATATTGAGGCGCTCAAGGCTGCGGCGGGCGGCCAGGGATCGGCCTGGGGAACGGGCGGTATGCTGACCAAGCTAGAGGCGGCGCAAATAGCTACTAAGGCTGGGGTGCGCACGGTGATCACCGACGGACGCCAGCCACAAAATTTGGCGCTGGCCCTGGCCGGAGAAGCGGTTGGTACTCAGTTTGCCCCTTCGCTGCGACCTAGCCGGGCCCGCAAGCGCTGGATTGCGGCGGGGCTGGCCCCGGCGGGGCAAATCTATGTTGATTTAGGGGCCAGCCGGGCTATTTTGCAGCGGGGCAAGTCGCTGCTGGCGGCGGGTATGACCCAGGTGGTGGGAGACTTTTTTGCTCAGGATGCGGTGGCTATCTGTGACAGCAGCGGCATAGAGATTGCCCGGGGGATTACCAACTACAGTGCCTCAGATTTGCGGCTCATTTTGGGTCGCCAATCTGAGGATATTCCGGCTATTTTGGGCTTTGAAGGGGCGGACACCGTGGTGCACCGAGATAATCTGGTGATTGCTGCCGATGGCGAGGCAGCGGATGCGGTCAGCAAAACGCTGTAGCAGACGACGGCTGAGCTGTTACCCAAGACTAAGGCAATGGGTTGCCAACGGGTTGATGGTGGCTGAGGGCTGCGGCTTTAGTAGGCCCCTTTGCGATCAAGCAAGACCATGAGGGTTTTGCCGATGACCTGGAGGTCATACCAGGGAGACCAGATGGCCTGGTAGTGCAGGTCTAAATGCACAATTTCTTCGAAATCTTTAATGGTGGAGCGACCGCTGATCTGCCACTGGCCGGTGATGCCGGGTTTGACATTGAGGCGCTGCCAGTGGTGGGGGCTGTAGCGAGATACCTCGTCTTGGGTGGGGGGGCGGGTGCCGACTAAACTCATGTCACCCCAGAGTACGTTCCAAAATTGAGGAAATTCGTCGAGGCTGGTTTTGCGGAGCACTCGGCCGGCCCGAGTAATGCGGGGATCGTTTTCGTTTTTGAAGATCAGCCCCTGGGCCTGGTTGGATACGGTCTGCTTGAGAGCGTCGGCGTTTTGCACCATGGAGCGGAATTTCCAGATGGTGAAGGGTTTGCCCTTGAGGCCGTAGCGGGTTTGCCCGTAGAAGATGGGGCCAGGGCTGTCTAGCCAAATGATGAGGGAAATGGGTAGCAAAACTAGGGCGAGGATCGCCAGGCCTACCAGGGCCCCCAGGATATCGATGGAGCGCTTGATGAGACACTTGGTGGATGGGTGGCTGACGACCCCGGAAGCCTCGGAGGAGTTGCTTCCAGGCCCGTCTGGATGGAGGGATAGCATGGTAGACCCTGTTTACTGAATGCGTGTGCTTGTGGCGAGTGTTGCTTTATACCTGGAGGCTAGGCGACCACTGAGCGCCGAGGTGCTTTCGAGGACGGCTTTTGCTCTGCGATGGATTTTGGCTCAGGTTTGTTCCCATCGTAGTGGGGACAACTAAGGGGCGATGTGATGATTGTCACAAAGCCACTACCGTGTAAGTACACACAAGGTGCTTAGACCTTATCAGCTGCTGCTTTAACACCCGGATGGGTGGCAAAAGGCTTGGTCAAATCTTTCAATAGGGTGCAATAGTGTAAATTTCTTGCGAAGCCAGCGGAGGTTTAACTCTGTATGGAGAGAAAGCGCGCTAAAAAACCCCTTCGGATCGTGAGTCTGAGAGGAACAGATATTAAGATAAAGCCTACAGCCAACTCCAGAATGCGAAAAAAGGACTGATTTCATGGCCGCGGCAGACACCATGGTCGAATATTGGCTAGCACGCCTGCGGGAGGAGCTTCCTGACCAGCCTCAGTCTACTTGCCAGAGCGTTGTCAATTGGCTGTTAGGAGAAGCGCCGGAGCGGCTGGCTGAGCTGGCGGCACCGGAACTTGCGATCGCACGTCAGGCAATTGAGTATCGCTATTGCATTTTGCAGCAGCGCTACTGGAATGTCAGCCCTGAGCAGGGCTATAAGCGCTTAATTAAGCGACTGAGCGGTCTATTTCTGATTCGCAACAAGATTAAAACCTGGATTTCGTTAAGCCGCGATCGCCGCCGCACGGTGGTCGATGTGATTCAGGAAGTGATTCAAGAGATGATGCGCAGCGATCGCCACCTGGCCCAGCAGCTTCGGTGGATTTCGACCTGCACCCAAAATTCGCGCCTGCGCAACCTGCTGATGCTGGCCAGCATTGAAGAATATTGCCTGCGGCCCATTCGCAACCAGCCGCTGATTATCTATCGCTTTGTCAACTACCTGCGGCGCAGCCAGAAGGGCGGTATGACCCAGGTGCCCACCGGTGAGCTAATTCGCCTGGTGTCGGATGAAATTGCCCCTAGCGATAGCGAAGACTCGCTCAGCCTGCTGGATGTGGAGGCCTGGAACAAATACCAGGATGAACAAAGTGAGCTCGAACAGCAGAGCCAGCGGCAGCTGGTGAAAACTTCGTTTGTTAACTACCTGAGCCGCAACCTGGATGACGTTGCTGCCCGCTGGCTAGAGCTGCACCTCAACGGCTTTTCCCAGGACCAGATTGCCCAGGAGCTGGGCATACCGGTGCAGCAGGTGTATCGCCTGCGCGAAAAAATTAGCTATCATGCGATTCGCATTTTTGCCCTGCGGGAGCAGCCGGTGATGGTGCTGGGCTGGTTGAAAACCTCCCTGCGGGAGCACAGCTTTGGGCTGACCCCCACCCAGTGGGATCAGTTTTGGCAGAGTCTGGCCGCCGAAGAGCGGGCGATTTTGACCGCCTATAAGGAGAACCACCCCACCGACGCCCTGGCCCGCCGCCTGAATCTCAAAACGAGGCAGATTCAGGCCCAGTGGGTGCAGCTCTACCTGCGGGCCCAGGAGCTGCGGGCCCAGCCCGACGACTAGCCCGGCGGTGTTGCTCTGGCTCAATCCCATGCAGGGGCGCAGGGCTGGGGAAGGGTATGGGTGGCGGTCGAGCCGGGCTTGACGCCGCTGACGCCCAAGGTTAGGATGCGAAGACCGTATGGTTTTGCGCCATCTCTTTATTAATGGATTGTTTGCAGCTACTGCCCACCACCCTTCACAGCCTGCTTCTGGGGCTGGGGCTGCTGCTGCGCCTTGGGCGCAACTAATTTTTTGAAATAAAGGCGAAATGCCCTGAATAGCTCAAGTTTCTAGGCCGGGCGCGATCGCACCTCTGGCCTGGGCGCTGGTACGTCGTTCCCCAACGCTGTGGGGGAGCGGCCCGTTGACGTCATTGTGAACTGCTGAATTTGTGAGATATCTCCCATGTTGACCAACCCTGCTGAAAAGTATCGCCCCTTTGCCCCCGTGGACTTGCCCGACCGCACCTGGCCCAGCCGGGTGATTGCTAAGCCGCCGATCTGGCTCAGCACCGACCTGCGCGACGGCAACCAGGCGCTGATCGAGCCGATGTCGGTGGAGCAAAAGCTGCGCATGTTTGACCTGCTGGTGGCGATCGGCTTTAAAGAAATCGAGGTGGCCTTTCCGTCGGCCTCGGAGACCGACTTTGGCTTTGTGCGCCGCTTGATCGACGAAGACCGGGTGCCTGAGGACGTGGAGATTCAGGTGCTGACCCAGGCGCGGGAAGACTTGATTCGCCGCACCTTTGAATCCCTCACCGGGGCCAAGCGGGCGATTGTGCATGTGTACAACGCCACGGCACCGGTGTTTCGGCGGGTGGTGTTTCGCCACGATCCCCCGCAGACCATTGCCCTGGCGGTCAACGCCGCCCGCTTGATTGGCGAGCTGGCGGCAGAGCGGCCCGAGACCCAGTGGCGCTTCCAGTATTCGCCCGAGGTTTTCTCCCAAACCGAGCTGGAGTTTGCCCGCGATATCTGCAATGCCGTGCTCGACGTGTGGCGGCCCACCCCCGATCGCAAGGCCATCATCAACCTGCCCGCCACGGTGGAGAGCGCTACCGCCAACGTGTTTGCCGACCAGGTGGAGTGGATGCACCGCCACCTGGCCTACCGCGACAGCGTGGATTTGAGTGTGCACAACCACAACGATCGGGGCTGTGCGATCGCAGCTGCCGAACTGGGCCAAATGGCCGGGGCCGACCGCGTGGAGGGCTGTCTGTTTGGCAACGGTGAGCGCACCGGCAACGTCGATATCGTCACCCTGGCGCTGAATCTCTACACCCAGGGCATTCACCCCGGTTTAGACTTCTCCCGCATCAACGAGGTAGCCCGCATCGTCGAAGACTGCACCCAGCTGCCCATTCACCCCCGCCACCCCTACGTGGGCGACCTGGTGTTTACGGCCTTTTCGGGCTCGCACCAGGATGCGATTCGCAAGGGCTTTGCGGCCCGCCACCCCGGCGATAGCTGGGATATGCCCTACCTGCCCCTCGACCCGGCGGATCTGGGCCGCTCCTACGAGTCGGTGGTGCGGGTGAATAGCCAGTCGGGCAAGGGCGGCATCGCCTTTTTGCTGGAGCGCGACTACAACCTCAGCCTGCCCCGGCGCTTGCAGATTGAGTTTAGCCAGGTGGTGCAGCGGGCCATGGATGCCACCGGCAAGGAAATGACCGCCCCCATGCTGTGGGAACTGTTTGAGCAGGAATATTTGCAATCCCACGGGCCATTGAAATACGTCAGCCACCACTGGCGCGACGATGAAACCCCAGCAACGATTTCCACAACCGTGGAATGTGACGCCCGAGTGCTGACCCGTGCAGGGTGCGGCAACGGCCCCATCGACGCCTTTGTAAATGCCCTGGACCTGGGCATTCGCATCCATAGCTATGAAGAAAAGTCGATTGGCCAGGGCAGTGATGCCGATGCGATCGCACTGATCGAAATCGCCGCCGACTGGCGGTCGGGCACCATCCACGGGGTGGGCATTCACAGCAGCATTGTCACCGCTTCGCTGCTGGCGGTGCTCAGCGCCGTCAACCGGGGGCTGGCCGGGGTTCCTCAGCACCAGCGGCAGCAGCTGTTGTCGTAGGTGCAGACCCGATCAAGGCAAAAGAGTAGGCTACGGCGCAGATCCCCGGTTTTTTGAACAAATCGAGGATCTGCGCTGTGGGTAGCCGCCAGTCCACCCACAGCCAACCCCAGCCATCATTTGCTTAATATCTTGAGAGTTTACCCGATCAAAATTGTATTTTTTTCACTGCTGGGATCAGCGGCAGTGCGGTAGGGCTGAGGTTTTTCTGCGATCGCAGAGATATACCCTTTGAGCGATAAGGTTCGACAGGGGAATACCTACCTTGTCCATTAGCAGCTGCTTTAGCCAGAGCGCTGGCTAGCGGCTGCAATCGTTCTTGGAAAAATGGCAATGAAACAGATTTTTGAAATGTTTAAGAAAGCCCTGACTCGCATTCAGTGGCAGCAGTTTGCGGTGGCTTGCTCGGCGGTGGTCATTCTGCTGACTGCCAGTGGCTTTGACGCACGACAAGCTGTCAAAGCCTCTGCTGCTGGTCAACTGTCCCCCACCGAAGATGTGGGCCGCCCCCGCACCATGGGCCAGTGGGAAGCTGAGAATAAATCCTTAGAGGGTCAACCCGGCAAACGGCTGAAGCGCATTGCCGAAGAGTCGGCTGATGCGGTTAAAAATATGGCTGAAATCTACCCTCAAAACGTAAAAACTCTGATCCCTGGAGTAGACAGTGGGGAACTGCCTAACGACGACTAGTTGTTAGCTCTATCCATTTCTCTGGTGCTTAAGGCACCCATGTTTGGGCCGATTATGTTTACCTTGGAATTATCATGAAAGCTGCACAAAGATTTGCACTGATTATCGGTATTGCTTACCTAGCCCTAGGTATGCTGGGCTTCATTCCTGCCCTGGTTTCCCAGGCGGGTGCCATGCCCCCTTCGATCGCAAAGCTGGGCGTCGTTTCTGGATTTGGCCATTTGATGGGGCTGTTTCCCGTCAACACGCCTCACAATATTGTCCATATCGTCACCGGTCTGCTGGGAATTATTGCTTCTATTTCGCTGGATAGCTCCCGTCTATTCTCTGGCCAGTTGGGTATCTACTACACCACTTTGGCTGTCCTGGGTTTAGTGCCGGTTGCCAACACTTTCTTTGGTCTTTTTCCGCTCTATGGAGCCGATGTTTTTCTGCACGGGCTGACGGGCGCACTGGGGATCTACTTTGGCTTCTTTGCTACCCCCTCTCTGCTCAGCCTGTTCAAGCAAGGGCTGAAGGAAGATGCTGTCTCTGGCGAAATCCTCTAGCTTCTAGCTAAGGCTCAATCGGTTTAGTCCATTAGCCGATGAACCACCCTGCTTAAGTTTAGGTGATTGTAAGATCGTTTTCTTTCCTTTGCATTTAGCTTAAGCAGGTAAGTCCCACTTAGAGGGCGTTTGAAAAGTGAGTCGATATAGCTTTAGTCACCTGCTGATCCCCCCTGCCCCCCTTAAAAAGGGGGGTAAAAGTCCCCCTTTTTAAGGGGGATTTAGGGGGAT
>DATIVG010000567.1:0-8773 GCA_035466075.1 Nodosilinea sp. | reverse complement strand
GCTAAAACGTTCGAAGGTTCGAAGGTTTACAAGGTTTTTGGATGTCCTAACCCAGGTGACTATGGCTATAAAACCCGACCATTAAAAAAAGGAGAGCTCATTGAGCTCTCCTTTTTTTAATGAGTCAGGGCCCTGGGGTATGGCCTACTGGGGTCGGGCGGCGGGGCAGTCGATGGCCCGCACCGCTACGGCGGCGGTGAAGTCGCGTAGGGCGTTGGTGTTGGGGGCGAAGCTGGTGCCGGTTTCGTTGAGGGGGGTTGCGATCGCACAAAAGGCCGCCATCTGCCGAATCGTGGCCTCACCCCAGTGACCGCTGATATCGGTGAAAGCGGGCGGGTTGCTGATGTTGGGAATCAGGCCCCCAGTCGCGGGATCACGCCCCGGCACCGGGGTGGTGCTGGTGGTATCGCCCGAGCCGGCGTCGGCTCGCACCAGCGCCAGCTTGTAGGTCATGGCCATCAGCTCCGCCCGGGAGACATTGTCGGTGGGGCGGAAGTTGCCGCTGCCGAAGTCGCCGGTGACAATGCCCAACTGCTTGGCCTGGAGAATTTTGACCGCGCTCCAGCGGTTGGCCGCCACGTCGGAGAAGGGCGGGCTAAAGGCCGCCTGGGGCAGGCTGGCCAGGGTAGAAGTGGGCAACACTTTCTTCGCGGTTTCCATGATCACCGAGACCGCCTGCTCGCGGGTGAGCGGTGCGGTGGGCCTAAAGGTACCGTCGTCGGGGAAGCCCGAGATCACGCCCAGGCTGGCGGCGCGGGTGATTTCGGCGGCGTAGCGATTACCCCGAATGTCGTTAAAGGCCAGGGCGGGCGGGGTCACCGGCGGGGTCACCGGCGACGTGGGGGTGCCGGTCTGGCCACCCTGGAGCTGAGCCAGGGTGAGGTCGTTGGTGAAGTACACCAGGTTGGAGCTCACGATTGCCCCGTTGAAGGTGCGCTTGGTGAGCGACCAACCGGGGTTGAGGTCGATTTGGGTAAAGCCGGTGGGGCTAACACCATTGCCCCGGCCAATGGTGATGCGATCGCGGGAAATGGTGCTGGGCGCAAACTGGAGCAGCAGATCGCCATCTCGCTGGTTGACCTCAAACCGGGCCCCGGCGATGTCTTGACCATTGAGCCGAACCGCGTAGCCGTTGCTGTCGCGCTGTAGACGGCAAACGCCGGTGAAGTCAAAGGAGTTCCACAAACCGTTGATCTGGGTGGGCTCAGCGCCGGGGTTGACCACGCTCCAGCAGGCGGGGCTGGGTTGAATCTGCTCAACAATGTAGAGTTTGTGAGGCTGAGCCGCGCTGCCCGGTACCGACACGACCAGAAAATTGGCCTCGTTGATGGCAATGTTGCCAAAGGTCTGAGCCAGCAGCGTGCCCGTGTCGCGCACCAGCGGCTGAACGGCGTGGGAGTGGGCGATGGCGGTGCCTGTGCCCCCCAGCACCCCCAGGGTAGCTGCAGCTAGCGCAGCCGCTTTCAATATTGACTTAGAATTCATTGTCACCCGTCCTAAATAGCGGTATGTGATGCGGTGATGTTTTTCCAACCGAGCTCCGGCAGCCCAAAACCAACCAAGTTTGTGGGGTTCTGCCAGGGTTTCTGGTGATCAGCAAGACGGCTCAAGGGTTAGTTTTGAGCCTGCCCGATCGATCAGGCGTTTACGCCTGATGGCACTGAGTCCGCCGCTGAATGAAACAACCATAGCTAAAGGCAACGACCGGATTGTGAGCGCCTTTCCGCTGGGCCGTCAACCCGACGGTGCAGCCTGGAAAAGCCGCCATTATTGTACGGGCATCTCCGGTGGGGAGCCCGGATTATTGCAGGATTTACTTAGGATTCGTTGCAAAACCTCAAATTTCCCATCCCCAGCCCGGCTTGCTCTCCGGCTATCAGTGCCGTCTATAGCTCAAACTCATCCAGCGATGAGGACGACAGCCCAGCCGGGGTAATCGCCCGGCTGACGGAGGTTTTATAGCTTTCCTGCTGGGTCACCAGGTCGATGGCAATGGCCTCAAACCAGGCCTCCAGACAGCCCAAGGGCACGGTGAGCTGGAGGGTACCCTCCAGCTGGCCCTGGCCGTTGGGCAGCAGATTCATCAGCTGGCGCGGCTCGTCGGCCAGGGTGCGGGTCTGGGGGTCGGTAATCCAAACCTTGAGATACAGCCGGTTGGGGTGAAAGGGCACGCGCAGGGTCAGCACCACGGGTTCCCCGGCCACCAGATCGCCCTCCGGCAGCTCCAGGCTGGGCACTGGCGGGGTAATGGGCTCAGCCTCGGCCTCGGCGGGGGCGGCCACCGGGGGGGGCACCGGGGGGCGGCTGAGGGTGGGGTCTTCGTCTGCGTAGATCACCACTTCCCCGGCAAAGGGAATAAACTCGGCCCCGGGCTCGGCGGCCGCGTCAGCGGTAGAGGCGGTGGTGGCTGCCGCCATGGGCTCGACGGCAGCGGCGCGGGTTTCCCTGGCCTCCTGCTGGAGGTTGACGGCTAGCTCGTTGAGTCGATGCCAAAATCGGTCTTGCAGGTTGAGGTCTTTAAACCCCATGGCCTCGTGGGAAATTAGCTGGGGCTCGGGGGGCTTTTTGCCCGGGGGGGGCGGGGGCACCTGCCCCTGGAGAATGGCGATCGGGTCCTCAGACCGGGGCGGCTGGGCAATGGGCGGCAGGCTGAGGCCACGGGGCGGAGTGGGGCTGGCCGGGTCAGGTGGGGAATTGGCCCCATTGGGCTGGGGGCTGGTTGGGTCGGCCTGAGGGGCAGGGCTGGCGGACGGCGGCTTGGGGCGACCCACCGGCGGCAGGGAGGGTTGATGAACCGCCACCTCGTGGGGGGAGGGGTAGTAGATTTTGGGGGGCAGCTCGGGACTGCTGCGGGGCAGGGTGAGAATGGGCATCTCCCGTGGCGGGGCGCCCCGACCGGCAATATCCCAGGTTTTGAGGTCGCGGGGGCCTGGCGCTGAGGCGTCGTCTGAGGCCCCGAGGGCGTCGAGGGCCTCTAAATCTTCGGCGGGGAAAACCAGGCCCAGGTCGCCGTCGGCTTCGGCCTGGTTGGCGATCGCATCAAACAGTGCTGCCACATCGACTGTCACCGTAAACCGCTGGAGGGCCAGCACCGCCTCCGCCGCCAGCAGCCCTACTTCCCCCAGCAGCAGCCGGGTCGAGAGACGGGGGGGAAGTGCGATCGCAAGGCTGGCGCTAGCGGGCAGAGTGGCCGTCCCCAGCGCCACCGGCACCAGGGCTACGGTAGCCGCCGTTTGCGGATCCGACAGGCGCACCACCAGGGTCAGGGCCGGCATACCCCCCGCATCGGGGGTGCCCATCACGGTCACGGGCAGCTCTAGGGTCTCCCCTTCGCTGGCCAGCAGCGCCGTCTGGGGTAGCTCCAGCTGGTAGCCCGAGGCCGATTCCCCCAGCCCAGCGCTCAGCTGGGCCTGGAAGCCATCCAGGGCGGCGGCGGCGACGGCCAAATCCACCGGCGGCGGCTCGGGCTGCTCAAAGCTACCCCCGCCCAAGCGCCCCGGGGCCAGGGGGCCCAGCCCCGCACTGCCATCGTCAGCAAACCAGTCGCCATCGTCGGCCCCCTGGGCCACCACCCGCAGCTGCACCGCGTAGCGCCAGGCGCCCTCGCCCTCGCCGTCCGGCTCCGCCCCGCCAGCGCAGAGAATATCCCAGGTGCCCTCCCCCAGGCGGGTAAACGGCATCACCACCATCAGCCCATTTTCGTTGGTGGCGCCCTGGCGGCGCAGGCGGCGCTGCTGGGGTGGCTGCTGATCGAGCAGCCGCTGACTAATGTGAATCTGCACCGGAGTATTGGCCTGGCTGGTGTGGGCCATCACCCGATAGCGGCCCTCCAAAATTTCTACCTGGGACGCATCGAGGGGTAACCAACTCTGGTCACCCTCCTTTTGCAGCAGAAATTCCCAATACTCCATAGTTCAAGTCCTGAGTTCAAATCCTGTGGGGAGACCAGCCGCCCATGATGCTTCAGGATACTCCGTAGACGCAAACCTGCACTGTTCAACCGGGCAAAGATTCAGGCCAGATTGCTAAACCCGGCTGCCCAATGCCTGCATTTTGCGACACCTACATTTTGCGACACCTACCTTTTGCAATGCCTACATTTCGACGGAGAGAGGTCTCTGCCTGGGAGCAGAGGGAGTCTCCGACCTGGCCTTCTACGCTGTAGAAGTAGTTCATTGGGACACAAACCATGTCTATTGAAGATCGCGCTAAAGCTGCCGCCAAAGACGTTGAAGGCAAGGTGCAAGAAGCCGCTGGTAAGCTCACCGGCGATCGCGAAGCCCAGGCCAAAGGCGAGGCTAAGCAGGCTGAGGCCAAAGTGCGCCACTCCGTAGAAGATGTCAAAGATCAGACCAAGCGCGTCATTGACTAGGCAGACCGAGACTAGGCACACTGACGACGCTTAGAAACCTGAGCGCTGACTGAACGCCTAATTTGCCCTAGGTTTGCCGGTTGAGGCCAGCCAGGGCTCCCTAACCACCCTCAGGTTCCGACTCCGCTATGGGGTCGGAACCTTTTTTTGCCGCCACTTTTGGTCAAAGACCCGCCCTGGGGCCCAACCGGCGGCCAGCTCGCCGGGCTTCAGCTGCCCAGGGTGGCCTTCAGCTCGGCTTCGGAGGCCCGAAACCCCACCAGCACCGCCTCGCCATCTTTGACAAACAGGGGGCGTTTGAGCAGCATGGCATCCTGGCTAAAGGCCTCGATCCAGTCTGAATCGCCCCAGGTCTGCTTTTCGTCGCCCAGGGCGCGGTAGGACAGCCCGGAGGTGTTGCGCAGGGGCCTAGAGCCCAGGGTGGCGACCCAGGCTGCGATCGCAGCCTGGCTGGGGGGCGCTGTTTTGGTGTCGATAAAGGTGTAGGGAATGGCCTGGTGGTCGAGCCACTGGAGGGCTTTTTTGCAGGTGCTGCAGGTGGGAATGCCGTAGACCGTTAGCGTCATTGCGGTAAGGGGTGAGCCGGAAGGGAGGACAGGGGTTCGCCAGGGGCAGAACGTCAGAAACGCCCCGGTGGCCAGGACGTTTCTTCAGGGTATTTTAAGCTTTAGCGATCGGGGTGAACCGATAGGGCGGGGGTTTAGTTATCGTAAACCCGGCACTCATCGGCCTCGGGATTGGTATCGCAGTAGGCTTCTAGGGAAGTTTTGTCGGTGCCTTTCTCCCGTTGGTGAGAGGCTTCGGCCTGGAGCTCCTCGACGGCATCCCAGGCGGCGGCGCACTCCTGGGAGCTGCTGCCAGCTACGTCACAGGCGGCCCGGGCCCCTTCAATTTCTTTTTCAATGCGCTCTTTGATGTTCTCGCTCATAACCTTCCTTTGTGGTGGGTAAACAACTGTTTGGGGACCAGGGCCTGGTTCGTAAGGCTGGGCCAATCCGTTGAGTTTGGGGGGATACACCGCCTCCAGGCACAGTATACTGCACGGCTTTGGGCGTCCTGGCGATGGAAACCTCACCCCACCGGGGGGGTGATCATCCTTGACGGCCAGGGGCCTGGACGGCTTGGGAGCCGCCGCGAGGTCACGGTGGTAGGCCCTGGGACAGTATAAGTACCTAGGCTTATTTTACACATCTGCTCCGGGGCCGGGGTGCGGCCTGAACATTGTGGGCCGAGGATGAGGCCGGTGGATCGGAGGCAGGGTGAATCTGGCCCGGGGGGCTGGGGACATGGCGAACCGGGGACACTGCGAACCGGGGACATGGGCGACGGCGGGGCCAATTGCCTGGGATGCAGAGCAATTCGATCTAGACTGGAACGATTAGAGGAGGGGCTAACCCGATGATCGAACATCCTCAATCCGGTGGGTCCGCTGGCGGGCCAGTGATGGAGTGGGCCAATGCCCTGTCCACCAGCCCATCGCTGGAGGGGGCGCTGAAGGAGGTGGTGGCCCAGCTCCAGGGTCGCTTGACCACGGCTCCGGATCTGGGGTTGGTGTTTATTTCGTCGTCGTTTACCAGCGAGTTTGCCCGTCTGCTGCCGCTGCTGCAGGAGCTGATGCCGCTGCCGGTGGTGGTGGGGTGCAGCGGCGGCGGCATTGTCGGGATGGATGACCAGGGGCAGCCCCTGGAGCTGGAGGAGGTGCCGGCTTTGAGTTTGACGGTGGCCGCCCTGCCGGGGGTGTCGGTGCGCCCCTTTCACCTGGCGGGCGACGAGCTGCCCGACCTGGATAGCCCCCCTGCCGCCTGGGCGGAGCTGATTGGGGTGGCCCCGGAGGACAATCCGCAGTTTATTTTGATGGCCGACCCGTTTTCGTCAAACATTACCGATCTGTTGCAGGGGCTCGATTTTGCCTACCCCAGCGGGGTGAAGATCGGGGGGTTGGCCAGTGTTGATGGGTTCAATCGCCACAGCGGGCTGTTTTGCGATCGCACCTACTACACCGAAGGCATGGTGGGGGTAGCCCTGAGCGGGCCGGTGGTGCTCGACCCGATTGTGGCCCAGGGCTGCCGCCCGATTGGCCCGATCTACCGGGTAGACAAGGCCGAGCGCAATATTTTGCTGGCCCTGGGCGAGCCCGGCCAGGAGGGAGCCCGCCCGCCGCTGGAGCTGTTACAGGCGCTGTTTGACACCCTGCCCGAGACCGATCGCGCCCTGGCCCAGCGCTCGCTGTTCATTGGGGTGGCCCAGGACAGCTTTAAGCTCAGCCTTGACCAGGGCGATTTTTTGGTGCGCACCCTGCTGGGGGTTGACCCCAAAATTGGGGCGATTGCCGTGGGCGATCGCCTGCGCCCCGGTCAGCGGGTGCAGTTTCACCTGCGCGATGCCCTCACCTCCGCCACCGACCTGGAGAGCCTGCTCCAGCGCTACCAGGGCAAGGCCACCACCCCGGCCGGAGCGCTGATGTTTGCCTGCATGGGCCGGGGCCAAGGGCTCTACGACCAGCCCAACTTTGACTCCGGGCTGTTTGCCCAATACTTGCCCGGCGTGCCCCTGGGCGGGTTTTTCTGCGGTGGCGAAATTGGCCCGGTGGGGCAAACCACCTTTTTGCACGGGTTTACCTCGGTGTTTGGCATTTGCCGCCAGCCCTAGGCTGGCAGAACGAGCCGAGCCGTGGAGAACTCGAAGAAATAGCTCGCCTATCGGCCGCCAATCCCCAGCTGGGGCGATGGCGTCACATCGCGCAGGGTCAGGGTGTAGGTGACGGCGCTGGTGCCAATGCCCTGCCAGCCGGTGATCAGCCCGCTGGCGTCGAGCACCGGGCGGTGCTGGGGCGTGGTCACGGCGGCGTAGTAGACGCCGGTGGTGGGCAGCGTCACCCCCGGCAGGTAGGGCTGAGCGCCAGCCTCGGTGCGGGCTTCGCCCAGCAGCCGACCGTTGGCATCAAAGACAAACAGCAGGGCCTGGTCGTCGGTGTAGAGCAGGCCGGGGCGCTGCTGAATGACGGTCAAATCGAGGCTGGGGGCATCGCCCTGGGCCCCGAGAAAGGCATACACATCCACCCGGCGGCTGACGGCCCCGGTGGATACGCCGCTGCCGGTGCGGGTGTTGATGCGCTGGGCCGCAGGCAGGGACCCCAGGGGGGTATCGGCGGTGACGCCCAGGCCCGCCTGCCAGAGGGCTTCTTCCTGGCGGGTGGCCTGGTCGGAAACCACCTCGGCGCTGCCCAGGCCGATGCTGGCGTAGAGGGCCCCGGCGATATCGAGGGGGCGACCACTGTAGCCCGGCAGGCCAAACCCGGCCAGCACCGCCTCACAGCCGGGAATGGCCACGGCGGTCTGATCTTGCCGCCACAGCTGCATTTGGCGGCGAAACAGCACCAGCTCAGCCTGGGTTTTGACGGGTAGACCGGGGGCCTGCTCCAGCTGGCTAGCCTGGGCAATGGCGCTGTCCCAGTCGTTGAGGCACACCGACAGCCGCAGCGACTCTTGCTGAATGGCGGTGGCCTGGGCGCGGGCCGGAGCGGCGGCGGCTAGCAGGGCCATGGTCACCAGGGCCACCCAGGCGCTGCGGGTCATTGCTGTGTTCATCGCCACCGTTCCCCTCAAAGCTGTCGGATAAAACTCTCGGATCCGTTGGTATTACGGTACTGGGATTACTGTACCCATAAGTCTACCGGGGCGCGCCCATAGTGGGCCAAAAAATCGTCGCGGCCGGTCTCTTGCCGCCGCTGCCAGGCCCACAGCTGATCGCCCAGGGAAAAGTGCCACCACTCCTGGGGATGGCGGCGAAACCCCGCCGCTGCCATCACCTGGTTGAGCAGGGTGCGGTGGGCATGGCAGGCCTGGGCGGCGGGGCTGGGGCTGGAGGCAAAGTGGTCGGGGTGCGATCGCGGCGACACCTCGTCGATGGGCGACCCCATATCCACCGCTGCCCCGTCGGCGGTGACCAGGGTGATATCGACAGCCGCGCCGGTACTGTGGGGGGGCGGGGTGGCCGGGTCGTCGCTGGGCAGGGCCCAAAACTGCATCACCGCCGCCATCGCCTCCGCCCGCTGGGTGGGGGTCAGCCCAGCCAGGGGCCACCCCCGCTGCTGCACCTGCTCGACAAAGGTGTGCTCTACCATGAAGCGCTGCACCGCCAGGGGGCGAAAGGCGTCAAAAATTTGGATGCGCCAGCCCGGCCGGTGCTGCTGAAGCAGGCCCTGGGCCTCGGTGAGGGCGGCCAGCACCCCCGCCCGCAAAACGTAGGGCGACAGCGAGCCGTAGGGTGCCCCCAGGGCCTGGTAGGGGTGGGGCTGCACCAGGGCAAAGGCGGCCGCCGGAATGGGCACCAGGGGCTCACCACAGTCTGCGATCGCAACAGCTTGATAGGGTTTCATCGCCACCAGTCGCCCGCCCCTCT
>DATIVG010000566.1:0-2313 GCA_035466075.1 Nodosilinea sp. | reverse complement strand
CTGATCCCCCCTGCCCCCCTTAAAAAGGGGGGTAAAAGTCCCCCTTTTTATAGACGCTTGCGGCTTCCCGCAGGGTAGGGGGATTTAGGGGGATCGCCACTTTTGCTACAAAAAATAGGACTTTTCAAACATCCTCTGATCTGCAAGGTCTAGCCTGACAAAAAACCCCACTGTTGCCAGCGGGGTAGGAAGGTCGTTGTTGTTGTTCTAGAGGAGGAAATCTGTGATCTATCGGGTGTAGTGGACGCCGCGATAGGTCAACTCTGCCGGTTGCTGACGCTGAGCAACGGTAAACTGCTTGCGGACATAAGGACGGCCTAGAAATGTGGCGGTTTCACCCGTAGGGGTGCCATCAACAGCGAGGGTAGAGGTTTCGTAGGCTTGGCCGCGATAGGTGAGTTGCATCGGTGGGGGCTCCTGGGTGACGGGGGTTTGTCTCAATGAACTAATAGTCGATTAAATCCTCAATTTGCTGGGTGACGGCGGTGTTGACTGGTTGGTGATAGTTTTGGAGCCCATGGGTGAGGCAACAGGGCCATTGCGCTGACGGAGATCACAGTTCGTCATTGCTCATTCTGGAACACCCCCGTTCCACTACACCCCCAAGCACGGCAGTTGGCTCAAGGTAGAGTCCTAGCTAGCTCACCAGTAATGGTGGTGCCATCGGTGGGTCTGGCAAACAGGTAGCCCTGGCCATACTCACAGCCCAAATCGCGCAAAATATCTCTCTGCTGGGGGGTTTCAATGCCCTCAGCGGTCACCGCCATGCCCAGGGTATGGCAGAGGCCAACAATGGCGCGGACAATCTCTAGTTTTTCAGCATCGGTGTCGATGTTTTGGACAAAGGAGCGGTCAATTTTAACGATATCAATCGGGAACTGATGCAGATAGCTAAACGCTGAATAGCCAGTGCCAAAGTCATCAAGGCAGATTTGCACGTCGAGCTGCTTGAGCTGCTTGAGGATGGCGGCGGCCTCATGGGGGTTTTCAATGAATACGCTTTCGGTGATTTCCAGCTTGATGTAGCGTCCGCTCAGCCCAGTTTCTTGCAAAATGGCGGACAAGGTTTCTACTAATTTTTTTTGGGCAAAGTGTTTGCTCGACAGATTGACGTTGATCGCCATGGTTGGAGCCGCGCTGGTGCTGTTAACCCGCCTCGCCAACTGGCCATCGGCCCAGCCCCAGGCCCCAGGCCCAAGCTGTTGCCAGGTTTGCAGCTGTAGGCAGGCCTGGCGTAATACCCATTGGTCGATGGTGGTAAGGACGCCGATCTCTTCGGCTAGGTGAATGAATTGGTCAGGAGAAACCATGTCTCCGCTGGGCTTTCGCCAGCGCACTAAGGCTTCGAGGCTGGCAACCTCGTGGGTGGCCAACGAGACAATGGGCTGGTAATGGACCTCAAGTTCGTCGTGGGTAATGGCGTAGCGTAGGGCATGCTCGCGCTCCATCAGCTCGCGGGCCTGGTTGTGCATAACCATGTCAAACAGCTCGTAGTCGCCCCGCCCCCGCGCTTTGACTCGGTACATGGCGATATCGGCATTGCGTAGTAGATCGGCGGTTTCCTCATAGGGAGTTGAGCTCATGACAATGCCAATACTGGCTGTGACCACAAGCTCATGGTTGCTGATGGTGAAGGGCTTTTTGAGTTCTTCCAAAATGCGCTCAGCGGTGCGGCAGGCCACGGCCACATCCGTAATGTCTTCGAGCAGCACGGCAAATTCGTCGCCGCCAAAGCGGGCCACGGTATCCATGGCCCGCAGGCAGGTCTGCAATCGGGGAGACACTTCGATCAAGAGTTGGTCGCCGAGCATGTGCCCGAGGGTATCGTTGATGCTTTTGAAGCGATCGAGATCGATGAGCATGACCACAAAGCCTACCTCTGGCGATCGCTGGGCTCGCTCAACCGCCTGCTGCAGGCGGTCTAAAAATAGAGTGCGATTGGGCAGTTGAGTCAGGGCATCGTGCAGGGCGCTATGGGCCAGTTGAGCCTCTAGGCGGCGCTGTTCGGTGCTGTCGCGCACGACCATCACCGAACCCTCAGCTTGGCCCCGGTCGTCGTAGATGGGGGCAGTACTGTTGGCGACGGGGATTTCGTTGCCTGATTTAGCCCGCAGCAGCACGCCCTCGGGTAGGGAGACGGCGCTATCGTCCGCTAGGGATTTTAACAGCGGATTTTCGAGCAGCTTGCGGGTGACCTCATCGATAAAGTGAAACACTTCAGCGGGCGACCGCCCCACGGCCTCGGTTTGCGACCAGCCGGTCAACGCTTCGGCCACCGGGTTCATAAACTTAATGAGTCCTTTGGTGTCGCTG
>DATIVG010000565.1:0-2044 GCA_035466075.1 Nodosilinea sp. | reverse complement strand
TCGGCAGCGGGAGGCAAAAATCAAACGTTCGAGCGCTCAAACGTTGGAACGTTCTTCATCTCTGAACGTTGCTCAAAACCTGTCTAAAAACGGCAGTACAAACACGATCGGCGGCTTTTGGGCCAGGGTGATGCGCCCCTCGATCGCCACCCCCGGCACGATGGTATTGGGTGGCATGGCCTGCACCATCGGAGCCAGGTGGGCCACTACCTCAAACCCGCCCGCGTAGGGGTCCTCGCCGTTGCGGGCCTGGCTCAGGGTGAGGGCGGTGGGCTCCACCACCTCCACCACCTCGGCGGCAACGCCGGGCTCGTTGAAGCCCACCAGGGTTTCGGGCATGAGCACCACCGGCATACCGGCACGCAGCTGCCCCCGGTACTGGTTGTCGAAAATCAGCAGGGCCACCAGCTGTGGCGAATTGTCGTCCTGCACCAGCAGCCCTCTGCCGTGGGTGGTCACCGGCACGCGCCCTAGCACACTCCACAGCAGGCCCAGCCCCAGCAGCAGGCCGAGGGTGCCCAGGGGCAGCCAGGCCTTGAGGGTGACCAGCTTCATCAGCTCGTCAAGCCGCTCGGGGGAGGACAGCCGCTCTAGCGATTCTCGCCGAAACAGGCTTTCGCGCTCAGCCATGGTGGTTTACCCCCAGCTGGGCCAGCATCCAGCCAAATTTTTTGGCCCCCTCCGACACCTGGTGCAGGTCGTCCATATCCAGCTCTTCGTCATCGAGGGCCCCCAGCGCGCCGGGATCGGCCAGGCGCAGGCTGGTGGTCTGGAGCTGGGCCAAAATTTGCATGGCGATCACCCGGTAAAAGCGGGAGGCAAAGCTGTCATCGACCTGGAGCTTGGTGGCCAGGGTTTGGCGGGGCACGGCAAACACCAGCGCCTCGGTCGTCGCCCGCACCGTCACCGGCAGGGGGCGAAAGTCTAGAAATGACATAATCCCCGGCATGCTGCCCTGGGAGAGGGTGGCCACGATCGGGTGCTCGCTAGGGTTTTGCTCTGGCCCCAAAAAGCAGTGGGCCAGGGGGTTAAACGCCGCCTGGGACGCCGACATCGCCATCTGGCCCTCCAGCAAAATGTAGAGCGACTCGACCGGGCGGGCGGCGGGCAGCAGCACCCGGTCGGCGGCGATGGTTTCGATCTGGCCAAAGGCGGTGAGCCAGTCGATGTCGCTGTCGCGCAGCTGGCCAAACACCGTCAGCACGTCGTGGCCAGCGGGCTCGCCCCAGCAGCGCCCCCGGTCGGGACGCTCAAAAATACGGCGCAGGCGGTTGGCGAGCAGACGTGCGATCGCATGGTGCAAGTGGGCCGCAAAGGCCACATCTTCCCTGAGCTTGACCGCCAGCTGAGCGATCGACAGCGAGACAATCTGCGTTGCCTTCAGCGCCGTCACCGCCGTCAGGCTGGGCGCATCCAGCAGCGGGCCAATGCCCACGATCTGCCCCGGCCCCAGCTCCTCAATCAGCACCGCCTCATCCACCGCCCCCAGGGGAGCGACAAAACTCTCCCCCAGGCTGCCCTCAATTACCACGGAGAGGCATTCAGGGGCGACGGAGGGCTGCACCAGTTGATGGCCCGCCGCCAGCTTCCGACGGTTTCCGCAGGCGATCATCCAGTCTAAGTCGGCATTACTCAATACTCGCAACAGGGTGTCTGTCATTGACCTAATTCATTGACCTAACTGACTGATCTAATTGACTCAGGGGAGGCGTCCCGTTCATCCTAGGTTCTTGTTACGAATAAAGCATCACTTTACAAAAGTAAAAGATTTTATCCAACAGCCGTTAAGCCACCATTGGCTCAGTTTAATAGCCGCAATATTATGATTTTTCTAAAGCAGCTCAAGACTGAAAAATAGCTGAGCCAGGGCACGGTTGTGTCGAAGCCCTAGATGTCACCGACGTCACGAAAGCCATCCATGCCCATGGCTCCGCCCGCCGATCTAGCCCTGGGCTAGATCGGCGGGCGGAGCCATGGGCCATTGCCTAGTTCGGCAGCACCGGGTGGGCAATCACCGGGCAGTTGATCGTCGCCTGGGTGGGCC
>DATIVG010000564.1:0-5686 GCA_035466075.1 Nodosilinea sp. | reverse complement strand
GGCAATCTGCTGGTGCCCTCGCCCTGGCTGCTGGGGGGAGGGGCGCTGATGGCGGTGATCGCGCTGATGCGGGATTGACCCCTGGGCCTGAGTAAGCCCCAGGCGACTGAAGCCCCAGATGACGGCTCCCCCACAACTAGCCTACCTGGCTAGTGCTCTGTCAAGCCTAGACACTGTAGGTTGGGTGGCGCGATCGCAGAACCCAACAAAACTAGCTCTGACGTTGGGTGACCCTACGTTTCACCCAACCTACGAGAACCCTAATTTCTACAGTTGACGCTGCACTAGATTTCGGTGGTGCCGTAGAGCTCAGGCACCTCCCGGGCTGGCGGCAGCGATTTGGCGTCGCGGGTTTCGATGTAGCCGGTGTAGTAGGCTCCAGGCTCAATTTCGAGGGCTCCAGCGACCACGTCGCCCTCCAGGCGGGCGGTGCGGCTGAGGGTGAGTTTGCCCTCGGCAAACACTCGGGCCTTGAGCACCCCCTGCACCACAATATTGTTGGCTTTGACCTCAGGCCCTTCGATCAGCCCGGTGGAGGAGATCTCTAGGTCGCCTTTGATATCGACCGTGCCGTGGATGACGCCATCTACCCGCAGCATGCCTTCGGCATGGAGCACACCCTCAAACTCGGTCTTTTGGCTCAGGTAGGTCAACAGGGGAGTCTGCTTACGTCCAAACATAGATGGGCCTCTCACTCCAGGAAACAGATGGTTAAAGAACGGCTTCTGTCAACCCGACAGCAAAACCACGTAACTCGATCTTAAAAGACAATGGTTCTGGCTTGGCGCGCAATCGCGGTGGAGCGGTTGGATTTTTCTCTTGCCGGGGGTGATGCCGCCGGGGTGGCCCCGGCAACAGGCCGCAAAACCGAAGAAACTTGGAAGAATCACCCCTTCTACAAAAACATCAGGGATCAATATAAAAGGACGATAAAGCTAGTGAAATTCACTTGCTGCTCTTGGGGATCGCGTCGGTGCCAGCCCCCGCGCCAGTATTTGATCCCAAACTGATCCCAAAAGTTCACCGGTTTGCTCCGGCGGACTGAGGTCACCCGATCATTTCCTAGGTCATTCTATAGACGCTACACCCCAATCGCCGTTCCCCTAGGCCGTTTAACAAACCCGCTTCAGACTCCAGCTCGCTCCGTTGTTCGCCCTTCATAACAAACTCTGAGGAAAACCGCTATGACTGCCACCGATGTTCGTTTCCAGTTTGAGCAGGCTGTTCAAGCGTTTGAGGCCGCTGAGGTTGACTGCCAAATTTCTGTGCTGTGGCAGATCTACGACACCCTGGGCCAGGCCTTTGCTGCGATCGCACCCATTGCGCTGTTCTCCCAGGCCGTTCAGCAGTTGATCAACCAAATTCAACAGCTCGACCGGAGCGATCAGGTGGCCATCTTGCGCGATATTCTGGCTGGGGCCGATACCCGCTTTGCCCACGCCTACCGGGGCCTCAACGCCAATATGAAGCTGGCTTTTTGGCACCGTCTGTTTAGCCTCATGCCCGCCACACGGCTGCCCTTGGCGACCTGCCAGAGCAGCTCGGCCTCTACCCAGACCCTGGTGAGCCGTCTCAACACCATGGGCCTCAACGAGCGACTGCACTTTTTGCGGCGAGTAGTGGGCTAGGCCCTCGGAGCATTGGCGGTACAGTAAACAACAGGGCGCACCGCGCCTTGCCCCGCTGCTCTACCGCCGCCATGTCTGCCCATGCCTACCATTGATGTTCACCAGCTCAGCAAGCGCTACCCCGTGGCCGTCAAAGCCCCTGGAATCGGGGGCACGCTGCGCCACTTTTGGCGGCGCCAGTACCGGCTGGTGGAGGCGGTCAACGATGTCTCCTTTCGCATTGAGCCGGGGGAGGTGGTGGGTTTTTTGGGCCCCAACGGCGCGGGTAAAACGACGACGCTGAAGATGCTGACCGGGCTGATTCACCCGTCGGCGGGTACCGTGCGGGTGGGCGACCACCGGCCCTTTGACCGGCGGGCCGAATTTTTGCAGGACATCACCCTGGTGATGGGCCAAAAGCAGCAGCTGCTGTGGGATTTGCCCGCCCTCGACTCGCTGCGCATCAATGGGGCAATCTACGGCCTGTCCGATAAAGAATTTCACTACCGGGTCGAGGAACTGGCCGACATGCTGTCGCTGCGGGAGCAGCTGACCCAGCCCGTGCGCAAGCTGTCGTTGGGGGAGCGCATGAAGGCCGAAATGATGGCTGCCCTGCTGCACCGCCCCCGCGTGCTGTTTTTAGACGAGCCCACCCTGGGCCTCGACGTCAACGCCCAGACGGCGGTACGAGAATTTTTGCGCGACTACAACCGGCGCTACGAGGCCACAATTTTGCTCACCAGCCACTATATGGCCGACATCACCGCCCTCTGTCGGCGGGTGCTGCTGATCTATCAGGGGCAGCTGATCTACGACGGCAGCCTGGAGGGGCTGCTCGATCGGTTTGCCCCCTACCGGGAGGTGACTGTAGATCTGGCCACCGGCTGCGACGCCGCCACCCTCAGCCACTACGGCGAACTGGAGAGCCTGGAGGGCTGCACAGCGCGGCTGATCGTGCGGCGGGAGGCGTTGACCCATACCGTGGGGCGGCTGTTGGGCGAGCTGGATGTTCAGGATCTCACAGTGAGCGATCCGCCGGTGGAAGAGGTGATTGGGCGGGTGTTTGCGGCGGGCTCGGCGGAGCGGTGAGCAGGGGCTGGCTGGGCCGCAGGCGGACTCAGACGCGAAGACCGAAGTAGGTGAGGGTCAGAGGGATCGGGCCAGTATTGGCGATCTCGTGGTGCTCGCCGGGTTCAACGGCGATGCAGGTGCCGGGGGCGAGGGGGTAGGCCTCGCCGTCTACGGTGATGGTGCCCTGGCCCGCCTCAACAAAAAAGACCTCGACCATGTCGCTGTGGCTATGGCCGGGGGCGACTTGCCCGGGGGCAAAGCAGGCCTGGGCAACGTTGGTCAGAGGGGGCAGATCGTGCGATCGCAGCAGTACTCGCTTTTTGATCGCGGGGTTGTGGGAGACCGACTCCTCCGGTACCTGGTGCAGATTAGTGAGTTTCATGGCCTGGCGCCCTAAAACAGCTCACACTGGCCGTGGTGGCGCAGCAGATGGTCGCACAGCACCAGGGCCACCATGGCCTCGACCATGGGTACGGCGCGGGGCAGCACGCAGGGATCGTGGCGGCCCCGCGCCGCCAGCACGGTGGCTTCGCCGGTGTTGGTGACGGTGTTTTGGGCCTTGCGAATGGTAGCGGTGGGCTTAAACGCCACCCGAATGAGAATGTTTTCGCCGTTGGCAATGCCCCCCTGGGTGCCGCCGGAGCGGTTGGTGCGGGTGCGCAGGGTGCCCTGCTCGTCGGTATAAAACTCGTCGTTGTGCTGGCTGCCGGTGAGCAGGGTACCGGCAAACCCAGAGCCAATCTCAAAGCCCTTGCTGGCGGGCAGCGACATCACCCCCTTGGCCAGATCGGCCTCCAGCTTGTCAAACACCGGTGCGCCCCAGCCGGGGGCGGCCCCGCGGGCTACGCACTCGACCACGCCGCCGATGGAGTCACCCTGGTCGCGGATGGCCTCAATGCGGTCGATCATGTGCTGGGCGGCATCGGCGTCGGGGCAGCGCACAATGTTGCTCTCGATCTGCTCCAGGCTGACGGTGCTGGGGTCAACGGTGCCCTCAATGTCCTGGATGCGCTTGACGTAGCCCAGCACCTCGGTGCCCGCCACCTGCTGGAGGATTTTTTTTGCGATCGCACCTGCCGCCACCCGGCCAATGGTTTCCCGCGCCGAGGAGCGACCGCCCCCCTCGTAGTTGCGCAGGCCGTACTTAGCGTCGTAGGTGGCGTCGGCATGGGAGGGGCGATAGGCCGTCACCATCTCGCTGTAGTCCTGGGGGCGGGTGTTTTCGTTGCGCACCAGAATGGCAATCGGCGTGCCCAGGGTCTGGCCCTGGAACACCCCCGAGAGAATCTCGCAGCGATCGCTCTCCTTGCGGGGGGTGGTGATTTTGCTCTGGCCCGGGCGGCGGCGATCGAGCTCCGCCTGGATCTCCTCGGCGGTAATCGCCAGGCGCGGCGGGCAGCCGTCGATGACCACCCCTACCCCGCCGCCGTGGGATTCCCCAAAGGTGGTGATGCGAAACAAATGCCCAAAGGTGTTGCCCATAAGATCGGTAATGCCAGCGTTGGCCAACGATAAGTAAGTCTTACCGATCCTACTATTTAGTTCCCTCAAGCTTCAAATAATAGCGAGGATTCACCGCCTGGCCGTTGCGGTAGATGCTGTAGTGCAGGTGCGGCCCCGAGGAACGGCCGGTGCTGCCCAGGTAGCCCACCACATCGCCCCGCTCCACCCGGTCGCCAATCTCAACGGCGACCTCAGACAGGTGGGCGTAGAGGGTTTCGTAGCTGTAGCCGTGGTCAATCTTGACATGGTTGCCGTAGCCGCCGTTGTACTCGGCGTTGACCACCACCCCATCGGCAGTGGCGACAATCGGTTTGCCCACCGGCCCCACAAAGTCGATGCCCTCGTGCATTTCGTAGCTGCGCCCGCCAAAGGGGTTGGGCCGCAGGCCAAACTCCGACGATATGGTCAAATTGCCCGCCACGGGCTTGCCCTTGGGAAAGGCCGCCGCCTGCTCCGCCTCCGACTCCAGGGTTTCCTCCAGGGCAGGCTTGACCGCCCTGGACAGCATGGCCTCCAGACTGGGCAGCTGGCGGCGGGCTTCGGCAAACATCACCTCGGCGGGTGCCACCTCGGCCACTCCACCCCGCGGCGGAATCTCAACCTCAGTACCGGGGGCGCGGCTGCCCTCGCCCCCCTCGTCGGGCAGCCCAGCGCGATCTTTGAGCACCTCAATCTCAGCCCCAATGGCATTGAGCTCGGTAAGCACCTCGTTGGCCGTTTCGGAGAGGTTTTGGTTGCGCTGGGCCAGCTGCACATTTTGGTAGAGCAGCAGGCCAATCCAGGTCAGCGGTAGCCCCACCAGCAGCCCCAGGCCCACCAGCAGCGCCACCGGCTGCAGGGTGAGCGTAATGGGGGACTTGCCAGTCGCCGTGATCAGCACGGTGTAAGGCTTGAGCTTGAAACGAGGCATAGAAACCAGCAGGGAGCAACAGCAGCGAAATCCAACCACCAGACCAGATGGATTATACGGGGATCAGGGCATTTGCACAATTTCGTAGGGCGTTTGTATTAATTGCCACCTTCAGTCTGCTGCCTCAGCCTTTGTAAAGAATCCGTTACAATAAGAGACAGTTGCTCTGTGAAAATCCCCGATGGATGTGACCTGGCTAGACAGCAATTCATGGCTCCTCTCCCTGGGCGGCCAGCGCATTCTGGTAGATCCGTGGCTGGTGGGCAGCCTGACCTTTGGCGACCAGTCCTGGCTGTTTAAGGGCGAACATCCCCAGCCCCGTCCTCTGCCCGAGGCCATCGATCTAATTTTGCTCAGCCAGGGCATAGAAGACCACGCCCATCCGCCCACCCTGGCGGCCCTCGATCGCACCATTCCCGTGGTGGGCTCACCCAGCGCGGCGGCGGTAGCCCAGGGGCTGGGCTACCACCAGGTGACGGCCCTGGGCCACGGCGAAACCTTTACCCTCAACCAGCGGGTGACGATTAAGGCCCTGCCGGGAGCGCCCCTGGGCCCCACCCGGGTTGAGAATGGCTACCTGCTGCGCGATGTTGAG
>DATIVG010000563.1:0-8585 GCA_035466075.1 Nodosilinea sp. | reverse complement strand
AAATTTTCTACCTATTCAAACTCGGCCCCGGCGGCTTCGGTCATGGCGTAGATTTGCAGCCACTCCTGCACCACGTAGGGGGCCACCACCAGGCGGGCCGGGGCGGCCCCGGCCACGGGCACTACCAGCGTTAGCGGGATGGGCTGGGGCAGTTCGGCCAGCACCGCCGCGAAGTCATACTGCCCCACATTGTCGGGCAGGTCCTGGGTTTGACCGTCGAGGCGGGCTGGGGCCGTCCACTGGGTAGCGGTGCCGGTCTGCACCAGCAGGCTGCCCTGCCCGTCGACGCGGCTGCGGCCAGGAAACCCCACCAGGCGCAGGTATACTCCCGTTTCTCCAGCGGGGGTAGATCGCTTAAAAACTGTGACCTGCCAGGCCCCTTCGGTTTGGTCGCGCAGGCTTTGGCGCGAGCGGTAGGTGGTCTGCCCCGGCTGCTCATGGTAGGTGTGCACCGAGGCCAGGGCGGGGGGTGCGATCGCAAGCATTAGCAAAATCCCCAGCAGCAACGCCAGAGCCAACACCCGCAGGCCGCGCCTTACCCCCATCGCCCGATCTTCCCCATCGCTAGAGCTGGCTCATCTGATTCAACGTCTCCCGGTAGCCTGCGGCCTCACCCTGCTGCAGGTACAGCTGAGCCGCCTGCTCAAAGTCGCGGCGCGCTCCGGCATCATCGCCCAGGCGAGCCCGCACCACGCCCCGGTTGTAAAACAGCTCGGGGGCGGTGGTGTTGGGGGAGTTGAGAATCGCCTGGGTGAGGTCTTGGTAGGCATTTTGGGCCTGGTTGACCTGGAGGTAGGCCGCGCCGCGAGCGGAGTAGGCCGCCGGCGAGTCAGGCTGCACTACTAGCACCTGGCTGTAGTCGTCGATCGCCCCAAACACATCGCCCATGGCCAGACGAGCGTCGCCCCGGGCCTGAAAGGCTTCGGCATACTCGGGGTCAAGGAACAGGGCCTCGGTGTAGTCGGCCACGGCGGCGACGGGGTCACCCGCCTGGAACAGCGCGTCGCCCTTTTGCTTGTAGGCCATGGCGGAGTCGGGGTTGAGCTGTAGCACCCGGGCAAAGTCCTGCTCGGCACCCTGCAAATCGCGCTGGTTGCTGCGCACCACCCCACGGCTCATGTAGGCCTCGGTGAGGCTGGGGTTGAGCTCAATGGCTTTGTCTAAGTCTTGCAGCGCCCGGCTGGGTCGCCCCTGGCGGAAATAGACGTGGCTGCGGTTGAGGTAGGCCCGCGCTAGATCGGGGTTGCGGTTCACGGCTTCGTTGAGGTCGCTGAGGGCGGCATCGTAGAGACCCAGTTGGTAGTAGGCCACCCCGCGCCCCATGTAGGCCCGCGGCAGATCGCCATCGAGCTCAATGGCGCGGCTAAAGTCGGTGACCGCATCGCTGTAGTTGTTGACGCGCTCCAGGGCAAAGCCGCGCAGCACGTAGGCCGACGGGTTGGTGGGGTCAAGCTCAATGGCGGTGGAGAAATCTTCTAGGGCCAGGTCGTAGCGGCCCTGCTGGGTGTCGATCAGGCCCCGATAGAGGTAGGCGTCCACGGCGTCGGGGTTGGCTTCCAGGGCGGCGTTGAAGTCGGCCTGGGCCTGGGCGGTCTCGCCCTGGCGGTAGTAGACGCTGCCCCGAGCAAAGTAGGCCTGGGCGTTGCCGGGTTCCAGGCTGAGCACCTGGTTGAGGTCGCTGAGGGCGCGGTTGTAGTCTTCCTGGTCGGCGTAGATCAGGCCCCGGTAGAGGTAGGCATTCACCAGGCTGGGATTTTTCTCCAGGGCCAGGTCAAACAGCTCCAGGGCGGCTTCGTATTCGCCGTTGTTGTAGCGCTCAACCCCCAGGTTGTAGGCGGCGACCGCCGACAGACCGGGATCTTCGGGCTCTGTGGCTTCGGGCTCTGTGGCTTCGGGCTCTGTAGCGTCAGAATCCATGGCCTCGGGCTCCATGGCTTCGGGCTCCATGGCCTCGGCATCGTCAACCTCGGGGCTCATCACCTCCGGCGGCAGCACCTCGGCCTCGGCCTCGGGGAGGGTTTGGGCATAGACCCCAGGGGGCACGGCCCCGATCCCTAGCCCAAGGCTGAACAGTGCGGCTAAATAACGGAATTTCATAGCTTCCCCTCCACCGGCGGTGTTTGCAGATTCAGTAGGTTGGTGTGGCCCCATGGTCCAAGACTGCTGTCAGCATACCCACCCACGCCTCTGGCGCTAATGATAGGTCAGCTTTTATGGGTTGCAGCCGTGTTTTTTGAAGTTTTTTAACAGCTGGCCGGTTGGCCAGGGGCTAGATTTTTGTTGACAGCTTCAGCCCAGCATTTGGGTAGTTTAGGAAGAATTGAGTCGGCCTGAGCTTTGCTTGCATAAGCCAATTCGCTGCTGTCCATGCCAGGAGCACCGCCGATGACCGGACTGGTCGCTAGTGCGGAGAGCAGTTTAGGGGTTTTACATGGGTGGTTGGACATCAATTTTGCAGCGGGTGGCGGTGGCGGCAGTGGCCGCGATCGCAGGTAGCCTATCCCTCGCCCCCGCCCTCGCCCCAGAGGCCCTGGCCGTAGACTACCGGGCGGCTGACGCCGCCTCAGCCGCCCCAGCCCCACCAGCCCCGGCAATTAGCGATCGCCCTTACCTCTGGCTGGGGCTGGGGCTGCTGGCGGGGGTAGCCCTGGGCTGGGGGGCCCGGGCCGGGCGAGGTCAGGGCCGCACCTGCGATGGGGTGCGATCGCAGCTCGAGCACCAGCTGCGATCGGTGGTAGAAGCCGCCAACCTCACCTACTGGGAAATCGACCTCGCCACCAACCGCCTCTGGCTGTTTGGCGACCTCACCCAGCCCGATGCCCCGGCGGTCAGCCTCACCCTCACCAAAGACGAGTTTCTCCGCACCTTTATTCCAGCCGACCAGGCCGAGTCGCTGTACCAGACCTTCAAAGCCTCCCTGGCCACCCCCGGATTTTTTACCCTAGAGCACCCCGTCACCCCCCCCGGCTCCGACACCACCCTGTGGGTCGTCGCCCGGGGCAAAGTCCTCAGCGACGCCGCTGGCCAGCCCCACACCGCCGTCGGCGTCTCCTTTGACAACACCGCCAAACAGCGCCTGGAGCTGGCCCTCACCGCCTCCGAAACTCTGCTCACCGACATTCTCGACAACGCCAACGTCGCCCTCTCCCAGCTGCGCGCCTACCCCGACGGCAGCTGGCACTACGACTACTTCTCCGCTGGGCACCGCCAGGTGTACGGCTTTGCCGAGACCGAGTTTCTGGCCGATCCCGATCTCTGGTGCAGCCGCATCCACCCCGACGACCTGGCCACCATCGTGCGTCCGCTGTTGGAAACCGTCATTTTCGCCGCCACCACCGGCACCATCGAAGTGCGCTTTCAGCACCAGGACGGCTCCTGGCGCTACCTGGCCCAGAGCTACACCTCCCGCCGCGACGACGCCAACCAATGCTGGATTGTCGTCGTCGTCAGCCACGACATCACCGCCACCAAACACACCGAGCTTGAGCTGCGGGCCAGCGAAGCCCGGTTCCAGCACCTGGCGGCCAACCTGCCGGGGGTGATCTACCGCTACGAACAGCACCCCGCCACCGGGTACCAGGCCTTTACCTACCTGAGCCCCGGGGCCCGCGACCTCTACGAGCTAGAGCCCCAGGCCATCATGGACGATGCCGCCCTGGCCTGGGCTGCCGTGCACCCCGACGACCTAGCCACCCTGATGGACAGCATTGCCCAGTCAGCCCAAACCCTACAGCCCTGGCACTGGCAGGGCCGTCTGGCCCTACCCAGCGGCACCACTAAATGGATTCAAGGCATCGCCAACCCCGACCCGCAGCCAGACGGCCGCATTGTCTGGGATGGGCTGTTGCTCGACGTGAGCAAAGGGGCCCAGCTCGAAGCCGAACGCCAGGCCGCCGATCTGGCCCTCAGAACCGAGCGCGACCTGCTCGACAGCGTCATGAGCACCAGCGTGGCCGCCATTACTGTCCTGGCCCCCGACGGCCGCATTTTGTTTGCCAACAGCCAGGCCGAAACGGTGCTGGGGCTCACCCTCAACGACCTCACCCAGCGCACCTACGACTCCCCCGAGTGGCGAGCCACCAGCCTGACCGGCAGCCCCTGGAGCGAGGTCGATCAGCCCTTTAGGCAGGTGCTCGCCACCGGCGAGCCGGTGTACAACATTCGCCACGCCATCGAGTGGCCCAACGGCCAGCGCCGGGCTCTCTCCATCAACGGGGCCCCGGTCAAAGATGCCAACGGCGACATCGTTCGCCTGGTATTTACCATCAACGACATTACCGACCAGATCCAGGCCGAAACGGCCCTGCGGGACAGCGAAGCCCAGCTGCGGCTGATCGCCGAAAACATGAGCGACCTGGTCTGCCTCCACGCCCCCGACGGCACCCTCACCTACGTCAGCCCCTCCTGCCTGGGCATGTTGGGCTATACCCAAGCCGAGATGCTGGGGCAAAACCCCTGTGATTTTTTGCACCCGGAGAATGCCGCCCTGGCCCGCCAGGGAGCCTATGGGCCGGTGCTCCAGGGCAGCGTGATTGCGATGGAGCAGCAGATCCGCCAGAAGTCAGGCCAATACATCTGGATCGAAACCCTGTTTCAGCCCATCGTTGACGAGGCGGGCCAGGTGATTCGCATCCAGACCACCTCCCGCGATGTCACTGAAAAGATGGAGATTCAGGCCCAGCTGGCCTACGACGCTGGCCACGACGCCCTCACCGGGCTGCCCAACCGCGCTCTGCTGCTCCAGCGGCTCGATGCCGCCCTGGAGCTGGCCTGCCAACACCGGCAAACCTGCGCGGTGCTGTTCATCGACCTCGATCGGTTTAAGGTAATCAACGACAGCCTGGGGCACCATGTGGGCGACGAATTGCTGGTGGCCATTGCCCAAAAGCTCTGTGCGGTCACCCGTCCCGAAGACCTGGCGGCCCGGCTCAGCGGCGACGAATTTGTGGTGCTGCTGACCGATTTGCCGGGGGCAGAGCAGGCCATGCAGGCGGCCAGTCGGCTGCTGAGTGAGCTGCGCCAGCCCTTTGCCCTCAACGATCGCGATGTGTTTATCAGCGCCAGCATTGGCATTGCCCTCAGCACCGGGCACCCGCAGACCGGGGCCGATCTGCTGCGCGACGCCGACATTGCCATGTACCGGGCCAAGGCGGGGGGCAAGGGGCGCTACGCCCTGTTTGACCCGCAAATGCACCTGCAAGTGCTGCGCGAAATGCACCTGGAAGAGGCCCTGCGCCGCGCCATTGAGCACCAGGAGCTGATGCTGCACTACCAGCCCATTGTCAACCTGAGCAACGGCCAGATTCGAGGGTTTGAGGTGCTGGCCCGCTGGCCCCACAGCGAGCACGGCATGATTTCGCCCCAGGAGTTTATTCCCATCGCGGAGGAGACCGGGCTGATTTTGGCGCTGGGGCGGTGGGTGCTGCGGGCGGCCTGCACCCAGTTTAGCCAGTGGCGGCAGCGGTTTCCGGTGGTGGGCACCATGGGGCTGAGCATTAACCTCTCGGCGGTGCAGCTGCGGGATCTCAACCTGGTGAGCGATCTGGTGGCCCTGCTGCAACAGCTGCATCTGCCCAGCGACTGCCTCACTCTAGAAATCACGGAGAGCCTGCTGATCGAAAACGTGGAGTACAACCTGGGGGTGCTCGAACAGCTGCGGGGCCAGGGCATCAAGCTCAGCATTGACGACTTTGGCACCGGCTATTCGTCGCTGAGCTATCTGCAGCGGTTTCCCTTTGGCGGGCTGAAGGTGGATCGCAGCTTTGTCACCCACCTGGGCACCGAGGCCGAAAACCCCACCTTGATCAAGGGCATTTTGGCCCTGGCCGACAGCCTCAAGCTCGACCCGATTGCCGAGGGCATTGAAACCGAGAAGCAGCTGGAGTTTTTGCAGGCCAACGGCTGTCGCTATGGCCAGGGCTTTTTGTTTCATCGGCCCATGCCCGCCCCGCAGATCGAAACCCTGCTGGCCGAGGGGATGCCTCGCCACAACAGCTGCCTGGCCGGGTGATTGTGGCAAGATAGCATCGGTGTTTGAGGGGTAAGCGCTGTGATTTGGATTGACTGGGCCATTGTGGTGGTCTATCTGGTATTGTCGCTGGCCCTGGGCCTCTACCTGTCGCGCAAGGCCGCGGGGGGGCTGGTGGATTTTTTTGTGTCGGGGCGATCGCGGCCCTGGTGGCTGGCGGGCACCAGCATGGCGGCGACTACCTTTTCAATCGATACGCCGCTCTACATTGCTGGGGTGGTGGGCAACCGGGGCATTGCTGGCAACTGGGAATGGTGGAGCTTTGGCATTGCCCACGTGGTGATGATCTACGTGTTTGCCCGCCTGTGGCGGCGCTCCGAAATTATTACCGATGCCGAGCTGACGGAGCTGCGCTACGGGGGCGCTACGGCGGCCTGGCTGCGGGGCACCAAGGCATTTTTGTTTGCGGTGCCGATCAACTGCATTGGCATTGGCTACGCCATGCTGGCCACGGTCAAGGTGATCGACGCCCTCCAGCTGTGGCAGTCGTTTGGCATTGAGCCGGGGGAAAACCTGAAGGTGCTGAGCGTGGTGGGGGTAAGCCTGCTGGTGCTGGTCTATGCGGGGTTTTCGGGCCTTTGGGGGGTGGTGGCCACCGACTTTTTTCAGTTCTTTTTGGCCCTGGTGGGGGCGTTTATTGTGGCGGTGGCGGCGGTGACCAACCTGGGCGGCATGGCCAGTCTGGTGGAGCAGGTGCAGGCCACGGGCGGCACCGATTTGCTGGCCTTTGTGCCGCTGGAGCGCACCGCCGGGGGCTGGTACCGCTGGAGCGAAACGGCAGGGATTACGGTGAGCACGTTTTTGGCCTACGTGACCTTGCAGTGGTGGGCGTTTCGCCGCAGCGACGGCGGCGGTGAGTTTATTCAGCGGTTGGCGGCCTCTAAGGATGAGGCGGAGGCGGAGAAGGCGGCCTGGTTTTTCAACATTTTGCACTACGTGATTCGCACCTGGCCCTGGGTGGTGGTGGCCCTGGCCGCTGTGGTGATCTACCCCAACTTGGAGGATCGGGAGCTGGGCTACCCGATGCTGATGCTGGACTTTTTGCCGCCGGTGCTGCTGGGGCTGGTGGTGGCCTCGCTGCTGGCGGCGTTTATGAGCACGGTTTCGACGTTGATCAACTGGGGGGCGTCGTACCTGACCAATGACCTCTACGGGCGGTTTGTGCGGCCCGGAGCATCCCAGGCGGAGCTGGTGCTGTCGGGGCGGCTGGCCTCGGTGGTGGTGACGGGGCTGGGTGCGATCGCAGCTTTCTATGCCCAGGATGTGGCCACGGTGTTTCGCCTGGTGATTGCCATTGGCACCGGGCCGGGGCTGGTGCTGATTTTGCGCTGGTTTTGGTGGCGCATCAATGCCGCCGCCGAGCTGGCGGCCATGGTGGCGGGCTTTTTGGTGGGGCTCATCACCAGCGTGGTGCCGCTGCTCACCATCGAGGACTTTGGCCTGCGCCTGCTGGTCACCACCGCCATTACCACGGTGATTTGGGTGGCGGCGATGGTGCTCACCCCGCCGGAGAGTGACGACACCCTCGACGCCTTTTACCGGCTGGTGCGCCCCGGCGGCCCCGGCTGGGCCAGGCAGCGCCAGCGCACCGGCCTCTGGCCCGTGCAAGACCTGGGCCACGACCTGCTGCGGGCGGGGGCGGCCCTGCTGCTGCTGCTGGGGGCCATGCTGGGGGTCGGCGGCTTCTTGCTGTACCAGCCCCTCACCGGGTGGTTTTGGCTGCTGGTCGCCGTTGGGGGCGGGGTGGGGTTACGACGCCTGGGCAAGGCGGTACAGCCCATGCCCAGGCCAGGGTTGGATGATCCGCCGAGGTGAGTTCTAAGTTTTGAGTTTTGAGTTTTGAATTCTAGATTTTGGGCTGCCGAATCTGCCGACAAAATTCACGATTCAAGCCCGCCGGTATAGTTTCCTGAGCCGTTCTCCCGTGTAAGATGAGAGCATAGTTACATCCCTTTACACCACCACCTCGGCCCTATGGCATTCTTTCGGTCTTACATCGCGCCTCTGCTGATTGTGCTCATTTTTGCGGTGGCGATGCTGGCGGTGAGCGCCCGGATCTTTTTGCCCAGCGATATGATGGCCCCGGCCCCGATTGAGGAGCCGATCTCGGCGGTGGGGCCTGGGCCGACGGCCCAGGTCGACGGAGGCTTGATGCCGGAGCTGTCGGAGCTGCTCCACGGCCCCGAGGGGCTGCGGGTCGAGGGGTAGAAGAGACTCCGCATGCTTTAAATTCACCCCTGAAATTCACCCCTGAGTTCACTGGGGGGCCTGGCGATAAAGTCGGCTGAGGGGATAGAAATAGCGCCCCATAGACCAATCAAAAGCCCTGGGCAGAAGTTTCTGCCCAGGGCTTTTGCAATGATGTAACCTTTTGCCTGTAACCAGACCAATTATCGTGGAGAGATTCTTGTGATAATGAGCCGATAATGGGTCGTCAATGGGTCATCAACGATGGGAAGGCAGCAGCACTTTGACTGATTAACTTGAGAGTTTTCCTCAAGCGAGTTCCGATTTAATTAGAGATGTTTAAATGCCGTCGTAAAGAAACCATCGCGTG
>DATIVG010000562.1:0-5192 GCA_035466075.1 Nodosilinea sp. | reverse complement strand
GCTCCCTGACTTGCTGGTGCATAGATACCCCTGGCCCGATGAGAAAAATGATCCTTTTACCTCAAGAAGATATCGACGCGATCTGGCTCATTCATCACCGCTGGATTGAGTTAGAAATCGCTGGCAACGGTCTGGCCGTACTACAGTTCTGCACCGACAATGTGCGCTGGCTGGTACCCAACGCCGAGATGATTGTCGGCAAAGACGCGGCTCGGCCTCTACTAGAAAGCAATATTCAGATTGTGGAGCTAACGACGGAACAGGTCGAAATCATTGGCCATGGCTCATTGGCCTACAAAACCAGCCGCTACACAACCCGCTTCATATCGCCAGAAAGCGGCGAAACTTTGACCGCCTTTGGCACCCACCTGTGGATTTTGCACAAGCAGCCCCATGCCCAGTGGCAAGTGGCTTTAGTCACCTGGCAACCCGCATCATAGCGGGTTGGGTTGGCTAAATAGCAGCCCGATGTAGTTGCGGTAAGGGGCCAACTGGTGGGCCATTGGGGTGAAGTCTGGCAACACGCGAGTCATTACAAAGCTGCCCTCAAAGACAGTTGAAGACTGTCAAGATCTGGCTCCAGTTTACAGACTGCGTTCTTCGATCGCCCCCAGGGCTTGCAGGGTGGCCTTCTGGGCGTTGGTCAAGCCCCGCACGTTAGTAATATTCATCCCTTCGTAGGGGCGATCGCTCTTTAGCGTCTGCACCATAGCTCCAGCATCTGCCTGCCAGAGCTGGATCGGCTGCTCCAGGTAGGCGATCGCCAGGTGAGCGCCATCGGGGCTAAAGGCCACGGCTGAGGACCAGTTTTGGCCCTCGAACACCCGCTGGCAGTCGCCGGTTTCCACCTGCCACAGCCGGGCGGTCAAGTCGGCCCCCGCCGTGGCCAGCCGGGTGCCGTCGGGGCTCCAGGCGAGGGAAAACACGACGCTGTGGTGTCCGGCAAAGGATTGCAGGCACTGGCCAGTGGTTCCATTCCAGAGTTTGACCTGCCCTTCGTAGTCGCCGCTAGCCAGCAGGTCGTCGCTAGCGGCGGGGCTACCCTGGGTCACGGGGCAGAAAGCCACCGGATACACCGGGTGCCCAGCCTTGAGGGTGGTGAGGCACTGGCCGCTGGCGGCCTGCCAGAGGCGAATGGTGCCATCCAGGCTGCCGCTGGCCAGCCGTTGACCATCGTTAGACCAGGCCACCGAGGGCACGAAGTGGGTGTGGCCCACAAGGATCTGGAGGCATTGACCCGACGCCACCTCCCACAGGCGGACGGTGCGGTCGTGACCGCCGCTGGCCAGGCAATCGCCCCTGGGGCTCCAGGCGAGGGACCACACCACCCCATCGTGGCCACTCAACACCCTGGCGCACTTGCCCGTGGCCGCATCCCAGATTCGAATCGTGCCGTCGGCGCTGCCGCTGGCCATCCAGCGACCGTCCGGGCTCCAGACCACGGCCCACACTTCTTTGCTGTGGCCGTGGAGCACTTGGCAGGTCTGGGTTTGCGGGTGCCAGACCTTGACCGTGCAGTTGGTGCTGCTGCACAGCAGCCGGGTGCCGTCGGGGCTCCAGGCCAGCGACCAAATGGAGTCGCTGTAGCCCTGGAGGGTCTGAAGACAGACCCCCGATCGCCGATCCCAGAGTTTGACCGTCTGGTCGTGGGAGGCGGTGGTGAGGTGGTCGCCGTCGGGGCTCCAGGCCACGTCCCAAACCCAGAATTTGTGTCCTGGCAACACCCGGAGGCATTGGAGGGTGTCCCGATCCCACAGCCGCACGGTGTAGTCGTGGGAGCCGCCCGCCAGGAGCGTGCCGTCGGGGCTCCAGCGCATGCGCCAGATGCTGTCTGGGGTGGCGATCGCCTTCAGACATTCCCCCGTTTGCCAGTTCCACAGCTTGACGGTCTGATCAAATCCGCTGCTGGCCAATACCGTTCCATCGGGGTGCAGGGCCACCGAGAGCACCCAGTAGTCATGGGCGGCAATGGTGCGATCGCAGTCTCCGGTCGCCACGTTCCACAGCCGGATGGCGCCGTCGGCGTAGGCTCCGGCCACCAGCGCGCCCCCGGCCAGCCAGGTGACCGACCACAGCCAGGCATTGGGGTGCTGAGCATCGAAAACCGCCCGGCACTGGCCCGTTTGCCCATCCCAGAGGCGGATGGTGTTGTCTTTGCTGCCGCTGGCCAGCAGGCTGCCGTCGGGGCTGTAGGCAACGGCGGCAACCCAGTTGCTGTGGCCCGTCAGGGTGTGGAGGCTCTGCCCCGTTTTGACATCCCAAATTCTCACCGTTTGGTCGGTACTGCCGCTGGCCAGCCGCCTGCCATCCGGCTGCCAGGCGACGGACCACACCCAGGTATGGTGCCCCTGAAAGCTGCCGCAGCTCTGGCCGTTGGTGGTCTGCCACAGCTGCACCCAGCCGTTGGCATCGCCTGTGGCCAGCAGGTCACCACCGGGGCTATAGGCGATCGCCAGCACGCTGCCCAGGGTTTGGGTGAACAGGGTTTTGGCAAACCGCGTCCCCGCAAAATTCACCCCCGCCAGCCGCACCCCCTGGAGGTTGGCGTGCCAGATGGTCAGCCCCGACCAGTCGAGCTGGGCCACATCCAGCCCCAGGTAGATGGCCAGGTTGAGCAGGTTGCCCACGCCGTAGCCCGAGTACTGAATCTCGGTTTTTCGCAGAGTCTCCAGCAGTTGAGCGATGCGCTGCTCGGGTGACTCTGAAAGCTTTAACACCGCCAGCAACCGCTGGGCGATGGGCTGGAGGATCAGCCGGGTCTGGCTGTCGCGAATGTAGTCTTTGACCGTGGTTTTGATCAGCGCCAGGCGGTCGAGTTGCAGGGGCTGGAGGCCGATCAACTCCTCAGCCACGACTTCCACCAGGCCTTCGGTGACGTATTCCATCACCACGGGCTGCTGGGTGTAGGCTCCGGGACGCTTTTCGATCAGGCTGCGCCAGGTGAGGGACTCCAGGGTTTCGAGCAGCTGCGATCGCGCCACAGCGGGCACGATGTCGGCCGCCAATTCATCGATGGTGGTCCACTCGCGGTTGATGGCGAGCCAGCCCATCACCGTCTGCTCCAGGACGGTCAGGCGCTCAAACTGCTGGTCGAGCAGGCGGCGAATGCCGTTGAACAACATTGTGTCCTGCTGAAAGAAATCTGCGATCGCACCGCCAAACAGGTCTTTAATGCTGCTGGCCACAATCTTCAGCGCCAGGGGGTTGCCGCCGTAGCGATCGCACAGTTCCTGCTTTTCCGTCTCGCTGCCCATCAGGCCCTTGGCGTCCAGAATGGCCAGACCCACGTCCTGAGCCCCGGTGAGCTGGAGCGATCGCACCGCCTCCCCTTCCAGAGCTGCCACCTCGGCAGGTTTCTCGCGGCTGGTGAGCATGATCCTGCTCTGGTGGGGGCTTTCAGCCAGGGTGCGAAACAGGTCGCCGTAGCCCTCGTAGCCCGCCTGGTACTGCCCAGCACGATCGCCCACCGCCATCAGGGTTTCCACATTGTCGAGCACCACCAGGCAGCGGTGGGTGCGCAGCCAGTGCAGCAGTCGTCGCAGGTCGGCCTGGGTGTCGCTCTGGTCAGACAAAAACAGCACCAGATCGCCGAGCAGATCGTCGAGGGGCGGGGCGTTGCGGAGGGAGCGCCAGATGATGTGGGTGTAGGGGGGTGAAGCGGTGGATGGATGGGTGGGTGAGGGAGTTGGGGAAGGTAGGGGTGATGGGGAGGTTGGAGGGATTTGGGCGAGGTGGGTGGTGAGTTTGGCGGCGAGGGTGCTTTTGCCAACGCCGCCCATGCCCAGCAGGGCGACCAGGCGGCAGCGGTCGGTGGCCAGCCAGGTGTGCAGGGTGGCCAGTTCGGCGGTGCGACCGCTGAACTGTTGGACGTCGGGGATTTCGCCCCAGTCGATTCTGAGGGGAGGGTGGGAGGGTGGATGGGTGGGAGAGTGGGAGGGTGGTGCGATCGATTCGCTGGCTTGCGACCCCATCACCCCGTCACCCCCTACCCCATCACCCCCTACCCCATCACTCCCTCGCCGCTGCAATGCGCCTCGAAAGTTGGTCTTGCTTACCGGCTCCCCCAGGGCGTCGCTCAGAACTTTCCAGAGCTGGGGGCCGACGGTGCGGGTCAGATAGCTGGGGGAGTAGCCGACGGCGGCGGCAATTTGCTCATAGGTTTGGCCCTCCCAGGCACCCTGGAGGATGGCGATTTCTACATCGCTGAGGTGTCTGCCGCTGTCGCGATAGATGGCGGCATCTGCGATCGCCTGGGCCGTTGCCAAGTCCATGCCTGTCACTGGGTCTCAACCGTGCTGCCAGCATTGGAAAGCTGGACATCGATTATATAGCAAGGGTTTTGAGTCTGTCGGTAGCCTCCCATTGCCCCGACACCTGTGGCGAAATACGATATGGCCCGCTCCAACCTATGACAAAAGACGACATTTTCTCTAACGACAGGCTCTAAACCGTTGTCTAAGGTAGTTTTGTCCGAGCGAAATCACCTTCTTTTGCGATCTTGTCTGCAAGCATTGGCCCATCCCTGGCATCTGGAGTTGGGTCGGTTGGTGGTGTTCCCTGATTTTCTTTAGCCTGCTGCGAGTTCACAGTATTTGCAGATTTTGGCTGCGATCGCCGGACAAGCCCCCACAGGGCCGACTGTGGCCCAGGAGACCGCTATGCGTACCAAAAGTAAACCCTACACCATCCTAGAGCTGACCCCGGCACCTCAGCCCCGCCCCATGGCTGCCGCTACCCCACGCCTGAATCTTTGGCAACGACTGGGCGCAGCGCTGCTGCACTGGCTGGCATCAGGCCACGAGCCAGCGATTCGCCGCACCACCCTAGCTACGGGAGAAACGTTCTGGCGGGTATTTAACCCGGTTACTGGCACCACTCTGGAGTTTGACTCCGAGGAAGCCGTCTGCACCTGGCTGGACACCGTGTGGTTGCACAATCCAACCCAAGCCGACTACGCCCAGCCTGACCCCATCGACCAGATCCGCTACCGACTGTGGTAGGTCGCATTCCCAGACCCCAGGGTGCTTTCGTTACTGCCACAAATCAAGGTCTTAGAGGATGTTTGAAAAGTCCTATTTCTTGTAGCAGAAGTGGAGATCCCCCTAAATCCCCCTTAAAAAGGGGGACTTTTACCCCCCTTTTTAAGGGGGGCAGGGGGGATCAGCAGGTGACTAAAGCTATATCGACTCACT
>DATIVG010000561.1:0-4641 GCA_035466075.1 Nodosilinea sp. | reverse complement strand
CTCGCAAACGGGAGTAGTTTTGCTTGACATGATCCTAAGGGCTTAAAGGACAGCACGCGGTAGACGCCCCGGTAGGATTTGTCAGTAATGGTTATTTATGCAGGGGTAAAGGCCAGGTTGAAAGCACCGTGGTTGGCCTTGGTTCCTCAGGACTTAGGCCTGAGAACTGGAGCAATGACGTAACTCATACTCATAAAGTTCTCGTAAAACGAAAATTCGTGGCTGGGGGCATGGATGAGCTGAGCGGTGGGGGAAAGGTGCGATCGCACCCCCGCCCAAACGCCTGGCCAACTCAATTCAACCCATCGCTAAACCTAAAAACTATCAAGCACCGGCCCTGGGGTTAAAGCTGGAGGAGAAAACCCTGGGACCAGCGGGTAAATGCTGTAGCAAATCGTAGCACCGATGGAAAAGAGCATGACATATTTCTCTACAGACAGAGAAACTACGGAGACAGGTTCAAGCTAACTTAGCAAAACCATCCTGGTTTAACCAGCTTGTGTGAAACCCTCGGGGAAATCACTGGGTTCCGCTAAAACCTTACGGATTTTACCTGACCACCACGGAGTAGTAAGGAGTCCCAGGGCAGTTTACCAGCGGAGGCGATCTTCCATGCCTAACCACTCTATTACTTGGCCCCCCACCCGCATTTGGCCCCCCAGCCGCCGCGCTCAGCGGTTCACACCACCGTTGCTGGCGCTGGGGTTGGCGCTGCTGGGCCTCGATGCCCTTGCCGGGGCCAGCCTGGCCCAACAAATGCCCGGCCCCGCCCCACCCCCGCCCAAAACGTGCCGGTGCTCTCGGCCCCCCCGGTCAACGAACCCTACATTCTCGGCCAGGGCGACCGCGTGCGCATCACACTTTTCCGCCTCCCCGACTACAGCGGCGACTACGAAGTGCAGGTCGACGGCACCCTCAACCTGGCCCTGATTGGGCCGGTCGTTGTAGAAGGGCTGAGCGTCGATCAGGCCACCGCCCTGATCTCCAGCCGCTACGGCCAGACCCTGCGCCGCCCCATCGTCACCCTCAACCTGCTGGCCCGCCGCCCCATCGAAATCACCGTGGCGGGCGAGATCAACCAGCCCGGCTCCTACGCCCTAGACTCCGCCAACTTCCCCAAACTCACCCAGCTGTTCGAGCTGGCGGGCGGGGCCACCCAGAGTGCCGACCTGCGCAATGTGCAAATTCGGCGGCAGCAAAATGGCCGTACCCAGGTGCTCACCGCCAACCTGTGGCAGCTGGTCAGCGCGGGCGACACCAACCAAAACCTCAACCTGCGCGATGGCGACAGCATTTACATTCCCTCCACCCTCATTCCCCTCGACGAAGGGCCCCTGCTGGCCAACTCCAATCTGTCATCTAACGAGCCCCAGGCGGTGAGCGTCGCCGTGGTGGGCGAGGTGTTTCGGCCCGGCCCCTACCTGTTGAGGGGAGGCTCCACCCGCACCGGCAGCGCCGGGGTGCCCGGCGGCGAGCAGGGCTTTGCCGGTAGCCCCACCACCGTCACCGACGCCATTCAGGTGGCTGGCGGCATCAAACCCCAGGCCAACATTCGCCAAATTGAGGTGCGCCGCCCCACCCGCAGCGGCAATCCCCAGGTATTCAAGGTCGATCTCTGGGAGATGCTCCAGGCCGGAGACCTGCGGCAAAACGCCATTCTCCAGGAGGGCGACACCGTCTTTATTCCCACCGCCACCGGCCAGGCCGACCCCGCCGAAGCCACCCGCGTCGCCGAAGCCAGCTTCTCCCCCAACACCATTCGCATCAACGTCGTCGGCGAGGTGCCCAACCGCGGCATCGTCAATGTGCCCCCCAACACCCCGCTCAACCAGGGTATTTTGGCCGCTGGCGGCTTCAACAACCGGGCCCGCGAAGATGTCGTGGGCCTGGTGCGTCTCAACCCCGACGGCAGCGTCACCCAGCGGGAAATTTCCGTTGACTTTGCCCAGGGCATCAACGACGAAAACAACCCCGTCTTGCAGAACAACGACATCATCATCGTCGGTCGGTCCGGGCTGGCCACCTTCTCAGACACCGTTGGCAGCGTCACCAATCCAATCAGCAACCTGCTGTTTATTTTGGGGGCGCCCTTCCGGTTCTTAAACCTATTTGACTGACCCGCTGGGTTTAACCGCCCCCAGCCCAGACTCTCCGGTGGCTACCCCAGGCAGGGCTCTGCCTATAGCCATGCACACGCCAGTCACCCCGACCCACTACTTATTTAGGAATCAGGGATGAAAGCTCAAACCCTTCAACCACCGCTCTTACCCTCAGCCACCCCGGCCGTGGAACCCCTGCAAGAGGGCGGGTTAGATTTAGGCAGCTTGCTCTCCATGCTGCGTCGGCGGGCGCTACTCATTATCGGCGTGACCGCCGCGCTAACCGCCGGAGCCGGGGTCAGGGCCTACCTGAGCCCCCCCACCTACTCCGCCGGGTTTGATATTTTGGTGCAGCCCCTCAACGCCGAAACTGAGGTGATTTCTGCCCTCTCCGACGTACCGATCAACCGCAAAGACGCCGAGCTCACCATCCAAGATCGGCTCAGAATTTTGGGTAGCCCCAGCGTGCTACAGCCTGCCGTTGACGACCTGCGGGCCAAGGGCTTGATTGGCTGTGTGCGCCCCGACCAGGCCGCCGCCGCCGGAGCCGACGACGCTGCCCTCGATAACCAGTGCTACACCATCTTGAGAAGTGGATTGAGCACCCAGCTCGGCAAAGAGTCCAGAATTTTTAGAACTACCTACAGTGGCGGCTCAGCCCAGGATGTAGAGTACGTGGCCAACCTGCTGGCCCAAACCTTCCTCGACTACGGCTTGGCCTCGCGCAAGCAAGATATTCAGCTGGGGCTAGATTTTCTCAACGACAAGATTCCCGAGGCCCGCCAGCGGGTCGATAGCCTCCAGGCCGATCTACAAAATTTGCGCCAGACCTACAGCCTGATCGACCCCGGCTCCCAGGGCGGCAACATTTCTGGCCAGATCAGCAGCTTTGAGCAGCAGTACCAAAATACGCTGATTGAGCTAGAGGAAAACCTGGCCCTCTACGAAGACCTGCAAACCGAGCTGAGCCAGCGCCCCCAAGACACCTCGGCGTCGTCGGTGTTGAGCAGTAGCGGTCGCTACGGGGCCCTGGTGGAAAATCTGCTGGCCCTCGACAGCCGCATTGCGGCGGAGTCTACCCTCTACCTCGACGGCAGCCCCGACATGCAGGTGCTGCTAGAGCAGCGGCAGAATCTTTTACAGCTGCTCGCCCGGGAGGGGGAAGTCGCCCAGCGCGAGTTGATGGGCCGCATCGATCTGCTGGCCACGCGGGAGGCGGCTCTGTCTGAAACCCTGGCCACCTTAGATGTAGATGTCAACGAACTGGCCGCCATCACCCGCCAGTTTACCGATCTGGAGCGGGAGCTGGCGATTGCCAACAACAGCCTCAGCGATCTGCTGATTCGGCGGGAGGGGTTGCAGGTGGAGGCGGCCCAGCGGGAGTTGCCCTGGGAGTTGATTAACCCCACCACCGTGACCACCCAGGTGGCAAACCTGCAAAATAGTCTGGTGCTGGGCTTTTTGCTGGGGCTGCTGGTGGGCACCGGCCTGGCCGTTTTGCTAGAGTCGCAGCGGGATGTGCTTTACACACCGAAGGATCTCAAGCGGGTGACCCCGGTGCCGATTTTGGGTCTGATTCCTAACAACGTGGCGGTCGATCGGGGCTACGACGAGCAGTATTTGCTGGGGCTGTACCAACCCCTGACTGACCCGCTAGCGTCGTCCCAGCCTGGGGTTAACGGCAATGGCCGCAAGCCCAAAAAAGCTCCGGCCCTCACCGATGACATCTTTGTCTATCGAGAAGCGTTTCGATCGCTGGTGGCCAATCTGCAGCGACTGGATGCCGACCGCCCCCTGAGATCGCTAGTCATTAGCTCCGCCGACAATCAGCTGGCCGACTCGACCACCGCCGCCTACCTGGCCTGGGCCGCCGCTGAGTTGGGCAACCGGGTTTTACTCATCGACGCCGACCTGCGCTTTCCGCACCTGCACGACTTTTTAGAGCTGCCCAACGACCACGGCTTTAGCAACATCTTGGCTGGGGAGCTGGATCTCAAAAACGTCATTAAGCGATCGCCCACCGAACCCAATCTGTTTGTGTTGACCACCGGCACCACCGACATTGACCCCGCCCGGCTGCTGTCGTCGGCCAAAATGTCGCAGTTTGTGGCTAAAACCGAGTCCTACTTTGACTTGATCATCTACGACTCGCCACCGTTTGCCGAGTACGCCGACGCCGCTCTGCTGTCCGCTGAAACCAGCGGCATGGTGCTGGTTTCTCACCTGGGTACGGTGAAATCGGTGCAGCTGGAGCAAGCCCTCGAAAAACTGTGGATCTCTAAGATTCCTCTGATTGGCCTGATCGCCAAGGAAGCCACCTCTAAGCCCGCCCTGCTACCGGTATAAGGACCGGCGCAAATACCCTTTGTCCTGGCCCTGCAACATGACCAGACGCTTGCAAGTAAGCCTGCCAGGGCGATTTGCGTACCCTAATGATGTAACCCCACCAGTGGTAAAACACTGCGCTGGTGTTGAAAGGTTGGGCGCATTCTAGTTATGTAACCCACCCTTCGGGAAGCATCTACTCCCTCAATTGATTGTT
>DATIVG010000560.1:0-12067 GCA_035466075.1 Nodosilinea sp. | reverse complement strand
GGTCGAGCCTCCTACGGAGCCAGTAGACGGCATTTTCCGGGTGTGGACTTCCCCCAGCGACCCCATCGCCCAGGCTGAACCCGTCACCGACGAAGCCGTAGCCGCCCAGGCCGTAGCTGATGAAGCTGTGGCCGCCGCGCCCGCTGAAGAGGCCGCGCCCCAGACCGACCGCCTGGCCGCCCTCTGGCAAACCACTGTAGATCGCTTCTCCGACTCCTTCACCAGCACCGGCACGGGCCAAACGCCCCAGACCGCCTCCATCGCTGGCCTACTGTTTAACGGTAACAGTGCCGTCCCCCCGGCCCCTTCTGCCACAGAGGTGGCTACTGCTGAGGTAGCCCCAGCCGAGGTGGCCCCAGAGCCACAACCCGCCGCCATCGCCCCGACAGATGCCGCTGAGGGTCACGCCCCCCCGGCGCTGGAGCCCGCGATAGTTCAGACCCTCATAGAGGCCCCCGCCGCAGATCCGGTGGCCCTGACTGAGGCCGAGGCCGAGGCCAGCAGCTCTCCCACCTGGGCCGCCGCCAGAGAAGGCCACCAAAGCACCCCGGCCCCCCAGGCGGAGGCCGTTCCTGGCGCCTTCCCCGACAGCACCGTATTTGCCCCGGCTAGCCAATCGCCGGAGGCTGTGCCTGAGCTATCTCCAGAGGCCGAACCCCAGCCAGAGCCCGCTGAGCCTGCGGCGGCTGGACCTGTCGCACCGGAGGCCGAGGCGGCGGCCCCCGAAGTCCCAGCCCCCGAAGCCCAGTCGGAACAACCTGCGGCTGAACCGGCGAGCGCTGAGACATCTGCTACCCAGCCCGAGCCCGAACCCGCAGCATCAGACATCCTTGGGTTTGCTCCGGCAAATGCCGACGACCTCTTGCCCAAACCAGCGCTAGCGGCGGAGGCTCCAATGCCTACCGTCGAGCCAGTCCCGGCAGCAGCCGCTATCCCATTGGCTAGCCAACCTGCGGATCCGGCAGCAGACCCCGCTGCCCCAGCCCAAGGAATTGGCCCAACTGCCCCTGGTGATGAGCCAGCCCAGTAAATAGCTCAGGGCTGCGACAGGCACACCGTCTGGCTCAGGGCTGTGGAGGGTGCGATCGCACCCTCCACAGCAGTCGTAGCTATCCAAGTACAAATCGGGAATGCCCAGGGCAAAACCACGACAGTGCAATGCATGGGTAGATTAGCCGCCAATACATCACAAGACTACGCAACCGGTATTTGCTCTGGTGCACTGTGCTTTGTCCACTCCCCAGAGTTCAAACCGTTTCCATAAAGATTACCGGCGTTGATGTTAAGAATTTCCCCCCCACCCTTAACGGGCGCATAGGATTGAGACATTCCAGTTCTTAATTTCCAGGTCCATGTCGGAGCCCAATACCCACGCGCTAGCCAACGACCTCTCCGCCCTGGATGTGCACAGCGGCAGCGAGGCCGTTGATAGCCGCCTCAACGTCGCCCAAATGCTGTCGCTCATCGACAGCATTCTGCCCTTTGAGGCCTGCCTCTACCACGAAATCATTCCCCTCTCCGTCGAGTCGAGCTGCCTACACCTGGGCATGGTCAACGCCACCGACCCCACCGCCCTCGACTACGCCCGCAAGCAGGTGTCCTTCATTCGCTGTACCCTGGTGCCCTGGCCGGTCTCCTCCGACTGGCAGCGCAAAATGCTCTCCAAGTACCTCAGCTACGCCGCCCGCCACAAGGTACGCCCCCAGCCCGCTCCCGCCCCACCGGCCATGGCCCCCGGCGACGAGCTGCTCACCTTTATTGTCGATAGCCCCGACGACTTGCAGCGCGAGGTCACCGCCCCACCGCCCCCAATCACCGCCGAGCCCCAGCCCCTGGCCCTCAGCCTCAACCCCGTGGTGAGCCAGGTGCCCCTTGACCAGCTGCACCGTCTGCCGCCACCCCAGCTCACCCAGGCGTTGCTCAACCAGGTGATCACTGAGGGCATTGGCCGCCTCTACTTTGAGCGCCGTCCCAACCAGGGCCAGGTGCTGTGGAGCAAAGACGGCGTGGTGCAGGCCGCCCTCAAAACCCTCAGCGTCGATCAGCTCCAGAGCGTCATCAACGAGCTCAAGCGGCTCACCCACCTGCCTCTGCTGCCCACCACCCACACCAAACAGGCCGACATTGAGCGGCTCTACAAGGGTGAACGGGTACTGCTGCGCCTGCGGCTCATGGCGGGCACCCACGGCGAAGAAGCCACCCTGCAAGTACTGCGCGGGGCGGCGCTAAAGTTTTATCAGCAGCAGCAGATTAAGCAGCTGGGCGAAGACGCCCTGGGGGTCGCCCAAACCCTGCAAAAGCGAATCACCGAGATCCGCGATCGGGCCCGCCAGTCGCTCACCCTGGAAGCCCCCTCCACCCGCACCCTCGAGTCGCTCACCCAGCTGCTCAAGGCCATGGAGGCGCAGATTGAGCAGATCATGCAGTCGGCAGAAAACGACGCAGCCAATCCCAAGTAACACCCAATCCGACGCCTAAAACCCCGGTTCTAAACCGATACCTCGTAGGGAACATTGCATTGCAATGCCTCTACAAATCGGAGGTATACCGACAGGATTTGGTACAACACCAAACTGGCTGAAGCTGCTATCAATAATGGCTACTCAAAACCCCTCCGCCAATATTGGTAGAGGGGTTTTGAGTAGGGGCAGACCCAGGAAGTCAGCAAACATCGCTCAAGCCATAGCCAACGACAGTCGAGGTAAGTGTGTACCTAGCGATCGGACTTTGCGCCCCAGGCGCTGGTCATGCGGCCAAAGTTGACCTGAAACTCATCTAGCCCCAGCAGGTTACCGGGCCGCTCTTCATCCCACGAGGCCGACAGCACCCCATAGGTAAGGCCCACCACACCCAGGCCAAAGCAGCCCAGCGTGACCAGCAGCACAAAATAGGAGGGCAGCTCCACCACCTGATTGACCACCAGGTAGTAGCTCACGAAAAAGGTCAGCACCCCTGTCACCGTGGGAATGCCCGAAAAAAACAGCATACGCCGCAGCATACGGCTGCTTACCTCTTCAGGAATGGCAGTGGCGGTTTTAGCGGGCTTGGCAGAAGATTTTTTGGAAGAACTCACCCTTTTCTTAGGCTCAGTTTTTTGGGCTGAACCTTTGGGTGCAGCAGGGGCTGGTTTGGCCGCTTTTTTAGACTCTGCGGCGGTCTTGCCAGCCCCCTTACCACCGGGCTCAAAGGGTAGTCGCTGACGAGGAGACTCGGGGGCCATAAAAGCTAAACGACAACAACAGTCAGCAGTAGATGGGCTAGGGCAGTTAGCCTAGCCGCGAATGCCGAGCTTTTGAATCAGGGCCCGGTAGCGCTCAGAGTCTTGCTTTTGCAGGTAGGCCATGAGGCGCTTGCGGTGACCAATCATCTTTAGCAGGCCACGGCGAGACGAATAGTCTTTTTTGTTCTTTTGCAGGTGAGAGCTGAGTTGATTGATGCGATCGGTCAGCATGGCGATCTGCAAATCGGCAGAGCCAGTGTCAGTTTCGTGCACCTGATATTCGGAAATAAGTTCCTGCTTGCGCGCTTGCAACAGAGTCATGGGACAGACAGCTTCTATAGAAGGATAATTTTGAGCCAGGATTTTTCACTATAGCATAGGGGGCCCCTTCCCCTGCCAATCCACACATGGGATTGCGGTCAGGGTTACTGGCTGAGCCAGGCAATTGCCTCTCGCACCCAGCTCTCGGGATCTGCCGTCTTTTGGAGGGCAGAGTTGCGCCCCACCGCCTGGAGGGCTTTGAGAATTTCGCTCTGACTGTAGCCCAGGGCGCTGAGGGTGGTTTCGACCTCTTCGTAGAGGGTGGGCACGGGCCCGGCGGCAGGCACCAGCCCTACCCCCGACTGGGTTTGCCAGTCTTGCAGCTTAGTTTTGAGTTCTAGCACCAGTCGCTCGGCGGTTTTGCTGCCCACCCCAGGGGTGCGCGACAGCAGGCGCGTGTTGCCGCTCACCACCGCCTGGGTCAGCTCGGCTTCGCCCAGGGTGTCGATCAGGGCCAGGGCCATCTGGGGGCCAATGCCGCTGACGCTGATTAGCAGCCGAAACAGATCGCGCTCCTGGCGCTGACCAAAGCCAAACAGCACCGCCTGGTCGTCGCGAAAGTAGAGGTGGCTAAACAGCTGCACCATCTCGCCCAGCGGCGGCAGCAGGGAGAGGTAGCGGGCGGGCACCTGGAGGTCGTAGCCCACCTGGTTGACATCCAGGGTGACCAAAATTTTGTGGTTGCCGGGCTTTTGAATGTCGGCCAGCGCTCCCTTGAGGTAGCTGATCATGGGTCAGCGGCGGGCTTTTGGGGCGGGCGGGGGCGGCTGGTTGGTCGGTCGGTGCTGCCCTCGGCGCGAGGGTCAGCGGGGCCGCTCGCCGCTGAACGACTGCTTTTGGGGCGCTGGGCCGGGGGCGCTGGTTCGTTGGCGGGCTGGAGATGGCTGCGCCCGTTTTGAATGATGCGCAGCATCTGCGATAGCTGCTGCTCTACGTTGGAGAGCACCTGGTCGGCGTAGCCATCGGCCTCCTGTTGAATCATGTCTTGCTCGGCGAGGGCTTTTTGGCGCAGGGCCTCCCACTCGCGCTGGGCCTGTAGCTGCATTTGCTCGATGTCGCCCATCACCTGGTTGCGCAGGCCGTCGCAGTCTTGCTGGGCCTGGGACTTGAGCTGCTGGGCCATCTGCTCAGCCTGGCGCACAATGCCGAGCTCGTCGAGCATTTGGGCCGCCTGCTGCTCGGCGGCGGCGATCAGGTCTTGGGCGTAGCGTTCGGCTTCGGCAATCAGGGTGTTGCGCTGCTGCAAGATCTGCACCGCCTGGCGAAAGGCCGGGGGCAGGTTGAGGCGAATGGCATCGAGCTGGTCGAGCAGCTGGTCTTCATCGACCAGGGTGCGGCCGCTGAAGGGAACGCGGGGACTGGCCAGGATGAGTTCTTCGAGCTTGTTGAGCTCTTGCTGAATGTCGATATCGCTGGGGTTGGGCAGGGCACCCCCCTCTAGGGCCTCTAGAGACGATCCATTGGCTGGGGCGGCGGCGCGGGCACTGCGGAGCGGGGCGTTGCGGGGGGAGTCTGGGCGTAGCATTGGTAAACGTCTCGCGCTACATGGTGGGGAACAAGGTGGTCGATGGGGCCGCCAAAGCAGGCTATTTCTTTGACCAGGCTGCTGCTGAGAAAACCGTATTCGGTGGACGTCGAGAGGAAAAGGGTTTCGATATCGTCGGCCAAGGTGTTATTAGTATGCGCCATTTGCAGCTCTTTTTCGAAATCGGAGAGCACTCGCAGCCCCCGCAGGAGCACCTGGGCCTGGTGCTGGCGGGCGTAGGTGATGGTGAGGCCGTCGTAGTGGTCGATGGCGATGTTGCTGAGGTGCCCCACCGACTGCTCGATCTGGCGAATGCGCTGGGCGGTGGAAAACAGGGGCACCTTGTTGGGGTTGCTAGACACCAGCACGATCACTCGATCGAACAGGCGGCTGCCTCGGGTGATGATGTCTACGTGGCCTAGGGTGATGGGGTCAAAGCTGCCGGGGTAGATGGCGATCAAAACGGCCTCTCCCAGTGAGAATGTGGCGATTATAGCTAAATTGCGGCGGTTTTGGCGGTGGGGAGCAGGGGTTTGCGGTAGACGCGATCGCACCTCGCCGTTTCCACACCGCTGGCGGGCACATAGCCGCTGGCCTCGTAGAGCCCCACCGCCTGTTTGAGCACCGAGGCAGTTTCCAGCCAGATTTCCTCGAAGCCGCGCTGCTGAATGGCGGTTTCGAGGGCGGTGAGCAGATGGCGGCCCAGGCCCTGGCCCCGCGCCTGGGGCAGCAGGTACATTTTGCGCAGTTCCACGGCCCGCGCCCCCCGGCTGGTGGGGCGATAGGCGGCGGTACCCACCAGAGCCCCCGCCGCCTCAACCACCCAAAACTCGCCGCCGGTCTCCCAGTAGCAGGCTTCGACCTCCAGGGCGTCGCGGTCGCTGTCGGTGGGCTCACAGGTGAGGCCGTATTCCCTCAGCACCTGGGCGATCAGGGCAGCGGCGGCGGTGCGATCGCAGGGTTGCCAGCTGCGGATCAGGTAGGGGCCAAAGGTGCTGCGGTAGTCGATGGGCATAGCTCAGCTGTGAATGCGGGGTTGGGGGTGCAGGCGGGCCAGGATCTGGCTCTCGGCAGTGGCTAGCTCTTCCAGGCGAGTCTCCACCTCAGAGCGGGCAAAGCGGCCCGTGGCCAACACCCAGTAGGCCCCGTAGTGGCGCGCCTCTGAGGCCATCAAACTGCGGTAAAACTGGGCCAGCTCGGGGTCAGGGCAGTGCTCGGCCAGCAGCCCCAGCCGCTCGTGGCTGCGGGCTTCGATCAGGGCCGACACCAGCAAAATATCGAGCTGGCGGTCGGGCTCAGCGGGCCGCACCTGCTGGCGCAGCCCGGCCCCATAGGGGGGCGGCGGCAGCGGCCCCAGGGCCACGCCGCGCCGCGCCAGCCACTGGTTGACTTGGGCAAAGTGGGCCAGCTCTTCCTGGGCGATGGCGGTCAGCGCCCGCACCAGCTCCCCATCCGACGGGTAGCGGTTGATCAGGCTCATCGCCACCCCCGCCGCCTTGCGCTCGCACTGGGCATGGTCGAGCAAAATCACGTCCAGGTGGGCCAGGGCTTGCTCGACCCATGCCTGGGCAGTGGGCTCTTTTAAAAATTTGATCGTAGCGGTGGCAGCGGCCATGGCAGGGGAGCACTGTGCAGATTCAAGTCTAAACCACCGCGCCCTCCCAAAGCGCCATCACCGCGCCCGAGAGCATCTGCTTAACGGGATCTACTCAAGACCCTTGAGGTGCCGCACCAGCGCCTGGAGCCCCAAACGATAGCTGTCGGCTCCAAACCCGCAGATTTGGCCCACCGCCACCGCCGCGATATAGGAGTGGTGGCGAAACGCCTCGCGTTTGTGAATGTTGCTGAGGTGTACTTCAACGGTGGGCAGCCCCACAGCTGCGATCGCATCTCGCAGGGCCACGCTGGTGTGAGTGTAGGCCCCAGGGTTGATCACAATGCCGTCTTTTTGACCCCAGGTTGACTGAATGCAATCGACCAGGGCACCCTCGCTATTCGACTGAAAAAAATCTAGTACAGCTCCCAGGGCCGTGGCTTCATGGGTCAGCCCCTGCTCAATGGTCTCAAGGGTCTGGTTGCCATAGATACCGGGCTCTCGCAAACCCAGCATGTTTAGGTTGGGGCCGTGGATGATCTGAATCTTGAGCAAAGTCTATTTTTCCGGTAATGCCCAGCTGCCCGCTGTAGTTATCTACAGGCCTGTACCAGCAGCTGTCGGCGCTATCTGACCTTATATTGCCTGAGGTACAACTCCCTAGAAAGGAGCAGCCATTCAGAATATCTTTAAATAATGTATGAGCAGCGCACCTAGCACACCCTACTAAAAATGCCACCTGGAGAGGCTGGAAGCTAAGCCAACGCCAAAGCAGTACAAAATGCTGCCGTAAGAATCCAAAGCCCAAACAGTTAGCGGCTTAGGGAGACAACCCTGAAATAACCAGCCCAACTAGCGGCGGGGCTCATCTACCGGAATGGGGATTAGCTCAGGCTCTCCCTGGGTTTCTGGGCCAAACAGAGCCTCAATGACTCTATCGACCCACTCGCGCAGTTTTTCGAGAGCCTTTTCGATGTAATCCATGAGGGCAAACTCCTTACTGGCACACGCTACCCCGGTCGCTTTTGCCTAAACCCGGCCCAAGGCCAATGGGGAGTGCATTTATCCATAATTACATAATAGTCATTTGAAGCCAAGGATCAACCGCAGCGTTACAGTAGGTTGCGGCGCAGCAGGTCAAGGGCAGTGCTAGCGCTCAGCTGGCGCACCCAGTCGCGGCCCCGATAGCCAGAAAATTCGTACCGACGGCTCACCACCTGACCGTCTGGGCTAGCCAGGCCAATGTAGACCAGTCCCACCGGCTTGGCCGGCGTACCGCCGTCAGGGCCAGCAATGCCGGTGATACTCAGGGCCCAGTCGGTGTGCAGCAAAGCCTTGGCTCCCAGGGCCATCTGCTCGGCCACCTCGGCGCTCACTGCTCCCTGGGCATCTAGCACAGCGGCATCCACCTTGAGTAAGTTGACCTTGACCCGGTTGTCGTAGGCAATCACGCCGCCATAGAAATAGGCCGAGCTGCCCGCAATGTCGGTCAGCAGCTGGCCCAGGCCACCCCCGGTGCAAGATTCGGCTACCGCCACGGTCTGCTGCCGCTGGAGCAGCAGGCGACCCACCACCGCCGCCAGGGTGTCGTCGTCGGCCCCATAGCAGTCGTCGCCAACCAACGCCCGAATGCCCGCTTCCACCGGCTGAATTTGAGCCAGGGCCGCGCTGGTCGAGTCGGCCATGGCGGTAATGCGCAGCTTGGCCTCCCCCTTACTGGCGTAGGGAGCGACCGTAGGGTTGCCCTGGCCCAGGTAGGGGGCCACTCGCTCGGCCATGGCCGACTCGCTAATGCCCCAAAACCGCAGCATACGGCTGACAATCGTAGTGGTGACCCAGCCCTGGCTGCGCAGGTAGGGTACAGCGGTTTCGCGCCACATGGCCTGCATTTCGCGCGGCACGCCGGGGAAGGTCATCAGAATGAGGTGGGGGCGCGGCGACCAAATGATGCCCGGAGCAGTGCCCTGGGGGTTGGGCAGCACCATCGCCCCCACGGGCAGCAGCGCCTGCTTGCGGTTGCTGGGGGGCATGGTGCGGCCTCGGGCGGTAAATTTGGCCTCAATGTCAGCCACCAGATCGGGGTGCTCCACCAGCGGGGCACCAAACAGGTCGGCCAGCGTCTCGATTGTCAGGTCGTCGGGGGTGGGGCCTAGCCCCCCGGTGAACAGCAGGAGCTGCGCGGTCGGGGCAGCGACCTGCGCCGCCGGGTCTTCCAGCGGTGAGTCGGTCGGGGATGAGGCTGGCGATGCAGACCGCGCCAGGGCCTGGGTGACCACCTGCTGAATGCGAGCTGGGTTGTCTCCCACCACCGTTTGGCAGTAGTGGGCAATGCCCAGGGCCGCCAGCTCTTTGGCCAAAAACTGAGCATTGCTGTTGAGAATATCCCCCAGCAGCAGCTCGGTGCCCACGCAGATCACCTCGGCGCACTTGGTCGCTGGGCCCTCCTGGGCAGCAGCAGGTTCAGCATCTGGCGACGGAAAAGCAGGGCTGGGGGACATAGGGCGCTTTAAAGGGGGCGTTCTGGGGACAGCAGGAGGCCAGATGGCCGGGGTGCAATAGTGTCATTATGACCATTGCAGGGGAAGCAGGAAAAGCCTGCTTTGCCAATTGGCTAGGCCATTGACCAGGTTTTGCGGGTTGTGTGGGCCTTGGTGTAACGAGGGGAGAATGTGCTATGGCAGGTTGGCGCGACAGTCAGACATCGTTGCTGGGGCGCGATCGCAAGCCCGGCTGGGTCAACGGGCTGATGGCCCTGGGGCTCGGCGGGCTGCTCTACCGCACCATTGTCGCCCTCTGGATGCTGCCTGGCTTTGACGAAGCCTACTACTATCTCTACAGCCGCTACCTCAACCTCAGCTACTTTGACCACCCGCCCATTGTCGCCTTGACCACCGGCATCGGCTGGTGGCTAACCGGGGTAATTTCCCCCTTCACCCTGCGGATGGGGGCGCTGGGGCTGTACTGCATCAGCCTGGGGCTGCTGTACCTGGCGGCCACCCGGCTATTTTCGGCGGCGGTGGGGCAAATGACCATCGCCATTGTTACCCTGGTGCCGCTGTTTGCCATCGCCTTTGGCATTCTCACCTCCCCCGACAACGGGCTCATTTTGTTTTGGAGCGCCACCCTGCTGGTGGCCGCCTGGGAGTTTTTTCCCAGTAGCCGCCGCCTCAGCCACTACGGGCTGATCCAGGCCACCTATGTACCCACCTGGCGCATTGTGCTGCTGGGGCTAACGGTGGCCCTGGCGGGGTTGAGCAAGTACCACGGCTTTGTGCTCGGCCTCAGCCTGGTGGGGTTTTGCCTGGCCTATCGGCCCTACTGGGCGGCCCTGCGATCGCACTGGACATTGCTGGCCCTGGGCGTGTTCATCCTCACCCTCTTTCCCCTCTGGTACTGGAATAGCCAGCACGACTGGATCTCCTTTCGCTTTCAGCTGGGTATGCGGTTTGACGGCAACACCGGCAGCAGCGGCTTTAGCCTGGGGCAAATGCTGGGCTATTGGCTGCTGTCTATCCTCTATTTGTTTCCGCTGTTTGGCTTTCCGCTCTGGTGGGTGGCGGCCAAGCAGGGCACCAAACAGGCCCTCTTCTGGGTGTCGCCCAGCCTCAGCGGCGGAGAAGCCCAAGACCACTACCGCAAGGGGCTGGTGCTGTGGCTATCGCTGCCGATCATGCTGCTGTTTACCCTGCTGGGGGGCAAGCAGCAAATTTTACCCGCCTGGCCCGCCCCTGGTTACTGGGGCATCGCCATCTTGCTAGCGGCTCAGGTTTTGAGCTGGCAGCGCCAGCGACCCCGTCTGATCCGTCGCTGGCTGTGGGGGTCGGGGTTATTTTTAGGGGCGCTCTCGATGGTGGCTCTGCTGCACCTGCGCCTGGGGATTTTGCAGCAGCCCAGCACCTACGCCCTGTTTGGCGGCCTGGTACCGGTCGAGCAGGATGGCTCTACCGAACTGCTGGATACCGATCAGCTACGACGCCAGCTGGCCAGCGACCCCGAACTCAGGGCCGCCCTGGATGAGGTAGGGTTTGTATTCACCAACGAGTACTATCTGGGGGGCTACTTTGCCATGGGCATTCACCCCCTGGTCGATCTGCCGGTGACGGCCTTTAGCCAAGACCCACGGGGGTTTGCCTACTGGTTTAACCCCCAGGACTGGGTCGGCCAGGATGCCCTCTACATGACCATCGATCGCTTTGTTCAACCCGATGGACAAGACGACGAAATTTTGGCCCGCTACCGTCCCCTATTCGACAGCATCGAACCGCTGGGCACCATACCCCTGAGGCGAGGGGGCGAGGTGACTGAAACCATTCACGTCTATCGGGCCAACAACCTGCGGCGGCCCTATGAGTACCCCTACGGACCCTCAGCGAGTACGCTGGCGCAGCCGCCAGCCGGTATAGCTGAGTAGCGCCGTGGCCCCTAAGGCATAGACCAACCCGCTGGGCACCCCGGCAAAGGCCAGGGCTAGCGTGCCCGCCCACAGGGTGAGCACGTAGATAAACAGCACCGTCACTCGGTGGGACAGGCCCGCCTTGAGCAGGCGGTGGTGCAGGTGGCGCTTGTCGGCCACAAAGGGCGAGTTGCCCGAGCGCAGCCGATCGACAATCACCGCCGACATGTCTAAAATGGGCACCGCCAGGATCAGGTAGGGCAGCAGCACCGCCGCCGTGGTCACCGTTTTGACCAGGCCAATCACCCCCACCCCGGCCAGGGTAAAGCCCATGAAGTAGGCCCCACCATCGCCCATGAAGATCTTGGCCGGGTTGAAGTTGTAGCGCAAGAACCCCAGGGCCCCCCCGGCCAGCGCCGCCGCAATCAGCGCCGCCGCTGGCTGGTTCATGTAGAAGCTCACCACCAGCATGATCAGGGCCGCGATGCCCGAGACCCCGGCGGCTAGGCCGTCGAGGCCGTCAATCCAGTTGATGGCGTTGGCCATGCCCACCAGCCACAAAATGGTGACCGGCAGGCTGATGAAGTCGGGCAGCTGGGTCAGCCCGTAGAAGGGAATGGTGAGAAAGTCGATGCTGACCCCCACGTACCAGGCCATGGTGGCGACCACCGCCTGCATAAACAGACGGCTGAGGGGCGAAAGACCAAACAGGTCGTCGGTGAGGCCAATCAGAAAGAAGGCTAAACCGCCCAGGGTAACGCCCCAAATTTGAAACTCCTGGGGAGGCGCCAGATGAGCCCCGCTGGCATCGATAAACCCGCCTAGGGCCCAGACCGCCAGCAGGGCTAGCAGGGTGCCTATAAAAATAGATACTCCCCCTAGGCGCACCATCGGTTTGTCGTGAACTTTGCGGCCGCCGGGCTGGTCAACTCGGCCGCTTTTGAGGCCAATGCGGCGCACTATGGGCGTTGTACCCAGTACCACCGCCGCAGAGATACTAAAGGCCAACACGTG
>DATIVG010000559.1:0-2360 GCA_035466075.1 Nodosilinea sp. | reverse complement strand
CTGCATGCGATCGCGGAATGCCGCCAGCTCCCTCGCCGTCGGCTGAGTCGCCTGCCAGGCCGGGCGCGCCATCAGGCGGTCGGTCCAGGCTTGCAGGGTGGGGTAGCGGTCCATGGGCAGGCCCAGCCCCTCAAACCAGGGGGCAAAAGTGCCCGCCACCACATCCGCCAGGGTGAGCGCCTCGCCGCAGAAAAAGGGATCATCCCCCAGCTGGTCGGCGTAGAACTTGAGCACCACCTCAGCCTTTTGCTTGGCCTCGGCAATGGCCTCCTCTGGGTCCTGGCCAAAGCCCATCATTTTTTTGACCAGCGGGTTGATGGCGGGCACCAGTTCATTCACCGTCACCATTTCGACCATGCGCAGGGTGGCAATGCCCGCTGGGGTGGTGGCCAGCAGCGAGGGGGTGGGGTACTTGGCCTCCAGGTAGTCCAAGATGGCCAGAGATTCAATCACCGTAAAGCCGTCATCGACCAGCACGGGGATGTGGTGAAAGGGGTTGAGGCTCAAGAACTCGGGCTGAAACTGGTCGCCGCCCAGGCCCATGACCGTGGCCTCGAAGGGCAGGTCTTTTTCGAGCAGCGCCACCCAGACCCGGCGGGAGTTGATCGACAGCGGGGTGTGGTAAAAGGTCAGCATGGTAAGGCTCCGAAGTACATCTCCTGAAGGGCATTGTAAGACCTGAAGCTGGGGCTTTCTCCACACCCTGTCGCCACCCTGGCGCCCAATTGGAGGAGACCCGGCAGGCTAATCTTGCCAGTCGTGTAATCTAGAAGGCACACCGCCTGCCGCTGCGGCCAACTATGGCGAATCTAAGCCCCATGACCGACGTTTTGACCGGGATTTACAACGCGATTGATCCCTTTCGGCCCCTGGAGCCGGGGGACCCGGCCTATGTGCACTGCGAGGCGGAGCGGGGCGATGCCAACGTGCTGCTGGATCTGGGGCCAGAAATTTTGCGCTCTAACCGCTACACCTGCCAGCTCTACAGCGGCCACCGGGGGGCGGGCAAATCCACCGAGCTGCTGCGGCTGAAACAGGATTTGGAGCAGAAAGGCTGCTTTGTGGTGTACTTTGCCGCCGTGGGAGAAGACGGCGACATCGACGCCCAGGATGTGCAGTACACCGACATTTTGCTGTCCTGCACCCGCCATTTGCTAGAAGAGTTGCAAAACGCCGACCCGGCACCGTTGATTAGCTGGTTTAAGGAGCGGGGCCAGGCGCTCTACGACCTGGGCCAGACCAAGGTGGTGATGGAGTCGCTGGATGTGAAGACCCTGGCGGCGCAGTTTGCCGAGATTACCGCCAGCATTCGGGCGGTGCCCAGCCAGCGCAGCAAGATTCGCGACCTGGTGAACCCCCACACCATGACCCTAGTGAAGGCGCTCAATGCGTTCATTGCCGATGCCAGGGCCAAACTGCCGCCGGGCAAAGAGCACATTGTTGTGATTGCCGACAACCTCGATCGCATCGTCCCCATCCACGACGACCATGGCCGCAGCAACCACGACGAAATCTTCTTGGATCGCAGCGATCAGCTCCAGGGGCTCGACTGCCACCTGATCTACACCGTGCCGATCTCCATGGTGTATTCCAACCGGGCCAATGACCTGAAGGAGGTCTACGGCAACCCGGATCTACTGCCGATGGTGATGGTGCAAACCCCCGACGGTCAGCGGCATCTCCCCGGCATTGCCAAAATGCAGGAGGTGCTGGTGCGCCGCATGCAGCCTTTTATTGCCGAGGTGCAGCTGGGGCGCGATATTTTTGAAAATGACGATGTGGTGACCCAGCTGTGTTTGGCCAGCGGCGGCCATGTGCGGGAGCTGTTGCTGCTGATGAAGGAAGCGATGAACCGCACCGAGGCGCTGCCCATCCCCACGGTGGCGGTGCGGCGGGCGATTGCCACCACCCGCGACACCTATCGCCGCACGGTGGAAAAGGAGCAGTGGCGGGTGCTGGCCAGGGTGGCCCAAACCCGCAGCATCGACAACGACGAAGCCCACCGCGACCTGCTGTTTCGCCGCTGCCTGATGGAGTATCGCTACTTTGATGACGAGGGCACGATGCAATGCTGGTACGACGCCCACCCGCTGATCAAGGCGATTCCGGAGTTTCAGCAGGCGAAAGCCGCCCTTGAAGCGGAGGCACCCCCACCATGACCACCGACCTGCTGGCCTGGGATGAAAACGACCAAACCCTAGACCCAGACGAAGAATACCGGATGTTGCTCAACGGCCTGCGCCGCACGGAGGGGTTTGGTCTGTTTTTTGTGCAGTGCTCGCCCTTTGGCGGCGGGCAGATCATTGAGCGGGTGCGGGAAGATTTGGCGGCTCAGCCGGTTGAGGTGCTAACGCTGGAGG
>DATIVG010000558.1:0-15809 GCA_035466075.1 Nodosilinea sp. | reverse complement strand
TACCGGGAAGCCCGCCCCTCATCCCCCGGCGGGCTTACTCCCCGCAGTAGGCAATCAAATCAATCTCCACATCCCCATAGCCCGCCAGCCCGGTCACCCCCACCGTGGTGCGGCTGGGCCGCACCGCATCGCCAAAGTACGACTGGTAAATGGCATTCACCGCTTCGTAGTAGCGAAAGTCGGTGACAAATACCCGCGCCATCACCACCTTGTCGAAACCGCTGCCCGCGTGGTTGAGCACCAGGGCCAGGTTGTCCATCACCCGGCGGGTCTGCTCTTCAATTGGCCCTTTGATCACGTCGCCCGTGGCCGGGTCCTCGGCCAGCTGCCCCGTGACAAACAAAAAATCCCCCGCCCGCACCGCGTGGGAATAGGGCGCTACCGGCGGTAGCAGATGGTCAGGCAGGGTCATAAATTCGAGCATGGGCGTAGTTTTTGAAACAACCGCCCTATAGTTTCGCCTATATTGCGGCTAGAAACGCGATTAGAAAATGGTGGCTAGACCAATAAACTGCGGCTAAAACAAAATATCAGGCGCCAGCTGGGTCAGATCAACGGTATAAATCCGGCTGCCGCTGCCCTCGTTGACGCTCCACAGATACTGGGTCAGCGATTTTGGCACCATCGCCTGGGGGCGAGGCAGCCCGGCCATGCGGTTGAGCAGGCGTCCCTCGTCGTTAATCAGAGAAAATTCTCCTTCGGCGCTGAGAATGCCATAGCCCACGGCGGTTTCAAACAGCCATTGAGGGGTGATATCGACGCGAAAGCGCAGCATTCTAAAGGGAATTAAATCAATCACAATTACCGAGTTGGGGTAGCCCTGCTCCAGGGCCAGGTATCGGTAAGGATGGCGAGTCGCCACCAGGTTGTACAGCGGCACCGAGGTTGCGATCGCACCCAGGTAGTTCCCCCGCCGGGTAATACCGTGAAACAGCGTGCGGCTGCCCCGGCGCACCACCGCCGCCCCGTAGCGGTGATCCAGCGGCACCATCGCCACCAGCTCATCCCCCGCCTCAGTGGGCAACACCACCCTCAGCGGGGCCGAAATCTGCACCGCCGCCGTCGCCGCCGTCGCCAACCGATGAACCGTCACCTCCAGCTGCTGCTGCTCGGTGGTCGCCGCCATGGCAAACCACCGCCCATCGGGGGCAACCATCACCCCCTGAGAATTATGGCTGCGGGCAATACAGCCCAGCCCGTGGGTCATCGACAACAGATGCAGCGACTCCTGGGTGATCAACAACCCCCCCTGGGGAATCGGCACAAACCGCTGCACCGGTGCCGGTAGCGTAAACCCTTGGCTGGCCGCCGGGGCCGTCATCCCCTGCTGCGCCCAGTGGTAAAACCACACCTGCTCCTGGTCACAGGTCATCAGCAGGTGCCCCTGGTGGCCCAACGGCACCATACCCATCACCGCCGTCGGGTGGGGCAGGCCAACAAAAGACAGATCCGAGGCCAGGTCCAGCTCCGGCAAGGCCTTGCTGTAGGCGGGCTGATTGAGCGTTCCCTCCGTCTGGTAAGTCTGGTAGACCTCCATCAGGTCAGCGCGCATCTCTCGGGCACTGGTGTAGCGCTTGGGCAATAGTTTCTGTAGAGCTTTGCGCACAATCTGTCCCAGGGGCGCAGGCACCTCCCCGGGCAGGGTTGGCGAATGGTTGAGATGCGCCACCATCAGCTCCATCGGAGTACCCGAGAAGGGACGGTGCCCCACCACCAGCTCATACAAAATCACCCCCACCGCGTAGAGATCCGCCGCCGGGGGGTGTTGGTTATAAAACCGCTCCGGTGCCATGTAGGCGGGCGAGCCAGTATGCCCCATATCCGCCTGCTTGGCCTCCTGGCTCAGACGCGCAATGCCCAGGTCAGACACCCGCGCCATCCAGCCGCCAGGGGTCAACTGCATGAGAATGTTTTCGGGCTTGATATCGCAGTGCACAATCCCCTGGCGGTGGGCGCAGTCCAGGGCCGCCAGCATATCTAGCCCAAAGTCCAGCACCTCCCGCACCGTGAGCACGCTGTCACTCTCCATCACCGAGCGCAGCGTCCCCCCCTCGCAGTAGTCGAGCACCAGCTGCCGACCGCTGGCCGAGTGCTCCAGCGCATGGCAGGTGACAATGCTGGGGTGCTCTAAGCTAATCAAAAAGCGGAGCTCCCGCAAAAACTTATGGGTAGGAAAGCGGTCCTTATGGAGATCTTTGATCGCCACCAGTTCCCCGGTTTTGCGGTGAATAGCGCAGTAGACTCGGCCAAACTGTCCGTGGCCCACCAGCCCTAGAATGCGATACTGCGACCGTCTAATCTGCCGGGTGAGGGCCACTGCTGTATTACCCCTGCTGCATGAGGGTTTGCATGATCGCCTGGTGGGCCTGGCCGCTAGCCACCATCGCCTCAGCGGGCTGCAAACGTTTTTCTATGCCCAAAATAAACCGGTTACAGTCATCCCCCTTGGCGGTGCAGCTGGTCTGCACACAGCGCAGGTCACGCCCGGTCAGCTGGGTAAAGAAAATTTCCACAATGCCCCGCTCCAGGTCGCCAGCGGGAGCCTGGCCCTTGGGTGCCACCGCCGTAAACGGCGAATGCCAGATCTCAACCCCCAAAAAGCCGCGATCGCGGTAGGTGATATCCAAATGAATTTGGCCCCAGCCGTGCGTCTTCCAGCACTGTTGCAGCGACTGCAAAAATTCAGCCATGGACAAATCCGCCAGCGGCTGGTTGTAGTAGTCCGCCAGTTCTTCGCAAAAGCGGGCGTAGAAGTTTTTGCCCCACCAGCGGCCACAGTTGTAGAGCACCAGCCGGGAGGCCTGGCCCGTTTCCTTCTCCAAGCCCGAATAAATCGCCTGGAGCAGCGGTTCAGGAATCGCCAACAGGCGATCGCCCCGGCGATTTTCCAGCAGGCCCAGTTCAGTTGACCCCCGTACGTAGAGGTCTTGGGCAAAGTAGTTGCCGGGCAACCGGCCATCCATCAGTAAATCGGCAACAGAGACCATTGTGAGCTTCCCTCGCAGAATAGTATTGAAGCGTAGTCAGGCCCACCCCAGGGTAGGGCCAGGCGGGGCAACCCCCCTTAGAGCAATCCGGCCAGGGTAGCCGTCACGGTTTCGCGGGTGTTCAGCATCAGCGCCTGGGCGGTTTCAAGGCTGGGCTTGAGCAAGTTAACCTGGGCGGGCGAAAACACCTTGCCCAACTGCTGGTGCAGCAGCTGAAACAGCTGCTGATCAACCGCTTGAGTCTCATAGGCCTTAACCATTTCCGGCAGCCAGCCCTGCAAGCGCTCTTCTACAAAGCCATCGTCGTCAAGCAGCATGGCCATGGCGGCGTAGCGCAGCACCATCAGCCCACTGCGTACACTGCGTTCCACCATGGCCTCAGAATGGCCGCCCTGCTGCTGCAATGCATCCGCAATGGGCTGCATAATGGCAACTTCTTGATCGCGCAGGGTGCGGTACACCGCCATGCGTTCAGGAATCGAGCTAACGTACTGGCTCAGGGTGCTGAGATCGTTAGCGTCCAGGTACTGCTTATCAGGTGCATCAAAAAGCGCATCGAGCTTAAAGGTCATGGCAAAGTCCTCCGGATAGGGGGCAGAAGTAGTGAACTAAGGCTGCGACCCGCCAGGGCAGGCCAAGGGTAAAGACAACGCGACGAATCCTAGCCAAACAGATCCGAAAATCCATCTAGGGTTAGATCGAGCTCCGAATTTGCGGTGGTGGCTGGGGCTGTCGATAGAGGCGCAATGGGTGCTCCAATCGCAGGCTGGCCCTCCCAGGCAAACCCCTGGAAGAAATCCACAACGGTCATGGTCATGGGCGACTGCGATTGAGCAGCATTTCCCATTGCCGGGGTAACCACGGCAGCCCGGCCATCCCAAGCCACGGCCTCAAAAAAGGCTCGCACGCTTTCTCGTCGCCAGGGTTGGGAGGTCGAGGCCGACTCCGCGTCTAGGGAAAAAGCATTCATTGGCCACCTTCCCCGGCCCTCAGCCGCTTCTCGATATCGCGGGCATTGGCCCCTTCATTCATCCAAAAGGCGGCGGCATCAATGCGCTCACGCCCGCCCAGCAAAAACTTGCAGTAGGTTTCACCCATGGAGTAGCACTGAATTTCAATGCAGCTCAGCTGCTTGCGCACCATCTCTGTAAAGAAACCGGCAAAGAGACCGGCGTATAGGTGGCACACTGGCTTGCCCACATCCCCGAGGGTACGGGCCACAGCGGAGTCAAACAGGTTGATAAACATAAACCCCTGCTTGCGATCGCTCATGTCAACTTCCCATCGACCCCAGCCCTGGGAGATATAGGGCCACCACCAGGTTTCTAGCAGAAACATCAGGTTAGCTCGGCGAGGGCTCATGGCAAACTCCCGCTCAAACCAGGCTTCAAACACAAGCGAGTCAAACTTGCCCCACTCCAGGCCCACGGTATACATAATGGCCGCAGAGGCATCGCCTACTTCTTCCTGCAGGCCTTCCAGCAGGCCGATGATAAAGTCCTCGCTGGTGAGGACGTTGCGAGTATCGTTCCAGTCGGTAATGGTGCCGTATTCGCTATTAAATTGAAAGAAGTCCCGCAGGGCATAGTGGTTATGCTTTTTGGGAAACTTTTGGTGCAAACGGTGGGCGGTCTCTGTAGTCATAACCATGGTCGAACAAGCCTTGTAAGACTGTTTTCAGTGATAGCTGTAATGTGCCCAAGCCCACGCAGAATTAACAGCAAGATTTTGCAGCTCGGGCCCTAGGCAGCCCAGCACAACCGGTTGAAACTGCCCGGCTAGCCATCTTTACCACCCTCACCCCCCAGTCCGGGTGATACAAAACGTAGTAAACCCCCCACAGACATGATTGAGGTAGTGACGCACAATTACCTCGATCATGTCTGTGGAGGGGATAGCCTGGCGATTGCCCCAAGGCCGACTTATTGATCTGCACTAAACCTAGACGGTGTGCCCTAGGGTCACCCGACTCAACTCCAAAATGGGCAAAAAGATTTTTAATTCTTCTGGGTTTAGATGCTGACCAACCACCTCCTGCATAGCTGTGTAGGTGAGCTGGCAGCTCTCCTGAGCCCCGTACGCCTGCATGATGGTCTGAAACCACATCAGCAGCTTCTCTTTAAATAAATCTGCGTCATCTAGCAGTAGCGCTGTAGCGCTGTAGCGCAATACCCGCACCGTATCTCGCTGCCACTTAGCAGTCAAATCTTGACCACCTATCTGGAAAACGTCTGGTTTCTGGGCCGTTAGACGGGTCAGCACCTGGGCAATGATCTGAGGTTCAGCTCCCTGGATCTTTTGGTAGGCCCGCAGCCTGGTGCTAACCGTAGACAGGTAATGCTGAAAAAACTGGAGTTCCATGTCAGAGGCATAGCGGCCATCCGTAGCCTGCACCAAGGATTGGATGTTGGCGAGCATTGCAAGGTGTCTCCTGCGGTAAGGGTAAGGTAGATTAATTTTTCCCTTTTGTTTCAAAATATAAACAAAACTACGGCAAGCAAATATAGGCATGGGTGCATCTTGCCCTCCTGGGCACCCTCCGTGCGCAATTGGGTGGCTTCAGCTTAGAGTCGGCTCAGGGATAGGCCATCCCTGAGGCCTTAATGAGGCTAATGGATCCGTGGCCTTGGTCTGCAATAAAACTTAAACCCCTGGCTGCCATGAGACGGAAAGACTCGTAGTAATCTGGTGAACATGGAATGGCCCCCTATCCAATCCAGAGCTATAGGCTTGCTGCGATAAGCCTTGGCTGCGGTTTGACCTGGGCGAGCTGCCATTAATATCGCGATATTTAAGAGGGCATTGTTCATGGTTCAACGTGGTTCTAAAGTGCGCATTCTCCGCAAAGAGTCTTACTGGTACCGGGAAGTGGGAACCGTTGCCACCATTGACCAAAGCGGAATCAAGTACCCTGCGGTAGTGCGCTTTGACAAGGTCAATTACTCTGGTATCAACACCAACAACTTCGCTCTCACTGAGCTGCAAGAGGTTGAAGCTCCCAAAGCCGCTAAAAAGCCTGCTTCCAAAGCTGCCGCTGAGTAAGCACTGGGCTCTGTTTCCTGCTCAGCGACAGCTAAAAAGCTGCTCATAGAGCCACCAACGTTCACCCTTTTTTAAGGCCTGTGCTTCGGCACGGGCCTTGATTGTTGTTGCCTTTGTGACAGCTGCTGCCGCAGGCGGTTATAGTCAGAGATGCGCTGTTTACAGGGACATGGGGCCAGGGCTGAGCTTTGCCAGAATTACCTGAAGTTGAAACTGTACGACGAGGGCTAGAGCGGGTAACGCCAGGACATCGACTGGAGGGAGGGGACATCCTCCTGGCTCGGACTATTGCCTCTCCTGGCTCAGGTGATGAGTTTTTATCCGCCCTAGCTGGGGCTACACCAAACGCCTGGCATCGCCGGGGAAAGTACCTGTTGGGAGAACTGACTCAGGCAGATGGTAGCCCAGGCGGCTATCTGGGGGTACATCTGCGTATGACCGGTCAACTGCTGTGGCTTGCCCCCAACGCTCCGGTTCAGTCCCACTGTCGAGTGCGCCTTTGGCTTAGCGGCAACCGTGAGCTTCGCTACGTCGACCAGCGCACCTTTGGACGCCTTTGGTGGGTTCCCCCTGGCGTTGCGCCTGAAGTGGTTATGACTGGGCTTCAGGCGCTGGGCCCAGAGCCCTTTGATGGTCAATTCTCGCCCGCCTATTTGCACCAGCGATTAGCCCGTAGCCAACGACCCATTAAAAATGCACTGCTTGATCAGAGCTTAGTAGCGGGCATTGGTAATATCTATGCCGACGAGGCTCTATTCCTGAGTGGTCTGCGCCCGCTAACGCCGAGCTCTCGTCTAGGGCCTAAACGTCTTCAACGACTGCACAGCGCCATTCTCGAGGTGCTGACTACGAGCATTGAGTCAGGCGGTACTACGTTTAGTGACTACCGCGATATCTACGGTATTAACGGCAACTATGGCGGCGTAGCCTGGGTCTATGATCGTGAAGGAATGCCCTGCCGGGTTTGCACTACCCCTATTCATCGTCTGAAGTTGGCGGGAAGATCGGCCCACTACTGCCCTCAGTGCCAGCGGTGACAAAAAATTCGTGTACAGTGAGCTTGAGGCTAATAGGAATAGAGAGTATGGCAGTAACACTAAAGCGGGGCGACCTGGTGCGAGCGGTGCGCGAAAAGCTAGAGAACAGCGTTGAAGCGATGGCTAGCGACACCCGATTTCCTCCCTACCTGTTTGAGACCAAGGGGGAGATCCTGGAGACCAGTGATGACTACGCCCTGGTCAAATTTGGAGAAGTTCCTACTCCTAACATCTGGCTGCGTCTCGACCAGCTAGAGAAGTTTTAGGAAGTATCGGGTATATCCCTTTTTTGCCTTGGGGGCGTTAAGTCTGTCTATTGCCAGATAGATGTTAATGGTGCTCCTTGAATCTTTTTAAGAATAGGGTTCAGCATTGCTCACAAACTTAGTAAAGGCCATGCTTTCTTCAGAAAGCATGGCCTTTACTAAGTTAAGAACCTATTTTGAAAAACTGCTTAGAGGTCAGATTGAGCGGGAAGGGTGCCTCTTTCAGCTGGGCTGCTAAACCCTGCAGGGGTTGCTGAGGTTTCAGGGATAGGGAAGGCTGGCTGGTCTAAGGCAATCTGCAGAGACTCGGGAGAGGAGTTTGTGGCCATGCGCCAAGATCCGTTGCCAAATCCAGCCGCGCCGCCTGATAAAAGGTTGATGGCGCTGATGGCGATGACTCCCGCAGTGGCCATAGTGATAAGCCTTAGTCGATGATTAAGGCTACGGAAGACGCCTACCAGCGTTGCCTCTGCATCGCAGGGAGTCGGACATACTTGACTGCGCATTCCCTGCCGCAGGGCCAAGAGACGATTGTAAAGGCAGCGGGTGTCAGCATCTTGTTGCAGCCAGCACAGAATCTGCTGACGCTCCTCGGGGGTGGCTTCGCCGTCTAAATAGGCGCTCAGCATCTCAAAGCGATCGCGCTTGGTTGCATCCAATTCGTGGTTGCAGTGGGAGTCTGCCGCGGGCATCCCGTCGTCGTGGCTAAAACCAGCGGAGGCAAACTGCTCGACTTGGTTAGGCGTATAGGGAGAGGTGGTCATACCGGAAACAACACCTGCGTAAGCAATAACAACGACTCAGGCAGTTACGCCACCTGGCCAGGGCATTTCCGTAACCAAGTATTTCTACTGCCGTTACTGATCATAATGCCAAGTTCCTAAAATCGGTAACTCCTGGGGCAGTAATTAACGCTAGTTACACTAAGTCTTTAGGTAGAGACATGGCGCTCTTGATCGGTTGCCTCGGTAGCGCACCCTGAAAGCCTGTCTCTAATGCCCTAAATAGGGCTGGAGATCTGCCTGTAAACGCTGGCGGGCTCTGGCGATGCGAGACTTTACAGTGCCTAGGGAAACGCCGGTCATCTCAGCAATCTCTTCGTAGGAGAGGCCCTGAATTTCCCGCAGCACGATGGTGGTGCGAAAGACATCGGGTAGGTCTGAAATTGCTCGTCGCAGCTGGTCGTAGAACTCTTGAGTCATCATGGTGTCTACGGGGCCCGGAGCGTTGGCGGGGACATCCCAGTCGATGGTGCCGTCTTCTAGGTTGAGGGGGGCATCGAGAGAAAGGGTGGCGCGGTTGCGCTTACGCCGCCGCAGCTCGTCGTAGAAGAGGTTGGTGGTAATGCGGCCAAGCCAGCCTTTGAACTTGGCTGGATCGTTGAGGCGACGCATGTTTCGGTAGACGCGAATCCAAACTTCTTGGGCTAGATCGGCGCGATCGGGCCAGTCGGGGGCAAGGTGATAGAGCAATTTATCGACATGGCTTTGATAGCGGCGCAGCAGTTCGGCGAACATCATGCGCTCAGGCCGGAGCCGCTGCTGGCAGAGGGCTACCAGTTCTGTGTTGGTTAACTGCTCTGGTTTTACAGAGAGTTTGGGGGCGCTGATGGAAACAGGCCAGGTCGAGAACATGGATTGACTCATAACTTCTAGTAGTAGGCCGACATCTTAATAACCAACAGCGGATTGCTGAGAACCCGTGCTGTAGTGGTGCTGTGGCTCCAAAAGCAGGCGTGCTTTATGTGAAACATTGTGACGAAGGGGAGCATTTCTAATGACGCCCCTTGTGCCTGTGAATTGTCTGGCACATGGTTAACGGGCAGACCGAAACACTGCGGTCACGCAGGCGGGCTTCGAGTCTGGCCGTTGGGGTGATATAACAGATGAGATGCACGGCTATAGCTGGTAGACATCCCCCTTTGGAGAGGTGGCAGAGTGGTCGAATGCGCCCGACTTGAAATCGGGTGTCCGCAAGGACCGTGGGTTCGAATCCCACCCTCTCCGTTTAGTTGAATCCCTTCCCTGGCTGGGTTGACCTGTTGGCTCTTATGAGGGGGCAAGCTGGCATCGCGCAGGATAGCGCACTGGTGTTGGCATCGCGTGTGGTAGGCCGTTAGGATGACCTACTTGACGCTAGGCTCAAGCGAGCGCCAGGGCGAATGGCGTAACTGCGTGCGGTAAAAATAGGTGTTTGTAGCGCCAGCCACAGATTCAACGGGGTAGATGTCGTGGACTGATGGCTAAGCCTACTGCCTTCTGAAAGGCTGAAGGGGCTAATTCTCTATTTACTGAGCAAGGAGTGCTACTGTGACCCAGCCCACTCAAAACCTGCCCCAGGCGCCCCCCAACCCTGGCCAGGGGAACAAAATTGCGGCGTTTTTTGATTTTGCGGCCCTGGGGACTGACTTTCGTACGGAGGCCCTGGCGGGGCTGACGACGTTTGTGACCATGGCCTATATCTTGATCGTGAATCCGGCGATTTTATCGAACGCGGTGTTTCTCAATGAGTCGGGAGACCTGTTTGGTGAACTGGTGATGGCGACGGGGATATCTGCCGCCTTGGCGACGCTGGTGATGGCGCTTTATGCCAAATTGCCGTTTGCCCTGGCACCGGGGATGGGCATTAATGCTTACTTTGCGTTTACGGTGGTGCTGGGCCTGGGCATTGACTGGCGGGTAGCCCTGGGGGCGGTGCTGATTGAGGGGGTGATCTTCATCCTCATGACGATTACCAACGTGCGCAGTGAGATTGTGAAGGCTATTCCGGATGCGGTGAAGCATGCGACTACGGCTGGGATTGGCCTGTTTATCGCTTACATTGCCCTGAAGGGGGCGGGCATTATTGTGCCATCGGAGGCGACGTTTACGACCCTGGGCAATTTGCGATCGCCCCAAACGGCGATGGCGCTGCTGGGGTTGGCCATTACGGCGGCTCTGTTTGCCCGCCGGGTGACGGGGGCGCTGCTGTGGGGTATTTTGGGTACCTCGGTGCTGGCCTGGGTATTGGGTGTCTCGCCCTGGCCGACTGGGCTGATGGCGATTCCGCCGGCGCCTACTGATTTGTTTGGTCAGGCTTTTGTGGGGTTGGGCGAACTGTTTCGCATTAACTTCTGGCAGATGGTGAGCATTATCTTTGTGTTTTTGTTTGTGGATTTGTTTGACACCATTGGCACCCTGACGGGACTGGGCAGTAAGGCGGGCTATATCGATGCGGAGGGTAACTTTCCTGGGGTGGAAAAGGCGTTTATGGCCGATGCGGTGGGCACTACCGCTGGGGCTGTGCTGGGCACCTCCACGGTGACGACTTATATTGAGTCGGCGGCGGGGATTGCGGAGGGGGGACGGAGCGGCTTTACGGCCCTGGTGGCGGCGGCGCTGTTTTTGGCGTCGGTGCTGTTTATTCCTCTGCTACAGGGGATTCCGGCCTTTGCTACGGCTCCGGCGCTGATTATTGTGGGGGTGCTGATGATGTCGGGGGCGAAGAATATTGACTGGGATGAACCGGCAGATGCGATCGCAGCTTTTCTCACCATCATCATGATGCCGTTGGCCTTTTCCATTGCTGAGGGCCTGGCCATGGGTCTGATTGCCTATCCTTTGGTCAAAGCTTTTCAGGGCAAGACCAGCCAAACCAGCATTGGCATGTGGATTTTGGCCGCCATCTTTTTGCTGCGATATATCTTTGTGGCGGGCGGCTAGGGGCCAGCGCCAGGACGTTGCCCCTAAATTGCCTCGGGCGGGCTGAGCGACTCAGGGATATCTGGGTTGGTCAGCCCGTTTCTTTTCAACCCATGTCTTTGAGGGCGTCAAAGGTATCGCCCAGGGCGGAGGTGAGGGTTTGGCGGGTTTGGGCGTGGGCCGCTTGCTCGGCCTGGAGGCGCTCGGTGAGGTCTTGGCAGCGCTGCACCAGTCCGTCGAGGCGTTGCTGGAGGCTCTTGAGCGAGGTGACGGTGGCCAGCTCTTGCTCAAAGACAGCTCCGGGCTCGGCGGCGAGCCGCTGCTCTAGGGCGTCGATCTGGGTCTGGAGGGCGGCGGCGTCTTCGCGGCGCTGGCGGGCCTCGGTTTCGTAGAGGCGGCGCCAGTTGGCGGCGCTGTTGTAGGCCTGGTCGCGATCCTGTTGGGTGTCGGCCAGCTGCCGTTGGAGGGTGCGCACCTCCGCAATCCACTGGGTGAGGTCTTGGGACATGGCAAGGGTTAACCGTAGGGCCAGAACTAACGGGCGGCCAGCTCCGGGGCTCCAGCTCCGGGGCTAGTAGAGCAGCCGGGTGAGAATGCCGGGCGCGGGCAGCACAATCATAACCAACAATGTCAAGGCCAGCAGACCCAGAAAGTCGCGGCGGTCGTCTAGCTCGCTGACGTCGTTGAGGGCGGGCTGGTCGGCGGCTGGAATGAAGAACAGCAGAATGGCCCAAATCATCAGCTCGGGGTGTACCAGGGCCAGGCCAAACACCAGCAGCCGGGCCACCTGGCCGACGATGCCGCCAATGCGCTGGCCGTACATGGCGTGGACAATGTGGCCGCCGTCGAGCTGGCCCACCGGCATCAGGTTGAGGGCGGTGACAACCAGGCCCAGGCAGCCTGCGATCGCAACCGGGTGCAGGTGAATGGCCTGGTCGGCCGCCACGCTCGCCCCCAGCACCAGCTTGGACAGCAGCGTCAACATCAGCGAGGCCTTGGGGTCGAGGGCCTCGAAGTTGAGCAGGCTCGACCCCTCCTCGGGAATGGGCACCACCGTAGATTGACCCAGCCCCCACAGCAGCAGCGGCACCGCCACCACCAGCCCCGACAACGGCCCGGCAATGCCGACATCAAACAGCGCCCGACGGTTGGGTACCGGCGACTTCATTTGAATAAACGCCCCCAGGGTGCCGAGAAAAAACGGCACCGGAATAAAGTAGGGCAGCGTCACCCGCATGGCGTAGCGACGGGCCATCAGGTAGTGGCCCATCTCGTGGCAGCCCAAAATAATTAGCAGGCTCAGGGCATAGGGCAGCCCCTGCAAAATCAGAGCCGGGGTTTCCTGGAGCTGGGTCTCGGTGACGCCGGCCAGGTAGGTGCCCACCGCCGTGGTGGTAAACAGCGTCACCAGCAGCAGCCCCAGGGCCAGCCCCGGTCGGGCGAGGGAGGTGCGATCGCGCCCCTCGGTCTGGGGGTTGGGCACCAGGGCAAAGACCGGCTTGCCCTGCAACCCCTCCTGAAACAGCACCAAAAAGCGATCGCCAAAATGGCGGCGAATATTTTCCCGCACCGTGTCGTAGGCCACCGTGGGCGATGACCGCAGCTGCCCCCGGCAAATCATCGCCTGGGGCCGATACTCAATATTTTGTAGGTAGTAGACCGACCAGGGAAAACAGCCCTGCAGCGTGGCTTCCTCATCTTTATCGATGGGCCGTAGCGCCGGTTTAGGTGGCGTCGCCAGGTGGGGCTGGGCGTCACCCAGCTCAGCCTTAGCGGCCTGGGGCACCGCAATGCGCCCCTTTTGAATCAGCGCCCAGTAGAGAATGGGGCAGACAATAAACAGACCCAGCAGCAGGGCGGTCGGGGCCGGTTCTTCGCTGCCGTTGACCATCACCCACCCCGTGAGAATAAAGGCGGGCAGCATCATCACCAGCCACAGCAGCCACACCGGCGTACGGGTAATGCGACTAACGCTGCGCTGGAGCAGCACGTAGGTCACCAAACCTAAAACCAGGAGCCAGAAAAACACCATTGTGTAGCCATTGAAGTGCAACGATTGAAGCCCGAGCAGACGTCTGCAGAAAGTTGTCCAGAGTAAATTTGTCCAGGCAGAGGGGGCTCAGTTCAGCTAGTATAGGCGTCTCACAGGTGTTTCTCACCCCTTCCCCGACCCTATGACAGCAGCCTCAGCCCCGGTTCCGGCTTCCCCTGCGCCGAGTTTTAAGGCACCGCGCTCGGTGTTTGACACCCTGTATGCCTTCGCACCCAACCGTGATACCCAGGGCGGCACGGCCTATTTTATTCTAAACAACAGTCCGGAGGGCCAACCGGCTAACTTGCTCATTGATGCCCCCGCCTGGGATGACGGCCACCGAGACTGGCTGCTCGCCCAGGGCGGCGTGCAATGGCTGGTGATTACCCACCGGGGTGGCCTGGGCCGGGCCGCGACCATCCAAAAAGCCCTGGGCTGCCAGGTGGTGATTCAGGAGCAGGAGGCCTACCTACTGCCCAACACCCCCACTACTCCCTTTCACCACAGCTTTAGCATTAGCCCCGACATCGAAGTATTTTGGACCCCCGGCCACTCCCCGGGGTCGGCCTGCCTGTACTACCGTGCCTACGGCGGGGTGCTGTTTACCGGTCGGCATCTGCTGCCCAACCGAGCTGGCGACCCAGAGCCGCTGCGGCTGGCCAAGACCTTCCACTGGCCCCGCCAGCTCCAGCAGGTCGAGGCGCTCAAAACCCGCTTCTCTGCCGACACTCTGGCCCACCTCTGCCCCGGTGCCAGCACGGGCTTTTTGAGGCGCGATCGCACCATCGATCGCGCCTACGAACGCCTGCACCAGCTCGACATTGACCGCTTTCGCGACCATCAGCCGCTGCTCTAGAGCGGGGGCAAGCTCAGGACCCTGGGTAGCTCAACCTGTCCAGCTCAGCCTGCCCAGCTCAACCCCCTACTCCACGTTGCCCTCTGGGCTGTAGGCGGCCCAGGTCTGCCGCAGCCAGGGGTGCACCTCCCGCGGGTACAGTAGCCAGGTGCGCTCGTAGGGCTGGCTGAGCGCCTGCACCAGGGGCGATAGCTCCTTAATATCCACAAACGCATTGTCGCTGTGCAGACAAATGCCCTGGTTGTAGGTGGTGTAGCCACGGCTCCAGGTGCGGCGCAGGCCGCTGTAGTGATCGCCGCTGTAGCCCTGCTGTTCCAGGTGTGCTTGCAGCTCAGCCAACAGCGCCTGCTGCCGCTCGGGGCTCAGCCGAGTCACCTCCAGGGTTTTCAGCAGGTCGCGGTCGAGAAAGCGGCGACACAGGTCGGCCAGCAGGGGGTCAGGGCTGTGCCGCCAGCGCTGCAAATGGTAGGTAAACACCACATCGTCACCGGCCAGGTAGGTCTCCAGGGTGAGCGGATGGTCCTGGGTGAGCAGCCAGGCCGTAACCGTGGGGTCGGCCTCCAGCTTGCCCCCCAGTAGGTCAGTGCGGGCCCGCTCAAAGGCCCGCTCCAGCAGCCAGGTGACGGCGATATTTTTGGGGTGGTTGTACACCTGAACGTACATAAAGTGGCGCACCACCAGGTAGTGCTCAATGGCCGACAACCCCTTGTGGGCCACCACCAGGCGACTGCTCTCGGGCTCAAACCGCAGGGCCATCAAAATACGGTCGAGATCGAGCTGGCCGTAGCTGGCCCCGGTGAAGTAGCTGTCGCGCAGCAGGTAGTCGAGGCGATCGCAGTCGAGCTGGCTCGACACCAGCTGCCACACCAGCGCCACCGGATGCTTGTGGGTGTAGACCTGATCGACCGCCTCCGTCAGGCCCTCGGCACGATTTTCCAGGGCGGCGTGAATGTCGGGCAGCTCGCGAATCATGCGGCGGGTCCACTGCTCATGCTGGAGGCCAAACACCTCCTCGGCGGTATGGCTAAAGGGGCCGTGGCCAATGTCGTGGAGCAGGGCCGCTACCAGCACCGTGGTGCGGTGGGGGGCAAGCTCAGGGTAGCGCCGTTGCAGCTGCTCAAAGGCGCGCCGAGCGATGGCCATCACCCCCAGCGAATGGGTAAACCGCGAGCTTTCGGCCCCGTGAAAGGTGAGGCTGGCCGGGCCCAGCTGCCGAATCCGCCGCAGCCGCTGAAAGGCGGGGGTGTCAATCAGCTGGGTGAGCAGCGCCTCATCGGGGTCGCTGGCGTGGAGGGTAATCGCGCCGTGGAGGGGGTCGTGGTAAGAGCGGCTGGCTTTTCGCAGCCCAGCATCAAGAGGCACTGGCCAATACCGTGGCTTGGCTCAGCATTTCCAGAGCCGCCTGGTACTGGGGGTCGGCGTCGGTGGCCACGGTGTCTCGGGTGAGGGGCACGCTGGCCACCAGGCGATCGGGGGTAATCCCCAGTTTGTTGATGTCGTGGTGGGCCGGGGTTTCGTATTTGGCCACGGTGACCGCCAGCCCGGCGCCATCGGAGAGGTCAAATAGCGATTGAATCAACCCCTTGCCAAAGGTGGTGCTGCCGACCAGCGCGGCCCGGCCGTTGTCTTGCAATGCTCCGGCCAAAATTTCGCTGGCACTGGCGGTGCCTTCGTTGACCAGCACCACCAGGGGGGCGTCGGTAATGGCCTGGCCAAAGGCTTCAAAGCTATCTAAAATGCCCTGACGGTTGACGGTGTAGACCACGGTGCCCTCGGGCAGCCACAATCGGGCAATTTCGATCCCCGCCTGGAGCAGGCCACCTGGGTTGTTGCGCAGATCGAGTAGATAGCCCTCGGCCCCCTGGCTGGCTAAGGTTTTGATCGCGGCGGCCAGCTTTTCGGCGGCGTT
>DATIVG010000557.1:0-2694 GCA_035466075.1 Nodosilinea sp. | reverse complement strand
TCTCTGTGGCTGGTGGTGACTGTCCATTGGCTGGTGGCGGTGGTGTGGATCTACGGCCTGGGCGGTCGCCAGCGACTGCCGCACCTAGAGGCGGGTCAGCGGCCCGCCATTCACCTGCCGGGCTGGGGCAGCTAGGGGCGCTCATCCATTCACCGTTAATAGCTGAAGAACCAGCGGCTATAGCCCCAGACAGGCCTTTGGTCGGTCTGGGCAGCGCCGATCAGATCCGGTCAGATCAAACCTTCAGCCAGGCTTGATGACCGGCCCCCGGCGGTATTTCCCTCAGCGGGTAGATGGTGGTGCGCCGCCCTGGCCCTAGGGTGAACGTGCATGAGAACTGGACGTGAGAACACAGGGATCGCCGCATGACATCGGGTGTAGAGATCGCCGGTTGGCTCGGCCCGGCAGAGGTGGCCCATGGCCGCTGACCGTTTGGGCTGGAGTTTGCTGATCAATATGAATGTGGGGCTGTGGGGGGTGCAGCTTGGCAACGGGCTGCAGATCGCCGATGCCAGCGCCATTTTTGAGTCGCTGGGGGCGGAGGCAAGTCAGCTGCCGCTGCTGTGGCTGGGGGCGCCCCTGGTGGGCCTGCTGGTTCAGCCCGTTGTCGGTGAACTTAGCGATCGCACCTGGGTGCGCTGGGCCGGGCGCTGGGGCCGCCGACAGCCCTACTTTCTAGGCGGGGCCCTGCTGGCGGCGGTCATGCTGGCCGCCATGCCCCTGGCCACCCGCCTCAGCCAGGCGGTGGCCATCTACTGGGTGCTGCAACTGGCCCTCAACATCAGCATCGCCCCGGCTCGGCCCTTTGTGGGCGATCTGCTGCCGCCCGCTTCCCGCACCCTGGGCTATGCCCTGCAAGGGGTTGGCATTGGCCTGGGGGCGGTGTCGGCGGCGGGGCTGCCCTGGCTGCTGGGCCCGCTTTTGCCCCCTGCCCCGGCCCTAGAAACCGGGGTGCCCGCGGCCATTGGCATGGCCTACTGGGTGGGGGCGGCCCTCTGCCTGGTCAGCGCCCTGTGGACCTTTTGGGCGGTGGATGAACCGGCGCTGCCCGGCGACTCAGCCCCAGCGTCCGTTCGGGTTGAGGATGCCGCTAACCCGCCGGTTGCCCCCTGGCGAGCCATCGCCCAGGCGGTGACCACCATGCCGCCCATCATGCGAGATCTGGCGGGGGTGCAGGCGCTCACATGGGCGGGGGTATACTGCATTTTTTTGTATTTACCAAATGCGATCGCACTTAATGTGCTCGCCGCCCCCAGCCGCCAGTCGCCCAGCTATGCCCAGGGCATTGCCTGGGCCGGGGTCTGCATTGCCTGCTACAACCTCGTCTGCCTGGGGGTTTCGTTTTTAATCCCTGCTCTCAGCCGCCGCTGGGGCCGCGTGACCACCCACGCCCTCTGCCTGATGGCGGGCGCTGTCGGTCTGGTGTCGCTGCTCTGGGTGCACAGCCCCTACCCCATTCTGCTGTCTATGGCGGGGGTGGGCATTGCCTGGGCCAGCATTTTGTCGATTCCCTACTCTCTACTGATGGATCAGCTCTCAGAGGCCCAAAGCGGCGTCTATATGGGTCTATTCAACGGATTTGTCACTCTGCCCCAGGTTGTCATGTCTCTGGGGTTTGGCTGGGTGATGAAAACTGGCCTGCACGGCAATCGCCTCTGGGCCCTGGTCTGGGGCGGCATTTTGCTGGGGCTAGCAGCCCTGGCCATGCTGCGGGTCGCCGAACCCACCCCTGCCGAAACGCCCACCCCACTGGGCAACCCTCGCGCCCTAGACCCCGCCTCAAAATGAAGTTTCCAGCCCGTTTTTCTCTAAAAACGGCCCGAACTGTACTCTCAACCCATTTCCTAAGTACCTCCATAGCCGAGAGCTTCAGTAGCGCCAAACTGGCCGAGCAGCCCAAGCCATTTGCTACTCTTAAAGCAAACTTATCGTCACCCCTATGGTGCAAGCGCTCCCCCAAACCCTAACGTTTGAAGATTTTTTGACCTGGTACCCCGATGGCAAGGGCCGCTACGAGTTGCTGGATGGTCTGGTCTTTGAGATGACTCCTACGGGCGACCATGAAGAAGTTGGCGCGTTTATTACTCGCAAACTCAATGTCGAAATTGATCGCCAAGATCTGGCCTGCTTTATCCCTCGCACCTACATTGTTAAACCACCCGCATCAGCAACGGGGTATCAGCCCGATGTGCTAGTGGTCAACCACGCTGAGCTAGACCACGAGCCATTGTGGAAAAAGTCGTCGGTGCTGACGCGAGGCGAGTCGATCAAATTGGCAGTAGAAGTAGTCAGCACCAACTGGCGCGATGACTATGGCCGCAAGCTGTTTGACTATGAAGCGATGGGCATTGCCGAATACTGGATTGTTGACTTTCGCGCACTGGGGGCGCGGCGGTTCATCGGCTCTCCCAAAACCCCGACGCTGTCTGTGTATACACTGGTTGATGGCGAATACCAGGTGAGCCAGTTTAGAGGGGGCGATCGGCTTGAATCGATTGCTTTTCCAGATTTCAACTTGACTGCTAGTCAGATTTTTCAGGCAGGCAATTAAGCTTATATAGGGCGTAGCGTAACGTTACTTTAAAGAACTACAAAGGCTAATTGCCTGGTCACGCCGAATGATAATTCACTCTAAAAAACTTTTTGGTCGGGCTAGAGTACTGATCTACTACAGCTTACAAGCCTTGATGCAAG
>DATIVG010000556.1:0-3906 GCA_035466075.1 Nodosilinea sp. | reverse complement strand
AACCTGGTAATCCCGTAATTCTGCTTGCAAAGTGGAGGGCAGCTCAGGTTTGAGATCCTTGGCTTCTTTCAGTCGCTTGAGGTGGTCTTTCCAGTGCTTGTCGGTTTTGAGTTGGCCGACTTCGTCCATCCAGTCTTCCATGGCCAGGGAGGCGAGGGGATGGAAGCGCACGCTGTCGCCGCTGGTTTCGGAGTAGGCGCGCAGGTCGTCGAGGCGCTTGCGAAACTCCTGGGTGAGGGCGAGGAATTGGCCGTCGGCCAGCTTCACAAACCGACCGGGGGCGGCGTCGAGCAGCTCCATCAGCTGCTTCATGCCCATCACCTCGTCGTCGCTGATTTGCAGCTCGCCGCTGGCGGCAAACCAGTCGCGCTGCCGCTGAATCTGAATTTTGAAGTTGCTAAGGCTGACCCGGTTGGCGATGCGGAGTTTTTCGCCCTCGGGCCATTCCACCACCGCCTGGTCGCCCACCTCTTGCAGCTCTAAAATCAGCTCCAGGCAGTCTTCGGGGTCGTCGATTAGCCATTCGCCGTCGGTGTCGTCGAGGCGTTGCAGGGTGGGGCAGGCTTTTTCGAGGGCGCGGGCGAGGGTTTTCTCTTGTTTCAGGTCGCGGTGGGTTTGCAGGCGCTGGCCGCCGATTTCGGCGATCACCATTTCGCCGCCGGTGCCCGGTCGGTAGTAGGGGCCGTCGTCGCCAAAGGGCCGGGTGAGCAGGGAGACCTTCAGCCCTTCGCCGGCGGGCAGCAGGTGCAGGTGGGGTTTGGGTACCGCTGCGACTTCTTCGGCATCGGCCACGCCGCCGCCAATGTCGGAATGTACCGTGACCAGGCCCGCCACGGCGTTGATGGCGGCGAGCACCTGGTCTTTGGCGTTTTCGGGCACCTCTAAGGAATTTTTTGGCCCCAGCACCTCGGCGATGCGGTGGTGCTGGGCGGTGAACTCGATGACTTTGAGGCGGGTGGGGGTTTCTTTGATCAGTGCGATCGCATGTTTACCCTCCACCGCCGGGGTCAGCGAGATCGCCAGCTGACCGGCTTTAGTTTGGCGCACCAGCAGGGCGGGTGCGCCCTTGACCACTTCGACGGGGGTAGTCGAGGCGTCTTCCCAAAACACCAGGGGGTGGCCCACCAGCGCCAGCAGCGCCTGGGCCGGAAATTTGTAGTTGTCGTAGCCGTAGCTGTAGGGGTCGTGGGTGAGGTGGGAGCAGATCTCGCGGTCCTGGGTGGTGAGGTAGTTAAAGCTAGCGATCTCGTTTTTGAGGCGGCGCAGGGCGATGGTTCGGCCCTTGCTCCAGCCGCCCTTGACGCTAATTTTTTGCTCCTTGGGCTGGATCTGCCAGCTCTGCTCGGAGTAGTAGGTGATAAACCAGGCCAGGCGATAGTCGCTGGCCTCGGGGGCCTTGGCCGCTTGGGATGGCGGGGTGGGGCTAAGGCCAATCAGCGCGGTGAGCGACAGTTCCCAGGGCTGTTTGGGCTTGAGAATATTGACCAGGGGCGCGATGCCGGTCTTCTCTTGCAGGGCGGCGGCTTTGGCGCTGTAGGTGGAGTGGCCCAGGTGGGTGAGCAGGGTGGCGGCTTCGAGGGCCAGCCAGTCGTAGCCAGATGCGGAGGCCTCTGTGTAAAATGCCTCAGCCAGCTCGGGCAGGCGTTCCTGGGCGTTTTCCACATCTACCCAGTAGAGGCAGATCATGTCGATCAACACCTCGATGCTCATGCTGTTGTCGAGGTCGCTGACGGGGGTTTTGGTGAGATAGCGTTTGGCGGTGGTGTTGCCCTGGAGGGTTTGGGCCACTTTTTCCAGGCAGTTGTAGCTCACGCTCAGCCAGTGGCGGTAGGTCTGCTCAGCAATGACGTGGGCGTAGCCCTCGGCCTCCTTGAGGCCGGTGGAGGAGCCCTCCTGCATGAGGGCCAGGGGCAAAAAGATGCCGGGCAGGCTGTCGAAGTAGATCTTGCGCTTACCGGTGCTTTTTTTCAGCAGTTTGAGGGCAACGCGACCGGCTTGAATGGTTTGGCCATAGTCGCCCCGCAGGCAGTCGAGCCAGCCCTGGTGCAGCAGTGCTTCGATGGGGTCGTCTTTGGCGTAGTAGGCCAGGGCGGCGTCGGCCTCGGCCAGGCGACCTCGGCCCATGAGCTGCTCGATCCAGATGCCTTTGAGGCGATCGCTGGCGGTGGAGTGGGGGTGGCTGCATTCCTCGTGGAGCAGGGCGAAGATCTGATCGTTGGGCACCAGATCGGTGAAGGAACTGCGGCAGAGGGTGCCCAGGGCCGCTTCGTAGAGCTCGGGAACTCGCTTGAGGGTGAGCAACCAGTCGCGATCGAAGGGGTTGTCGCAGATCAGCGCGTAGACCTCCGCCAGGGAGAGGCGGCCCGCGTTGTAGGGGTTGCTGTAGAAGCTCTCAAACTGTTTTTTGACAAATTTCCAGTCGAGGCGGTAGATGCCAATGCGCACCTCGCGAATGAACTCGTCGTCGTTGGCAAACAGGCGCAGATCTTTATTCCAGCCGTGGGTGCGAATGGGCAGGGTGGTCTGTACCGCCGTCACCATCGGCTCAAAACTCCCCTGGGCGATGGCCTCTCGGGTGAGCAGCTCGGTAATCAGGGGATGGGTGTGGGAGCCCAGGTTAGTGACTGACTCGATTAACCCCTGCCGGGATAGTCGGGTGAGCAGGGGATTGAAGGCGTTGATGCCGAGCAGGTCTGCTTGAATACTTTGCCGGTAGCAGTTGTAGGCATCTAGCAGCTTGGCTTTGCCGACGGGGGCGTAGACCACCGACAGCAGCTGCATCAACTCCTGCTCGGGCGGGGAGAGCTTCTGGTAGGTCTTTAGCAGTAGGTCGCGCTGGGCAGCGATTTTGTCGGGGGCGGGCATAGGCAATCGCAAGGGCTGCTCTTGACTGCAATTGTATCGGTCAGGGCCAGCCCCTGATGTTCTGGTCGCGCTGTTTTGATCGCGCTGGTCAGGTCACGTTTTTTTGAGCCCACCGAACAGTATGGCTAGCCCTGGCAACAGGCCCGGCTTATTGAAAGTCTGTTGCATTAATCCCAGGGCTTGGGTATCTTAGTAATAACGAAAGTCAATAACAACAGCAGCCAATGTCCCCAGGATATTGGATCCAAAAATTCCTAGAGAAATGCCGTAACTGCCATTGCCAAAGGATTTCAGCCCTTTCGACCCTCGCTTGGGCAATGTCTTTCTGCGATTAGTTTAGAGTCAGTTTCAATAAGTCCAGACCTTGCGGGGTCGCCACTATGGAGAGTCAGTCGAGTTAGTATGCACGTTTTAGAGTCAGGCTATTTAGAGTCGGATCGCCCCCAGGGCACCCCTCAGCCCGCTACCACCGTCGAGCTAGACCGCATTACTCGGTGGGCGGTCTACCGCCGCTTGCAGGAGCTGGAGATGGGCTGTGACTGTGGCTGCGATCGCACCCTCACCGTCGCCATCCACACCCCCGCCGACGCCCTGCTGCTGTGGAGCGTGGTGCAAACCGCCACCCAGCCCAAGCCAGCCCTGGCCGACCACCTGGAGCGCTGCTGGCAGCACAGGAGTCAGCGATGAAACCCTTTTCCCAGCCCACCCTGGAGCCCGCCCTGGCCGAGCCTCAGGCCCAGCCCCTCGCTCAGCCTGGGGCCACCCCCACCGGGCAGGTACTCAAAGGCCAGTACGCCGGTGCCTACCGCTCCGACAAAGGCAAAATCAAAGGGCTCCTGCTGCAGGCTGGCCCCACCGCCTACACCATCAAGCTGCCCAAGTACCTGCGGCCCATGGTGGTGCGCGAGCTTGCCCCCGGCGAATTTCTACAGGTGTGGGCCTACCCCGAAGACGACCGCTGGCGGGCGGTGAATATTTTGCCCCTGCCCGAGGCCGAAGCCGCCGCCCTGGGCCAGCGCTGGGGAGAGCCCGGCCCGGCCC
>DATIVG010000555.1:0-2789 GCA_035466075.1 Nodosilinea sp. | reverse complement strand
CACAGCATCGAGTAGGCGTTTTGCATTTTTGGGGCTACGGAGCAAATAGGCTGTTTCTTCGAGCGCCTGATAGTCTTCTAAAGACAGCATCACCACGGGCCGAGCGTTACTGCGGGTGATAGTGACCGGGGCATGGTCGTCGCAGACCTGCTCCATAGTTTTCGCTAGATTGCTGCGCAGAGCCGTGTAGGTAATGGTGTCCATTCGCCTGGTGAACTCCAAAAAAGTACATGTACAAATAATTGTACGCTTCTTCATCGGCAAGCGGCAGCCTGAGTCTGGCTCAGCTCTTTGCCGATGAGGGATATCCCCTTCAAGTCAGCCACCCTTCAAGTCAGCCAACGGAAGAACCTCTAAACTAAAAGCACACTCCCGCTTGGGTCATGCCTATGACCACTACTCTGGCTATCAACCTGCCCCATGCCCTGCGCGTTAGCGACGAGCAGTTTTTGCAGTTCGTTCAAGCCAACCCAGATCTGCGTCTAGAGCGTGCTGCCACTGGAGAACTGACCCTCATGGCACCCACAGGTAGCGAAAGCGGCAGCTATAACTTTGAGCTGGGCATTGACCTGGGCAACTGGAACCGCCAATCTAAGCTGGGTAAGGCATTCGACTCTTCTAGTGGGTTTCGTCTACCGAATGGGGCCATTCGCTCCCCCGATGTAGCCTGGGTCGCCCTGGAGCGCTGGAATGCCCTACCGCCCGATCAGCGGCAAGGGTTTGCTCCCCTATGTCCCGACTTTGTCGTCGAGCTGCGATCGCCCACCGATGATTTGGCCAATCTCCAGGCCAAAATGCGAGAGTACCTCGATAACGGCTGCAAGTTGGGTTGGCTGATTGATCCGCAACGGCGGTTAGTTGAAATTTATTGCCCTGGTCAAGCTGTGGAGAGCCTGCCGTTCTCAGCCACCCTTGCGGGAGGAAGCGTACTGCCAGGTTTTGCCCTCGATCTGCAAAGCATCTTTTCTGAGGGTGAGTAGCCGCTCTAGTCCAGCAGTGTTTTCGTCATAAAGGCGCTGTTGGGGTCGTTGGTGTAGTCGCCAAAGGGGCCGCAGGGCTCAAAGCCGTAGCGGGCGTAGAGGGCGCGGGCCGGGGCAAAGGCCGGGAAAGCGCCGGTTTCGAGATACAGGTGGGTGTAGCCCCGCTGCCTGGCGACGTTGATAATGTGTTCCAAAATGCCGGAGGCGATGCCCTGGCGGCGGTGCAGGGCGGGGGTGCGCATCGACTTGATTTCGCCGCTGGTGGGGTCGAGTTCTTTGAGGGCACCGCAGCCCAGCAGGTCGTCCCCTGCCCAGGCGGTCCAAAAGGTGATGTTGTCTGCCCTCAGCCGTTCTACATCCAGGGCGTGAACGCTGCCGGGGGGCGTGATCGCATGCATGTTTTCCAGGTGTTCGCGCAGCAGGGCGATAATCTGCGGCCCGGTGAGGTCGTCTTCGCGGATATTCATCAGAATGGCCTCCTGATTAATGTCCCCAGATTTCTTGCTCAGAGAAACCCAGCTCTTGAAAGTCGGATTCTCTCAATTTTGCCTCATCGGCACAAAAGAATTCATCGAGCGGCGGTGGCTCGACGGCTGTGCCCGCCAGCATGGCGTGAGCCTGGCCGCGATGGTGGATTTGGTGCTGAAACAGATGGGCCAGCAGGCGCGACATCTGCTCGCTCTGCATACCCTGGGGGCGGAGCAGGGTGACGGGCTGGGCCAGCCGCATATCGGTGATGGAGCGGCACAGGGCAATTAGGCGTTGATCGGTTTCGCGCTGCTCGCGCTGCAGCTCTGCGCAGGTGTCGAAGGGTGCTTCTGGCTCAAAAAAATCCCAGGCGTGGAGGTTGGGGGGCTGGTCGTTGAGGCCGCGCTCCAGGGCGTCGATGTAAAACCAGTCCACGGTTAGCAGATGGTTGAGGGTCGCTTTGAGGGAGGGGAAAAAACTCGTTCGGGTAGCGACAAAGTCGGCTTGGGTGAGGCTGCCACAGGCTTTCAAAAGTCGATGGTTGGCCCAGGCGTTGTTGTAGGCCAGGGTTAAAAAGTGGTGCGTGATTGGAGTCATGGCTGATTTCCTAGGCTCGATGGGGAGACGGGGCTAGGGCGCTTGGGTAAATCGCTGCCACTGGGTGGGGGGCGGCATGAGAAATTCGTAGGCCCCGGCGGCCTGCCCGGGGGCGGCGGTGAGAACGATATCGAAGGACAGCGACAGGCGCAGATCGTCGGTGTGGTTGGGGGTGACGCCGTGGCGCTGCTTGGCGGGAAAGAGGATCAAGCGGCCCTCGGTGGGCAGGTAGAGGGCCTGGTCTTGGTTGAGGTAGTTCCAGGTGGCGACGATGTCGGTGTTTTCGCTGCCCAGGCCGGGGCTGACCTCGTTGGGGCGGGCGTCGTCAAAAAAGGTGAGGCAGCCAGCGGCATCGGTACCCGACTCGGGTACGGCGACGTAGTAGACGGCGCTGATGTGGGCGGTGTTGTGGCAGTGGGGGCCGACCTCTTGCTGGGGGCGCGAGATCACGGGCCAGGCCCGCTGAATGTAGAGCTCGACCTGGCTGAGGTCGAGGCCGAGCTCTTGCAGGTAGGCGATGGCGTGGGTTTCGACCTGGCTGACGACCCAGCTGAAGCGGGGGTCGGTGTGAATGCGCTCGACGCCGTGGAGATCGCCGGTCCAGGCCATTTCGGGAAAGTTGCGGGGTTCGCTGCCGCTGGCCTCTAGATCAAAGATGGCCGTGGCCAGGGCTGGGTTGTGCTGGGGAGCGTCGGGCAGGTCGGTGTAGTAGACGGCGAGGGGGAACCAGGTATCGACGGGCAT
>DATIVG010000554.1:0-15421 GCA_035466075.1 Nodosilinea sp. | reverse complement strand
GCTAAAATCTATGCTCTTTTACAGAAATTCCTAGGCAAACCATCTACTTATAGGGTCAGCATATATAGATCAAATGTTCTGCACTCTTACCTTGCTTTTTATAGAAATAGCACTTTTCCAGCACTATTTGCAAATTTTGACAAGATACTTCCTGTCGATTTTGCCGTCTTTTAGTCTGGTTTACCTCCAACGGCTTACCCCCTGAAGTCTATAGAGCCAGACCTGCATACACATGAACCTGCCAGCTATGCCTTAGTTGCTACATAGCTACTGAATAAAGAAACTGTGGGCAAAGACCCATTTCCTCATCTGTGCAGTAGATTACTGACTACACCGACTATAGAAGCGGCGATTAAACTAGGGATATCGCAAAGGTGGCCTGGCAATTGGTAGCAAATATCACCATACTACTGCATGCTATTGGTTCTATCTGCCTATTTGCCGATCGCTTTGCTGACTTCTACAGGGTTTCTACTATCACCATACCAAGCCTAGACAGGTTGGCATTACTCCCAAGATGAGTAAGCGCTGTGAGGAAGTTGTGAGGGAACTGTAATAGAACTAGGCACCTATTCAACTATCTGTCTACGCTGCAACACTTTGAAACATAAGTGCCGAATATCTCGACACCATACCAAACTCTAGATCGCTCTAAATAACTAGGGTTCAGCCCTTTTTCTATGAGGCGATGAAGCCAAATAGCCCTGCGGTGAGTATTTCAGCCTGAGAAATACCTGCGATTATCGAAGTGTGGATGAGCAAAGGAAAAGATACTTGCAGGCAATCTCTAAAAGGATTTTCTTGATAAGTAAAAAATTTACGATGCTAATCCTCAAAAATACCTTTGAAAATTCACTAGGAGAAAAACCATGACAGGTCAACCTAAAGGACTGTTTGACGTATCGACCATTAATATTGTCGAACCAGCGCAGCCGGGATTCCCCCCGACACTTCTTCCATCTAATATCCTGGATGCGGGAGATCCGTTTAATGTTTCCGTGAACTTCAGCTTAAACTGGCCTATTGTTGACCCTGCTCCCGATCCTGCTTCAGGATTTATTTTTGGGATCATCAATTGGCTTGTCTGTGTGATGGCATTTCCCATCACTTACACTGTGACCTATACCGCCGAGGCTATGGATAGTGATAATTTCTTTAGCCTTGGGGTTGTAAATGGTGCCCTTAATAATGTGGGAGGTACATTGCAGCTTAATTACGGCGCTGCGGAGACGAGTTTGAATGTGGCAGGGGGAATTCCTCATGATGGAGTTTACAAGCTGATTGCCACAGTAACCATGAATTTCCCAGGAATTGTTGGTTATGCTGAAGATGTAATTCATGTCAGCGCCAATGCACAAATTCCATAGGCAATTTCCTTGAAAATAAGACAGTTTTCCTGGTAGGAGTATCGAGTTAACTGGTACCAAGAGAAAACGCTTAAAATGGTGTTTCCGTAGGTTGTTTTGATTTATAGCAGCCTACGGAAATACTCAATAAAATCCGAATTCCCTGCAAGTATACTTGTGAAAATGCTGATATAAATCCATGGAGGAAAGGTTATGGAAGCTGAAAATCCCATGTCCGAAACAGGCGAAACGCAACAAGAAAAATCTAATTTATCAGACAATAATTTACCTGTAGATCCTGTCAATGCCCAACCGCCTTATCCCAGAAACAAGGATAAAACGAATAGTGGTGTAGTAGCTCAAAATTATTCGGACTGGACATCTGTCGCTTCATTTACAGTTGAATATCAGCTTAGAGCAGAGGGTTCTCAACAAGAACAACAGGTCATTGTTCATTGTAATGAAGATGACCAGAGAGAAGTTTGGACGGCTTTGACTGATGACGCTATTTATCCCTGGATTCTTTCTCGAGTGAAGGAATCACTAGAACAGCTTCCTAAGGCAGAGAAATCAATTGTGACAACCCCAGCAATTGAGATTACCCAGGTAAGGTTCTTGCAACCTCTGCATAACATATCTACTGCTGTGGTAGTTGATGCAGCTAATTCTCTGCTCAAGGATGTTCTTTATAACAATGAATCAGTCGCTTTAGATGTTAAATTTAAAGTGGCTGGGTTTGACGTGACAAGCTTAATTCAACAGGCTTACCCATACCAAGTTCATGGTAAGTTTCATAATCTCACGACAGGAGAAGATATTTCTCTAGATAGCGGCCAGATGGATCATCTAACTGAGGGGCAAAGCAGTTATATAGTGCGACTGCCAGGGGTCACCTTATCTCCAGGCCCTTATCGGCTAAATATTTTTGCTACGCTGCACCATGCTTCTATTCCCCCAGCTATATTTGAGATTCCAATTTTACAGGTCGTTTAGCAGCACTGGTTCAAAATGCCTGATGTTTTGATTATGAAAGACTAGCTTTCTCCAATAAAAATGAATTCGCAGGTTGCCTCAAGGGGAGTAGATGGTGATGAATGCTTTCGACTGGGAAAGCTTTTTGCGGCATTGGAGCCAAGCTATTTTAGAAACAATGGGTAAGGAAGAACAGCAATTACTACCTCCGGAGGTTCTGGAGTCTGGTTGGCTAGGATACACGGGTGCGACTGAAGCCGAAATTGCTAGGGCAGAAGCACGGCTGCGGGTAACGCTGCCCACCTCGTATCGAGAGTTCCTTAAGGTCTCAAATGGTTGGCGGCAAACCGATAGCTTTAACCATAGGTTTTGGTCTATTGAACATATCGACTTATTCGCCACCCGGCATACCGCATGGATTAAAGCATTTACTGAACGCCAAGAAACGACCAATATCTCTTTGGATGACGAGTTTCAGGAGCTAGATGATCAGTGGGAGGCGGTTGGTATTTCAGATGAGGAGTACTTGCAGTACGGTGAAGATCAAGACCCGAGAAAACTTCGACTTGAGTATCTGCAAACGGCCATTGCTATTAGCGATGTCGGTGTTGACTCGATTTATCTGCTAAATCCTCAGATTGTGGCCCCAGATGGCGAGTGGGAGGCCTGGTTTTTTGCCGACTACCTGCCTGGGGCCGATCGCTATCGATCGTTTCAAGCGATGATGGAAGCAGAATATCAGGCTTTTTTAGAACTGCGAGAGCCTGTTGCTGGGGGCAGTGAGGGGGCGATCGCCCCCAGTCATCCAGGGCACATTGATCTAACCGCTGCCGATGAACTTGATGCAGCCCGTTTGGGGCTAGAGCCTGATTGCAACCCCTTAGAAACAAGCCTTGATCCCCCGCTGCCGGATCCTCCATTAGAGAGACCCGGTGGTCTAGACCCCCTCAATTGGCAGCCTTTAAAGCGCCTAACTGTTGAACTCCAAGCCAGACAGGTAGATGACCGGGCCGAGTATAGAACCGTTGTCAATGCCGGGGAACCTGCTCAACCCCAGGTCTGGCAAGGTCTGAAGGAACAGCGCTTGCAGAACTGGCTGCGACAACAGTTAGCGGAGGCGCAAACTATTTCTTTGGGTGCGGCCCAGGCTGGCACCAGGCCGCCTATCGCGGCCAAGACTGTCGCCCCTACTCGATTTGACCCGGCGCCATCAGCAGTGACCGTTTCTGAAGGCAGTCCATCTCTGGGCGAGAAAATAACCGAGACAGCTCCCCCGCAGGAGACGGATCTTGCCATCAATGTTGAGATCCAGCAGCTTTCGATTCGCCAGCCACCCCATCAAATTTTGATTCGTTCGGCGCAGCTGCGGCGGTCAAAATCTGTGGGGTTGGGTTCTCTAGACAGTAGGCAGCCGTTTTCTGTGGAAGTAGAATGCTGCCTGGCAGGGCACTGGGCCGATTTCACCACCCTTGAGGATGTTTTTTATAAGGTTCAGGTGTTTGCCCAAAACCGCACTGCCCACCAGTGGGTAGATCTCGGGGCAACACGGCCCAGGACCTTAACAGATGGCCACCAGCCCTATATTGCCGGGCTATTCAATAAAACTCTAGAGCCTGGGATGTACCGTTTGCACGTTATCACTAGCCTTTCAGGAGCAGCAATGGCCCTTTCGTCTGTTGAGCTGCCGCTATTAAATGTTATATAGATAAAAACACTTTCCGGCTGGTCTTTAGCCTGTTCGGGGAAAATGAACCGGTGTTTGGGTAATCTGAATACACAATAGGCATTACCATAGCCTTAGTCATCTGCGACATTGGCAGTCAGTAACTTAGGCTGTCTGCATTGCGCTTGCGACTGTTGTGTCGTTCCTGTTACTCACACCCCATATGAATATTGATCCCACGACCTATCCGTCTAGAACTTTTGCTCGCTTCACCGCCCATAATCAGCTAATGGCTGATGCCACTGGTCAAACGATCATGGCATCTGTGCAGCGGCTAGGTGGTCAAACCTATGTGCAAGAAGCTGTTCCGGATGGGGAGATGCCTTACCGGTCTCAGAACCCGAGTGGTTTTGCTGCCGGTTTCAGCATTGGTCTTTCGGTGAAACCGACTACCCCTGAGGCTACTCCCCTCAGTAGTAGTGACAAAAATCAAAATCCGACATCTGATCAGGTCTCTGCCGTAGAGCCTGAGACTCAGCCCTCTGCCTCTGGTATCGACGAAGCCCTATTCGACGAAATCGTCAAGACAGCGTTGAATCCCCAACGGTTCCCGGAGTTGTATGAGTCGTGCGGTACTCAAAAAGCCGCTATGGCTCTTGAAGAATGGGTAGCCGCTGAAATTGTGACTGCCTATCGGGCTATTAAGCAGAAGCAAGCATGCCCGATTGTGCAGGGCTTGAACCGGCTGTTGTAAAGTTACATCTTTTTAACCGCTTCAAAAACCCGCTCAAAGCGGGTTTTTGCTTTGATGGCAAGATGGCATGCAGACCACTAACCCCGCATTGCTAGAGAGACGGTCAGTTTTATCCGGTTTCTAATCCTTAGGGTAGTATGATGCCTCATGAAGTTCCGTCATTCATGCGGCAGGATTTTGCCCCATTTGCGTCTACCCTACGCCTCATGAGCGATTCTCAAGTTAATGTTGGCGCGATTGTCTGTCAACTGTCTAACCTGACTGTGTTTACGGCCAATGCTCAACAGGGGTTTTCAGAGACCGTTCTACAGGGCCATCAGCCATTTTCGCTGCAAGTCACTGTCGAATTTGCTGGACCTGGTGCGATCGCACTTATGCCCCTCTCGCTAGCTGTCCAGGTAGAGTTTTATACCAAGCCTCTAGGCCCAGAGTCAGGCATGATTCTGGGAACGACGGCCATTCACACCCAGCCTGACGTGTTGACCTATGCTCCCACTCTGGCCCTCGGTTCTCCTCTATCGGTGGGGTTAAAGGCCGACACTATTTATCGCGTTGGCGCTGTACTGCGGGTTGGGGCACCTAAGTGGCCATCCCTGGTAAATGGGTTCACGGAAGAACTCACGATTGAGATTTATACTAGCCCAGCTCAATCTGGTAAAAAGTAATTCTTTTAGGTGCTCAGCGCCTCATTTTTGGAGGGTGATTTCCAATGTTCTATTGGATAGGCTCACGGAGGTTACTTGGTGCCAAATAGGCGATCGCCTGCATCTCCTAGCCCGGGCAAAATGTAGCCGTGCTCATCTAGCTTTGTGTCTATGGCGGCGGCGTAGAGGGGTACGTCGGGATGTTCGCGGTGAAGGTGGGCAATGCCTTCGGGGGCGGCGAGCAGGCAAAGAAAGCGTAACGATCGCGGTCTGGCCTGCTTGAGGGGATATAGGGCCGCCACTGCGGTATTGCCCGTGGCGATCATGGGGTCAACCACCAGTACGTCGCGGTCTGACAGGTCCTCGGGGATCTTGAAGAAATACTCAATTACTCGCAGGGTTTGGGGGTCGCGGTAGAGGCCAATATGCCCTACTCGGGCTGAGGGGATGAGCTCCAGAATGCCGTCTAAGATGCCCTGTCCGGCCCGCATGATGGAGACTACGACCAGTTTTTTCTCTGGGGCTAGTACCGGGGCTTCCATGGTGGCCATGGGCGTTTGAATGGTTTCTAGCTTGAGCGGCAGGTCGCGGGTGACTTCGTAGGCCATGAGCAGGCTAATTTCTTTGAGCAGGGCGCGAAATTTTGCGGTGCTGGTTTCGGCCCGGCGCATGAGGGTGAGCTTGTGCTGAATGAGCGGGTGGTCGATGAGGTGGAGGTCAGGCATGGGGGTGAGGGGGTGCTTAATTTTGAGTGCTTAATTTTGAGTTTTGAGTTTTGAATTTGGGGAAGTGGGGGAGCAGGGGCAGAGAAAGGTCTGGTCTGGTGGGGCAGTTGTGAGGGCTTAAAATACGGTGCCATCGCTGGCCAGTTGAATCGGTGGCTCACCGCCAGGGCGTTTTTCTGCCGCAATCTGCCGCCCTGCTGTCCAGGTGCCGCCCTGGAGAATGTTGACTAGGGGCAGGGTCGCGGCATCTACCCCGAGGGTTTGGCGAATGTGGACGGCGAGGTCATCGAGTAGGCAGAGGGTGAGGGCGCGCCATTCGACAATCAGGGGTGAACCGGGGGCATGGGCTCTTGCAGCGGCGGTGGGATCTTTGAGGCTGAGGACACCGCAATCTATGAACAAGCCACCATTGCGGTATTCTGCTAAGCCAGTGAGCTGGTCGAGGTCGGTGATGGTGAGGCCCAGATCTTGCAGAGGCTCTAGCAGCGAATAGGTGAGCCACTGGGAGAGTTTGTGGAAGGGCACCAGGTTGTTGCCGGGGCCATAGTCAGACGGTTGAGCGGGCAGTTGGGGGTGGGGCCATACGTCGCCCAGATTCACTCCCGCCAGTTCTACTCGCCCCGGCCAGATCGGGCCTAAGGCTTGAAGAATCGTGTGCAGTAGGGTGGTGGCGGAGAGGCGGCTATCGGTCGCCTGGGCGAGCCAGTAATCTACCAAATGGCCGGGCCGGGGCCGGGCTGTGCCAAAGAACTCCGGCTGCTGTTGCAGAGTGTGGCCCAGCTTTTGCAGCAGGGAGACTCGCCCTTCCAAACCCAGCAGGGGGTTATGGTGGCTGATCTGAAAGGCTTGCCCGAGATGTTCGGGCGTCAGCTGTAGCAATCCCTGGGCGTCGGCCTGCCAGGGGTGGTCGGGCTGGCTAGAGAACAGACCGGCGGTGAAGGCGTGGAAACTTGCGATCGCAAGTCCCTCCGACCGCTGAAACATCAGCCCGGTCTCGGGCTCAACGTAGCGCCACCGGCTGCCGGCCCCGGCATCTAACAGCACGCTGGTGATGGCGAGGTCTACCTTGAGCCTGGCCTGCTCTAGAGCCGAGACTTTGCCTAGCTCGGGCTCTAGCAGGGCTAGGCGCGATTGACCGTCTACTTCAAAATGTCGCCAGCGGGAGTGAAGGGGAATGTTGCCAGTAGGATACTGCTGCGCCATCACCTCCAGCACGTAGGCGGCGGTGGCGGGCAGGGCCTCGGGGTGGTAGCGCAGGTGGTGGAGGCGGTCTTGCTGGGCCAGGGCCAAGAGGGCGCGGGTGCGATCGCGAATCGCCTGCGGACTTTGCAAATACCTGACCGCCCGGTGAACCGTGTCTGCCGTGGGAGCGTCGCCTACCGCCATACCCTACTCCGCCAAATCGCGCCCTTTGATCGCCGCCAGGTCGGCCCCGCCCGGGGCCACCGCGTCGGTGTAGTAGCCCGCCGCCTTTTTGGCCTCAATTTCCACCCGCGCATCCGGGGGCACCAGGTCGTCGGGGATCGGCACCCGCTCGACCACTTCAATGCCTGAGCGCACCAGGGCGTTGTACTTCATGTCGCTCATCGACACAAAGCGATCGATGCGGGTAACCCCCAGCCAGTGCAGCACATCGGGCATCAGCTCCTGAAACCGCATATCTTGCACGCCCGCTACGCACTCGGTACGGGCAAAGTAGGCGTCGGCCCGGTCGCCCCCGGCCTGGCGCTTGCGGGCGTTGTACACCAAAAACTTCGTCACCTCCCCCAGGGCCCGCCCCTCCTTGCGGAAGTAGACAATCACCCCCGCGCCCCCCTGCTGGGCGGTGGCAATGCATTCCTCCAGGCCGTGGACCAGGTAGGGGCGGCAGGTGCAAATGTCGGAGCCAAACACATCGGATCCATTACATTCGTCGTGAACCCGCACCGCCAGGGGCCGGGCCGGGTCGGCAATGGCCGCCGGGTCACCCACTATATAGACCGTGATGCCGCCAATGGGCGGCAAAAACACCTTCACATCAAACCGCGTCACCAGCTCTGGAAACATGCCCCCCGTCTGCTCAAACAGGGCGTAGCGCAGGTCGTCTTCGCTCACCCCCAGGCGCTGGGCCACCCCCGGCAGATACCAGACGGGCTCTATGGCGGCCTTGGTGACCACCAGATCGCCGCCCGCTTTCAAAATGACCCCATCTTCCCGCAGCCGCCCCTGGCGCAGGGCATCCAGCAGCTCTGGCATTTGAATGTGGGCCCGGGTCACGGCAATGGTAGGGCGAATGTCGATGCCTGCCGCCAGCTCCGCCGCAAACACCTCCCCCACCAGGGCACCAAAGGGATCCAGTGAGACAATTTTGTCGGGGTCAGCCCAGCTGGGGTGGGGGCCAAGTGCGATCGCAGGGGCTGTATTAGTAAAGTCAGGCCGATGGTTCGGGCTCAATACCCCGCTGGCCACCGCCAGAGCCCGATAGACCGCATAGGATCCAGAATGAGTGCCAATAGCGTTGCGGTGGTTGGGCTCGCTCACCGTCGCCACAATCGCCCCGCGCTCCCGGGGCTCCCCGTGGCCCCACCGCACCGGCTTACCCGTCAGCCCCGACCGGCTGGGGTGAGAAGTCAGCACAATGTGACGGCGCTGAGCGGTATTCCCCATGCCCAACGGCGGAGAGAATGCCTCGTCACGGGCTGCGCCACTGGCAGCCAAACCCTCGCCCTCGCCCATCGCTGTCCCCCACAGTAGGAAAAGACAATCTGCCACATTTCCCCGCTCCGAAAAGCTCACCAGTGACAGATAGCTATGTCCCCAACCCAATCATCCCCGGTGCCCAGCCGCTACTTGGGCAACGACGACTTGGTCAGGGGCGGCTCCGCCTTCGGCACAGCCTGACCCGGCGCCGTGGCCAACTTGGGCTGCGGCAACTGCTCCCGATAATCGAGCCCCAGCATTTCGCTGTAGAGCTTAACGTAATCCACCGCCGATTTATCCCAGCTAAAGTCTTGGCCCATGGCCCGTCGCTGCAACGCCCGCCAGGCATCCTTAAAGCGGTAGCCCTCCCAGGCGCGAATCAGGCAAGTAAAGAGATCCAGCGGTTCATAGCGGTCGAAGCAGTAGCCCGTACCCGCCTGATTTTCGGGGTCATGGTGCTGCACCGTGTCCACCAGCCCGCCCGTGCGCCGCACCACCGGAATACAGCCGTAGCGCATGGCAATCATCTGGCTGATGCCGCAGGGCTCAAACCGCGACGGCATCAAAAACGCATCCGCCCCGGCGTAGATGCGGCGGCCCAGCCCTTCGCTGTACAGCAGATAAGTGGCCATCCGCCCCCGGTAGCGGCTCGCCATCTGCCACAGCTGAGTTTCGTAGTAGCGATCGCCCGTCCCCAGCAAAATAAACTGCGCATCGGTGTACGACAAAAACCGATCCAAAATTTGCAAAATCAGGTCCAGCCCCTTTTGCTCCACCAGGCGACCCACCAGGCCCACCAAAAACGCCTTCGAGTTCACCTCCAGACCCAGCTCCTCCTGAATCGCCACCTTATTGGCGCGGCGGTTCTCCAGGCTGTCGGGGCCAAACGTCTTAACAATGTACTTGTCAGTGCCGGGGTCGTAGGACTCGTCATCAATCCCGTTGAGAATCCCCGTCAGCTTGCCGCTAATAAACGACAGCAGCCCCTCTAGCTCTTCACCATAGTCTGCGGTTTGAATTTGTCGAGCGTAGGTCGGCGACACCGTGTTCACGCGGTCGGCAAACTGCACCGCCGCCGCCATGGTGTTATGCCCCTGCATATACCAGGGGCACCAGGTAATGCGCTCTAGCTCCCACCGCCAAGGCCCCTGGTAGGCCAAGTTGTGAATGGTAAACACTGTGCCAATGTCCGGCGACTGATGCATCCACACCGGAATCATGCCCGTGTGCCAGTCGTGGCAGTGAATAATTTGCGGTTTCCAGTAGTTCCAGGCAAACTCAGCGGCCCCGTTGGCAAAAAACGTAAACCGCCAGGCCTCATCGTCGCCACCGTAGACCTTCCTGGGGTCAAAGGCCGGGTGCCCAAACAGATACACCGGCACGTCAGATTCGGGCAGCGTAGTCTCATACACCGCAAAGTCGTTAAACATTGCGGTGCCCTGCCACACCGGCTCCTCCGGAATCTCGACCTTGTCAGGCAAAAAACCGTAGTAGGGCATAAAAATGCGCACATCGTGACCCATCTTGCGCAGCACCTTGGGCAGCGACCCCACCACGTCGCCCATGCCGCCAACCTTAGCCAGGGGCGCCGCCTCCGCTGCCACAAAAAGAATTTCCATATCGCCCTGCCGTTGGTGTAATCCTAGGTCTCAGTCTACGGGGGTGTGAGCGTTCTGCCTAGATCTTTGCCCCCGGCCCCACCGCGCTGCCAGGCAGGCGCTAGAGCCCACCCTCCAGCAATATCTGCTCCAGATCTGCCCAAGATCTACTCGAAGGCTCTGGAAGCCCCAACTCAGAAAAATTAAGCTAGATGCAGCCAGCTGCCCAGCCATTGAGCCGCTCATTGTCAACCCATGGTGAGGGCCTCAAGCAGCCGGCTAGCGACGGGCCCCGATCGCCCAAGGGGCAGCGCCAACACCTAGTTGTTAGCTCTGCCCCCGATCTCACTTCACTCTCAACTGCGTCTCCCGGTCATCCGAACCAGACGCATTTCCAACCACCAGGCACTGGCTCAGGAGCCCAGGTACTTGCCCAGGGTGTCACTGTACTCGTCGTACTTCTTAGCGCCCACCAGGGTTTCTGCCACCTCACCCTGGCTAAAAAACATCACCGCAGGAATGCTGCGAATCGCGTACCGCTTGGCCACCGCCTGGTTAGCATCCAGATCTAGCTTGAATACCTTGACCCGATCGCCGTACTCGTCGGCTAGCTGATCCATCAGGGGTGCCACGAGCTTGCAGGGGCCACACCAGGCCGCCGTACAGTCGACCACAAACACTGACTCTGCACTTAAAAGCGCATCAAACTCGGCTTCATTTTCAATATAAGCAGCGGGCATACATTAAGTCTCAATTAAACACTCATTCTCTCACGGCAATGCTCAAAGGCCGACCGCCCCACCGCCGCCGCTGGCAAAGACACAAAACTTCACAAGAAAGGTGCTAAAGACTACCTGATACCTCCGGTCGGGGACTTTGGAGCAGTTTTTTCGGTGATTTTACCCTCTCAACGCTCCACCACCTTTTCAAACATGCTAGGGTATCCCCAGAGATATAGAGATCGGTTAGCAGCATTTGTTTCTAGTACTAACGAATTTTTCCGTTTTTCCATTGACAGTCTTCTCTCCGAAATTTTGCTCTACACATCCTTTAATTTTTGGAGACAAACTATGTCAATTTACGTAGGCAACCTGTCCTATGACGCTACCACTGAAGACCTGACTTCAGTGTTTGCAGAGTACGGTTCTGTGAAGCGGGTTCAGCTACCCACCGATCGTGAGACGGGTCGCATGCGCGGCTTTGCCTTCGTCGAGATGGCTGCCGATGCCGAAGAAGCCGCCGCCATTGAAGCCCTTGACGGTGCTGAGTGGATGGGACGCGACCTCAAAGTCAACAAAGCCAAGCCCCGCGAAGATCGCAGCGGTGGCGGTGGTTCCTTCGGTGGTGGTGGTCGTCGTGGCGGTGGCGACAGCTTCTCCCGCGGTGGTTACTAATAGCCAAGGCTAATTTAGCAGCGGCATGGCTGTTATCAGCCATGCCCCGCTAGATATCAAAAGGGCTCAGACAAACTTGTCTGAGCCCTTTTTTAGATTGATCAGAGCTTAGCTGGTGCGGCTAGCAGCACCAAAAGTCTGCCAGCCGCACCAGCTAAGACAGGGTCAGCACTCCATTGCTGTCCACAGGATGCAGCTTGGTGGGCAGCTGCAACATATCGGTCAGCAGAGTTGCCGGGGGCTGACTGTGGGGCCAGGCAAAAGCATGGCGAAAGGCCGCCTCCTGGCAGGCTTGCAATTCTTCGAAGCCAATCACATCGTGGGTTAGCAGGCTTTCGTACTCAAAGGGCAGTCGCACGTTGTGCAGCCCCGCGTTGTCAGTGCAAATCGCAATGTCTACGCCTGCCTCAAAGCAGCGATCAAACACCACCTTAAGCTGGCTAATCTCTTGCAGCGTACCGGTTTTGAGATAGGTGGTGGGGCATACTTCCAGGCATTGTCCCCTAGCTGCCACCGCCGGCAGCAACTCCGGATGCCGCAGGGGAATTTGAATGCCGTGGCCAATCCGCATCAGGTAGGGCAACAGCTTGGGGTGATCACCTTCCACCGTTTCGTAGAGGTGGCCCGTAGTCTTGAGGCCCAGATCCTGGGCGCGCTGGTAGAGTTGGGTAAACTCGTCAATGCGTTCGCCGTAGTTCGCGTCACCACCGGCCACATCTATGGCACATACGTACTGCGGGTACTGTCCGGCTAGCTCGACAATGGCCCGGTTAACCTCGTGGGGCAGCTTAGAGTGCATGCAGAGAATCTGCTTCGTCACAATCGGGTACTCAGGTTGCTCGCTGGCCCGACCGACAATCTCCACAATTTCGGCCATGGCTTCGATGCGCTGATGCTGGGGCAGGTGCTCAGGGGTACGCAGGTAAGGGGTGTAGCGCAGCTCCAGATAGGCGAGATTCTCAAAAATGTAGGCTCCGCGAATCAAGCGATAAACAAAATAGGGCAGCGCCTCGTGGGTTTGTACACTCTCTACCAGAGTGTGCAACTCCAGGTACTCGGCCAGGGTATTGCGAGGTCGGGTGTAAAACTGCTCAAACGCGGCGTAATCGGCAAATTGACCCGATAGGTCAGGGCGATTGCGCTCGAAGTAGCGCCACAGCACCCGAGGGACTACCGAGCCGCCCAGGTGGCGGTGTAGTTCAGCGTATAGACTCATGGCAACCTCCGCCTTAGTTAGGGTTGAGTGGGTGGGCCAGGGCCCTGCTCGCAAACTTTGAAGAAAATCTAAAGAAATGTAAACCAGCGTTCATTACGTTCTATCGCATATTTTACTAATTGGGTATAAGGTTAAATGCATTTAATTTGCGTCGGGTGAGGCCCCTCGGTGCCCCTGTCACTGTCTAGGCCCGTAAAGCTGAGTTGACACAATGACATTCCCCTAGTGATAATGGGAATTTGTGTGAACTTTAGGGCCTGAATTCCCTTGGCAAACGTTGTAGTAATTGGCGCCCAGTGGGGCGACGAAGGTAAGGGCAAAATTACCGATTTGCTGAGTCGCTCAGCAGACGTAGTTGTGCGCTATCAGGGTGGCGTCAATGCGGGTCATACCGTCGTTGTCAAGGATCAGACCTTCAAGCTGCACCTGATTCCCTCCGGCATTCTTTACCCCGATACCGAGTGCGTGATTGGCAGCGGCACCGTTATCGACCCTAAAGCGCTGATTGGCGAGCTCGATAAGCTTGAGGAGCTAGGGATTTCCTCTAAAAATCTCTTTATTTCCAACGCTGCCCACGTCACCATGCCCTATCACCGCCTGATTGATCAGGCCGCGGAGGAACGGCGGGGCAACCACAAAATTGGCACCACTAAGCGCGGTATTGGCCCCACCTACGCGGACAAGTCCGAGCGCATTGGCATTCGCATTATCGATCTGATGGACTACACCCGGCTACGCAAGCAGCTGGAGTGGACCATTCAGTATAAAAACGGCATTCTCGAAAAGCTTTATGATCTAGAGCCTCTGGATCCAGCCGCTGTGATAGATGAGTATATCGAATATGCTGAGCGACTGCGTCCTCACATTATCGATAGTTCGCTGCACGTCTATCAGGCTATTCGCCAGCGTAAAAACGTCTTGTTTGAGGGTGCCCAGGGCACGCTGCTCGACCTGGATCACGGCACCTATCCCTACGTCACCTCCTCTAACCCTGTGGCTGGGGGGGCCTGTATCGGCACCGGTATTGGCCCTACGGTGATTGACCGGGTGATTGGGGTGGCCAAGGCCTACACTACTCGGGTTGGAGAAGGGCCCTTTCCCACTGAGCTAACCGGCGGGGTGGGGGAACTGCTCTGCACTCGGGGGGCTGAGTTTGGCACCACCACGGGTCGCCGTCGCCGCTGCGGCTGGTTCGATGCGGTAATTGGTCGTTACGCCGTGCGCATCAATGGGCTTGACTGCCTAGCCATCACAAAGCTCGATGTGCTAGATGATGTGGACGAGATCCAGGTATGTGTGGCCTACGAGCTAGATGGTGCCCGCTGTGAAGAGCTGCCGGCCAATGCCGACGCTTTTAGCCGTTGCCAGCCCATCTACAAGACCATGCCCGGCTGGAAACAGCCCACCGACCACTGCCGCTCCCTGAGCGACTTGCCCAAAGCTGCCCTAGACTACCTCAAGTTTTTGGCGGAGCTGATGGAGGTGCCCATTGCGATTGTGTCGCTGGGGGCTAGCCGTGATCAAACCATCATCGTAGAAGACCCCATTCATGGGCCGAAGCGGGCGCTGCTCTACGGAAATGGTGAATCGCAGGTGGCCTAGGGCAGAGCCGCGAGATGTTTCGTTTTTTACAAGTTTACTAACGGGGGGATTTTTCCGATGGAACTGACTATTGAGTGCAAAGCACGCGATTCAAAAGCTAAGCCCAACGCTCTGCGCCGGGAAGGTTTGCTGCCGGTGGTGCTCTACGGACACCAGGGGACTGAGTCGGTCTCGCTGACTGTCACTCAGAAGGATGCTGACGTGCTGCTGCGCAAGGCTGCTGTCAATAACACCATGATTGACCTGCAAATTCCAGACATGCCCTGGAACGGCAAAGCGCTGCTGCGGGAAGTACAGGCGCATCCCTGGAAAAAGACCGTGTACCACCTCAGCTTTTTTGCGGTCAAGGCCCAGGATGCTGTGGAAGTGGGTGTGGCGCTGAACTTTGTGGGTGAGCCCGTTGGCGTTAAAAACGACGGCGGTGTGTTGAACACTGAAGTGAACGAGGTCACCGTTAAGTGTAAGGCCATCGATATTCCCGAGAGCATTGATGTGGATGTGTCTGGTCTGGGCCTGGGGGATTCGCTAACCGTTGCCGACCTGGTGCTGCCCGAGGGGGCCGTGGTGGCTGGGGATCAAACCCAGACCATTGCTACGGTGCTCCAGGGTCGCAACGCCGATGGCGAATCGACGGTGACTACGGCTGCTGCGGCTGAGTAGGCGATCCTAGAGCTCTCGTGCTGGGAGTTGATGGGAGCCCGCTGGGGCTGCCGGTGGGGTTGGGGAATTGATTCTCCAGCCCCTTTATGTTGTTAGGTAGGGCTTTTGTAGGCAAGTTATGGCCGATTCCGCGCTTCCCGAGTTGATTCAGCAGATGTGCCAGCCGGG
>DATIVG010000553.1:0-4669 GCA_035466075.1 Nodosilinea sp. | reverse complement strand
CAATGGCGGCACCAATGCCCTGCGCCGCCCCCGTCACCAGTACCGTGCTGTTCTGTAAATCAATTAAAGTCATGCCGTCATTCCGCTAGCCTGCGCTCCTATGGTGCCACTGCGCCCTGCCCCTGGAGCATTCCACCGCCCTGGGACTCGCCGCCAGCGGACAGTGTCACTAAGCACAAAACTTTGTCCATCGGCAACCAATGCGCCAAATTGTTACAGATTTTGCAATACTTGTTTGCAATGCGTTACAATTGAGAGGTGAGGCAATAGATAGCCAAAACACTACAGGAAAGCCCTATGACCACCAACGGATACACCACGGAAGACGGCGGCCGCCTAAACAACTACGCCGTCGAGCCCAAGGTCTACGTCGATGACAGCCAGCAGTTTGGTTTCAACGAGTACGCCGAAAAGCTCAATGGCCGCCTGGCCATGGTTGGGTTTGTATCGGCGGTGCTATTTGAGGCGCTCACGGGCAACGGCATTGTCACCTGGCTAACCAACCTGTAGTTTGGCTCTACCCTGGGACTGAGGCACTTCATCATAGCCAGGGTCAATCCTATGCCTTAGGTAAAGTCATCGTTTTTAGACCCACAGTCCCGAAAACCTATGTTACGTTAAGTAACAGGATATTGATTTCTGCCCCTCTCATAACTTAGGAGATATCCACCATGGAAACCAACGAAAACAAGTTCGGCTTTGTAAACTTTGCAGAAACCTGGAATGGCCGTCTGGCTATGCTGGGCTTTGTGATCGGCGTCGCTACCGAGTTCATCACCGGCCAGGGCATTCTGTCTCAGATCGGCTTGATGTAGGTTCTCCTCCATCTGCAAAAACTGAATAAGTAAAAAAGGGAGGAACAAGATACTTGCTTCTCCCTTCTTTGTGTTTGGCCTTGTTTGTGTCTGGATGGTTGTTCAGCCTGAGGCCCTGGGGGCATCAGGCACCCTGCCCCTGGGAGCGGCCAAGCCATAGAGGCCGCCAGTTTTTGAGCCGCAGGCTTGCCTGTTCAGGTCCGGTTGGGCCTTACATCATGCGGGTCAGAGCCGCGATCTTAGAGAGCTTGAGGGCGTGAAGACCGTCTAAATCCTCCAGGCTGAGCCAGCCTTCTTTGACCAAATCGGCAAACACAAAGAGCAGGGCCGCCTCGCGGTCGTCGTATTTGCCGTCTAGCTCGTGGCGGCGAGCGCTGAGAAAGTCATGCAGATGCCAGATATCTTCAGTGCCAGCTAGGGAACTGGCCTGGGCGCGAACGGTTTGCACCAGGGCCTGAATTTCTCGCTCGTAGGCCTTGGTAAAGGCGGCCTTGGCGATGGACTGCTCTTGGGCGGTCCACTGGAGTTCGGTGGTCTGCATTGTTAAACGGGTGAAAAGAGTTGCTGAAAACCGCTATGACCTTCACTCAGAGGGCTGTCTGATCCTCTGCCGAACAACCGTTTGCTCAGCAGCCATGGCTAAACCGCCATAGGCCGAGCCAGAAGGCCAAGTCAGAGATGTAGAGCCAGTCGCAGCGATAGGTAGCCCCCAGGGCCCACGGGCCAGCAACGGTGTATATCTCTTTCTTATATTAAGGATATATTACAGAGTTTTGCAAACTCTCATAATTAACCCAACCCCTCCGCGCAGAGAGGTTGGGTTAATAGGCCTACCGCATTGACCGATAAACCAGATTTAACTGGCTGGGATGTAGCAACCCCGGTCTAGCGGACCAGATTCAACAGTTCCTTGGGCGAGGCCAGCAGGTCAATGGCGACAAAAAAGATTTTGCCCTCGGGGTTGATCAAAAAGCGCCAGGCGATATTCATGCCCACCCCGGCCCCAAACCAAGGGGTTTGCACTTTCCCGGTGACCTTGATCTGGGTAAAGCCGTCGTCGGCAGGCTCGGCTACCCCGCGCTCAGGAATCAGGTTGAGGTTTTGGCAGTCTTCTTGGAAAAAGCGGAGCACATTGGGTTTGCCCACAATGGGCCGCTGGAACGGGGGCTGGAGGGCACCGTCGTCTGTGAACAGCTCAATTAGGGCATTGAAATCGTTGGCGTTGAGGTTGTTCATGTAGGCCAACACGGTGGGGTTGGTGACACCCTCAATGGTGACCTGGCGGCGCTGGGCAACGTCTTGGGGGGGCACGACGGGCTCGGCAACGCGGGTGTAGGAACCCATTTGCTTGGGGTCGAAGCCCATGTCAACGACGGCGTTGCGCAGGACGGTGATCTGCTGACCCGACTCTAGGTTGCGAATGGATTGCAGCACCGCTGAGGCATTGGCCGACAGCTGGTACCCCTCAGGAATGGGCGCTACGAAGCCCTCTTCCATCCACTGCCCCAGCTTGTACCAAAACCCCAGCTTGATGTTGGGCGACCAGGTGGAGTAGGTGCGGCCAATGGGGGTGTCGGCCCGGTTGGCCAGGTCGCACATGACTTGAGACTGCTCTTGGAATGACAAGGCCCGAATTTCATTCATGGTGGCCTCAGCAAACTGCATGCTGGCTGCACCCGGGGCGGCAATGGTGATGCCCTTGCCCATATCGAGGTAGGCAAACCAAATTAGGGCGAGCTGATCTTCGGCGCTGAGCTGAGTGAAACGGGCAATGGTGGCGGGGACAGCATCGGCTGTCAGGGTGCTGGGAAAAATATTGCGGGCTGAATCGAGGGTAAACGGCATAGAGGGCTTCCTTAAGGGGCTGATCGGTGCGATATCAAGAAGAACGAGACAATTTTGTGTTTAAAGCTTGACTATCTAAGGTTCAGTCTAGGCAAAAAGAGGACGGGCCACCGTGAAGAAATGAGAAGCGGAAACGCCTTGAAATTCCTGGCTTTTAGCGAAATTTGGGGGGAGGTATGGCCGGTTTTCTGCCCGGCTTGAGATGGCTGGGGTGACGGCCTGAAGGGTGGCCTGCCGAAGGTGCTTGAGGGGATCCACTATTGGGGTGACTGAGCCGTGATTGAGCGATAGCTGGCTCTGGGGGCGGAAATGGCTCGATGGGGTGCTTTGATTTGGGGGCAAAATCCCTAGAATGGAGATAGTTCACAACGTGTTAGGCGGATATATTCCATGGAAACCCTTGCCCTTACTGCCCCCAATGTGGAGCAGGTTTTAGACGAGCTGCGTCCCTATCTGCTCGCCGACGGCGGCAATGTGGAGCTGGTCGAAATTGATGGCCCGGTGGTGAAACTTCGCTTGCAGGGGGCCTGCGGCTCCTGCCCCAGCTCGGCGATGACGCTGCGCATGGGCATTGAGCGCCGCCTGCGGGAGTTTATTCCTGAGATCGCTGAGATTGAGCAGGTGTTTTAGCTGAGGGCGGGTGGGGGAGCTCGGGTCACTGACTCCCCCACCTGCGGCTCATCTGCTGGTGGCTAAGGCGTTTGTCGTTTGCTGATATCCTATTCTCTTGGTGTGGGTTTAACCCGTTGCCCGAGGGCCACGTTGTAGAGGATTGCTGTGCTGGATCTTAAGCAAATACGAGAAAATCCGGAGCGGGTGCAGACTGCTCTCAGCAAGCGAGGCGAGTACGATTTGGCCCCGCTGCTGGAGCTAGATCAGCAGCAGCGGCAGCTGGAGACGGTGCGATCGCAGCTCCAGGCCCGCAGCAACGAAATCGGCAAGCAAGTCGGCCAAACCATCAAAGCTGGCGCTGCCCCCAACGGCCCGGAAGTCGCCGCCCTCAAGGACGAAGGCAACCAGGTCAAGGCCGAGCTGCAAACCCTAGAACCCCAGGAACGCGAGATTAAGGCCCAGATTGAGGCCATTCTGCTGGCGATTCCCAACCTGCCCAGCGACTCCACCCCGGTGGGCAAAAACGAAACCGAGAATGTAGAAGTGCGCCGCTGGGGCGACGAGTACCTGCCCCAGCACCCCGCCAAACCCCACTGGGAAATTGGCGAAACCCTTGGCATTCTAGACTTCAAGCGCGCCGCCGAAAAAATTGCCCAAAGCCGCTTTGTCGCCCTGATGGGGGCCGGAGCCGCCCTGGAGCGAGCCCTGATCTCATTTATGCTCGACCGCCACACCAAAGCGGGCTACTACGAAGTCATCCCTCCCTACCTGGTCAACTCAGCCGCCCTGACCGCCTCGGGCCAGCTGCCCAAATTTGCCGAAGAGAGCTTTCAGTGTCGCCACGACGACCTGTGGCTCACCCCCACCGCCGAGGTGCCCCTCACCAACCTGCACCGCGACGAAATTCTCGCCGCCGACCAGCTGCCCATTCGCTACTGCGCCTACACCCCCTGCTTTCGCCGCGAGGCCGGCAGCTACGGCAAAGACACCCGCGGCCTGATTCGCCTTCACCAGTTCAACAAGGTGGAGATGTACAAGTTCGTTCACCCCGACCATTCCTTTGACGAGCTTGAGGCGCTGGTGGCCGATGCCGAAGACATTTTGCAAAAGCTGAAGCTGCCCTACCGGGTGCTGGCCCTGTGCACCGGCGACCTGGGCTTCTCCAGCTGCAAAACCTACGACCTCGAGGTGTGGATGCCCTCCTCGGAGAACTACCGCGAGATCTCCAGCTGCTCAAATTGCTTAGATTTTCAGGCTCGCCGGGCCAACATTCGCTTTAAGTCGGCGGGGCAAAAGGGCACCCAGTACGTGCACACCCTAAACGGCTCGGGCCTGGCCATTGGCCGCACCATGGCCGCCATTCTAGAAAACTACCAGGAAGCCAACGGCTCGGTGCG
>DATIVG010000552.1:0-6608 GCA_035466075.1 Nodosilinea sp. | reverse complement strand
TTCTCGAAAAACTCTTCCGTCAAAGGAGGAATGTCGGAATAATCAATTCCTTCATCCTCCATTGACTCTAGTGCCGCCCAATTAGTTCGAGAGGTATCGGTTGAGTCTTTGCCGCTCATATTGATGTCGGCCCTTTTATGCAGGCCGACCGGGATCAAGGTGATCCAATGCTTTCAGCACGGCTCCCACATCCATTGACAGGTATTCGCCGAGGCGGAGAATGTCGTTGACCTGGGCGCGGCTGTCTTGGCCAAGCGGTTTTCTCGACACCGCTGCCTGTTTGAGCAGAGCAAACACCTGGCGGTTGAGGTGCTGGTAGTACAGCTCCTGGGGGCGCTCTAGGGAGAGGCCTAGAGACAGCTGCTGGCCGAGTTTGACGAGCCGCCCCAGCCAGTCCACATCGGCGGCGAGGGATTCGGTGGGCTCCTGGTTGAGGATTTGCCACACCGAGCGGCCAATCAGCCGCTCCAGCATGGGTTTGGCGGCGGTCAGCGACAGGGAGGCGTTGCAGGTGCTAGCCTCGGTGGCGATCGCCTCTAGCTCGTTGAGGTAGTCTTCGCCCTGGCGCAGGGGGTTGGCGGTGGGGTCGCTGGTTTCGCGCTCAAGGGACTGGAGCACTTCCATGGCCCGGTGGCTGAGGGCGATGTCGGCGGCGACTTGCAGCTCGCGGGGCACAGGCAGGCCGTCGCGGTGAAAGGCGCGCAACACGCCGTAGTTGTCGCGGTAGACCTGGGCGTAGAGCTGGTCGAGGCGCAGCAGCGTGTCTTGGGAGAGCAGGCCCATCATGCGGTGGCGCTCTTCGGCAAATAGGTCTTGCAGGCCGTAGGTGCGGGGGCCAAAGGCGCTGTTGATAGCGAGGATGACCTGGGCGGCGCTGGCCTGGCTGAGGCTCTCAAATACGGCGGCTTTGGCCTGGGTGTAGTCGAGGCGCGATCGCACCCCTGCGATCCCACAGTGAAAGTCCCAGCCGCCCAGGTGTACCACCGCAAAGGCGAGGCTGAGGCTTTCGCGGGTGATGGTCGAGGTGATCTCCACCAGGCCCACCGCCAGGGAAATCGGCCCCAGGCGCTGGCGGCGGTAGTCCTGCTGCTCGACGGTGTAGCAGTAGATGCTCTGCTCGCGGTGGTAGTCGGTAAACAGCGACCCCATGGCGTAGTGGGCCACCACCTGCTCCAGGGAAATGCGAGAGGGTTTGACCAGCGCATCGTAGACCCCGGCCCCGGTGACAAATTCGTCCACATTGCTGGGGGCGTGGCCAAGGCGCTTGACAAACTCCTGCTCTAGGGCGATCCCCGCCACTTCGCCAGCCAGCTCCATGGCGCGGGCGGCGTAGCGCAAAATTTGGGTGCCCTCGGGGCGAGAGAGTTCTTCAAAAAACCAGCCGCAGCTGGTGTACATAAACAGGGCGTGGCGCTGCATTTCTAGCAGTTGCAGGGCCGTGACCCGCTCGATGGCCGACAGCTTGTGGGTCTGGTGGGTGGCAAAAAAGGCGTCGAGGCTCTCGGGGCTGCGATCGCCCATCACCGCCACATAGGCATTGCGCGCCGCCCAGGGATCGCGCAGCAGGGGCGCACCGTGCTGTTCGTAGACGGCGACCAGCTGGTCGCGCAGCCAGTCGAGGGTGTCGCGCAGGGGCCGCCGCCACTGCTGGTGCCAGACGCCGCCGCCGCCACAGCCGCAGTCATCCTGCCAGCGGTCAACGCCGTGGGAGCAGCTCCAGGCCGTGACCGGCTTGAGCTCGGCTTCCCAGGTGGGCGGGTGGGTGGCCAGGTAGTGGGCGTAGTTGGTCACCGTCCAGCCCTGGTGGGGAAACTCCTCGGTGACGGCGTAGGCCAGCGCTTTTTCGGCCCCGCCCCGGTGGTGGCCAAAGGTTTCGCCGTCGGTGGCCACTGAGATCAGCTGAAAGGGGCGGTGATCGCCGTGGATGGCCTGGCCGATGCGTCCGGCAAAGTGCTGGGAGGAACTCAGCACATCGTTAAAGCCCATGTCGCGGGAGATCGGGCCGTCGTAGAAGAAAATGTCGATGTAGCGGCTGGGATCGGGGCTGCCGTCGCCGTGCTTGAGAAAACAGCGGTAGGGGCGGCTGGGGTCGATCTGGCCGCCGCCCACCTCTTGCCAGCTGTCGCGCTCGCCGTTGTAGCTGACCAGCGGGCGGCAGCGCTGCACCTGCGACGGGGCCAAAATGGTGAACTTGATGCCCTCGGCGTGGAGCACATCGAGGGTGGGGTAGTCGATGGCGGTTTCGGCCAGCCAAATGCCCTCGGGCTGGCGGCCAAAGCGACGGCGAAAGTCTTCGATGCCCCAGCGCACCTGGGTGACCTGGTCGCGCGGGTTGGCCAGGGGCAAAATGATGTGGTTATAGACCTGGGCGATCGCATTGCCGTGGCCGTTGAGCCGGGCGCAGCTGTTGCGGTCGGCGTCGATGATGCGCTGGTAGGTCTCCAGGTCGTGGCGCTCCATCCAGCTCAGCAGGGTGGGGCCAATGTTGAAGCTGATGTACTCAAAGGTGTTGACGATGCGCACCACCTCGCCCCGGTTGTTGAGAATGCGGGCGTAGGCGTTGGGCCGATAGCACTCGTGGTGAATGCGCTCATTCCAGTTGTGAAATGGACTGGCGCTGGGCTGCTTCTCGATGGCGTCGAGGTGGGGGTTTTCGCGGGGCGGCTGGTAAAAGTGCCCGTGAACGCAGACAAACACCCCCGTGCTCACGGCGGGGATCAGCCCGTCGTGGGGGCCGTCATAGGCGCTGTGAGCCGCAGAACCAGTCTGCAACGCCGAATGCTGGAGAGAGTCAGCCATAGGAAAAGGAAATAACAGTGAGGACGCTATCGAAGCAGTCTGCAAACCTGGCAGCAGCGCCTACTGGCGGCGGCAGGGCATTGCATCTGCTCAAAAAATCAGGGCTAGAAAAAACTTGGGAGGCCGGGGATCATGGCCTGAGTGGGGTTTTGAGGTGTGGGGCTAGGTCTGAAAGACGCGGCTAAGACCCATGGGGATCGCAGGCCAAAACTGGCGATGCTAGAACCTGAGGGGCGCAGGAGTTGCCATGGTGAGCCGCCATCTTTACAGGCTTGGCCGCGTGCCGATTGGGCTGAGCACAGATTTGGCCAAGCAAGAATAACCTCAAGTGATCTTAACCTCCTTTTGCAAAACCAGCCGGAGCGCTTAATCTCCGTTGATATTTCGCAACCGCCGCTGTTACCGATAGGCAGCCTATCAATTGGCACCTAGCGTAAAATGACCCGCCCCTCCACCCATCTATCCCGGGTCTAAACCCGCCCACTGCCCGACCTCAACTTAAAATTCAAAACTCACCCCCATCTCCCCCATCTCCCCCATCTCCCCCATCACCCCCATCACCCCCATCACCCCCCTACTCCCCCACTCCCCTACTCCCCCACTCCCCGCCCCCCCTGCGGCAGCACCACCGTCACCACCGTCCCCTGCCCTGGCTGACTGTCGAGGTGAATGTGGCCCCGGTGGGTGTCGACGATGACCTTTGCGATCGCAAGTCCCAGCCCCGTCCCCTGGTCGCCGTTGCGCAGCCGCGACGGGTCAGCCCGATAAAACCGATCAAAGGCGTGGGCCAGCGCCTCACCATCCATGCCCACCCCGGTGTCCTGCACCGTCACCTGCACCCCCGGCTGGCCCTGGTGCTTGGTGGGCTTCACCTGCACGGTCACGGTGCCGCCGTCGGGGGTGTACTGCACCGCATTGCTGATCAGGTTGGTAAACAGCCGGGTGAGCTGGCCGGGATCGCCCAAAATCGTGGAGCTGGCGGTGGGGGGAACGGCCAGCGCCGCCGCCGATTTAGACCGCTGTTTGCCAGCACTATGGTCAGCCCCGCTCACCCGCAGGGTAATCTGGCGTTCGTCGGCCATTACCTGCTGCTCCTCCAGTACCTCCTCCAGCAGCCCCTCCAAACTCACCGAAGCGGGTGCCAGGGCAATCAGCCCACTCTCCTGGCGGGCCAAAAACAGTAGATCATCCACTAGCCGCCCCAGCCGCCGGGTGAGCCGCTCGATCACCTGAAACTGCTTCTGCTGAATGTCTACGTCAGGGTTTGGATCCGACAGTGCCACCTGGGCATTGGTCTGGATCACGGCAATTGGGTTGCGCAGCTCGTGGGAGGCATCGGCGGTAAACTGCTTGAGCTGCTGGTAGGAGTCGCGCACCGGGGCCATGGCGATGCCCGACAGCAGCCAGCCGATCGCCGCCACCGCCCCCACCATCAGACTGGTGCCCAGGGCCAAATCCACAATTAGCCGACGGCTGGGCTTGGTCACCTCAAACCAGGGGTGGCTGACCCGCAGATAGCCCAACACCTGGCCGTGATCCTGCACCCGCTCGGTGATCTGGCGAAACACGGTTTCTTCGCCCACCCGCACGGTTTCCCCCGCTGGGTTGACGTGCAGGGGCACCGGGTTCACCTCTGTAAAGGTGGACCACAGCAGTTGGCCACCGGGGCCAAACCATTCCAGGTCGATGTGGTCGTCTTCGACGGCGCGGGCGTTGTCGCGAAAGCTGGCCTCCACATTGACCCGCACCGGCGGGCCGTCGGCCTCCCCAGGGGCATTGAAGGTGGCAAATACCCGGTCGGCTTCGATGGCGGGCTCAATCACCAGCGAGCGTTCCACAATCTCCACTACGTGGTTGAGGGTGTCATCGACCCGCTCCACCAGGGTAGTGCGCACGTAGAGATAAAAGCCGCTGGCAAACAGCAGCAGCAGCACCGCCGTTACCGCCGTATACCAAAGCGCCAGTCGCTGCCGCGTCGCCTGAAACATAGCAATCTAGGGCAATTTTTGCGTGACAAAATCGAGAATTGATGCGGCCAGGCGGCATGGGCTACCTCTCCTGGCGAGGTGGGGCGATGATCGGGGGCGCATGATCGGTGGCGAAAGATCGGGGGCGATCGCTAACCCCATCCTAAGTCAGTGGCAGGCGGCGGCAAACCCCCTGCTCTATCCCTCTTGCTCTATCCCTCCTGCTCTACCATTAATGAGGATAGGGGGGAGATATTCCCCGATCGAAGCCTGACATTGTATTGAGGAGACGATACGTGCCCAATTTTTTAGCTGCTGCAAAGCGCTCAACGCAGTGGGGCCTAAAGCGATGGGGCCTGAGGCGATGGAGTCTGATGGCCCTGGTCGCGGCGCTAGCCCTGGGCGTTTCCCTTTGGCTGAGCGGGCAGTCGTTGACGGCCCTGGCCCAGTCTGAACCCGCTGTGGAACGGGCCACCCCCACCAATGCCACGGCCTACCGTTTCTCCGTTGGCGACTACAAAGCCACGGTGGTCAGCGACGGTACGCTGACTTTTCCGGTGGGTTTCTTTGTGCCCAATGTGGACCCCGAGGCGGCGGCGGCGGCCCTGGCAGACAACTTTCTGTCAACGGAAAATGTCTTGGCCCACCTCAACGTGCTGTACCTGGAGACCGATGAGCACCGGGTGCTGATCGACACCGGAGCGGGCAACACCTTTGGCCCCACGGTGGGCTACCTGGCCAGCAACCTGGCAGCGGCGGGTATCGCCCCTGACACCATTGACACCGTCATCATTACCCACGCCCACCCCGACCACATCGGCGGCATTTTGGATGACAGCGGCAACCCGGTGTTTGCCAATGCCAGCTACTACATCTCTGAACCAGAGTGGGATTTTTGGACCGCGCCGACGGTAGCAATGCCCAACACCCTAACGGATGCGGAAACGCAGGCGACGCTGGTGGGCGTGGCGCAGGAGTGGCTGGGTGCGATCGCAGATCGCACCACCCGCTTTGCCCTCGGCGACGAGATTATCCCTGGCGTGGTGTCGGTGCCGTCGGTGGGTCACACCCCCGGCCAGGCCTCGTACCTGATCACCTCCGGCGACGACAGCCTGCTGGCCACGGGGGACGTGTTCTTTAGCGACCCCCTCAACCTGGAGAACCCCGACTGGGAAGTGGTGTTTGACACCGACCCCACCCAGGGCGTGGCCACGCGCAAACAGCTGCTGGACACCGTTGTGGACGATCGCCGTCAGCTGCTGGTGCCCCACATGCCCTTCCCCGGCCTCGGCCACGTGCGCGCCCAGGGCGAAGCCTACGGTTGGGAGCCAATCGTCTGGGATTTTGGGTTTGAGTCCTAGCGGACTTGAGCTACCCACTTCCCGTTGAAAGCACTCTCGGGTAGCCCGGCAAATGGGCCCCAGGGGAGATGGTCAAACACTGACCCCTGGGGCGATCGCGCTAAGCTGGAGACATATTTTTCTGGCTCCATGGTAGCAACCCGCCCACCTTCGCCGACCCACCCTTCCCCCCCCATCATCATGCGGGGGGGGAGTTGGGCTACCTATACGGCCCTGATGGCCGAGGTGGGCGGCGATCGCGCCTGGAGAATTGCCTACGATCGCGGCGTGCTGAAGCTGAGCATACCGCTAGAAGAGCACGAAGAACCGAAGGGATTGCTGGAAAGCTTGGTGGAGGCGATCGCAGACGAACTCGGCGGTGAAGTCAGAAAGCTCGGCTCGCTCACCCTGGAGCGTGAAGATCTAGCCCGTGCGGTCGAGCCAGATAGCTGCTTCTACATCCAAAATGAGGCGGCAGTACGAGGCCGAAAAATTGATCTAT
>DATIVG010000551.1:0-1557 GCA_035466075.1 Nodosilinea sp. | reverse complement strand
ATCTCCCCCATCACCCCATCCCCAACAATTCAAAACTCAAAACTCAAAACTCTCCCCCATCCCCAAAAACTCAAAACCCACCCCCCTGCCGCTCCACAAAGGCTCGATTGCGCTGCAAATTCAGCTCCAGCTCCACCAATTCCCCCAGCTGCGCCGTCAGCGTTTCAATCCGCCGCTGGGCCGCCACCTTGCGGTGCAGGGCCGCCCTGGCCAGGTCTTCGCGGCCGCGGCCCAGGGCCTTTTGGGCCACCCGGTGCCATTCGTTGACCTCCTTGTAGGCGGCCTGCTGGTCGGCCAGGGTGGTGTTGTAGGCGGTGGCAATGTCGCCCAGGGCCTTTTGAAAATTGGCGCGGGCCACCGCGGGGGAAGGGTTGTGGCGTTCGCCCTCAGCCAGCCGCCGCAGTTCGGGCAGATTGAGCTGGTCGAGTCGGAGGCCAAAATTGGCCAGCTGGCGGCTTTCGCTGCGGCCCGTGGTGCACCAGGTGGCGAAGTGCTCGCAGTTGTTTTGCAGCAGATCGTACTGGCGCTCGCCCAGGCGGCTGCTGGCCCGCTCAATCACCAGCTCAGGGGTGTAGATCAGCGACTGCCGCACGGGGTAAACCGCCTGGCCCCAGGCAAAGGCCGCGTAGCTGGTGCGGGCAATTTCGGCCTCTTCCCTGGCCTTGCTGTAGTGGATCACGGTGTCGTCGCCGCAGTCGATGCCGTGGTGCTGGTAGAGCCCCGGCACCCCCACCAGGTCGCGCAGCACGTAGATTTGTTCACCCTTGGCCATATCGCGGTAGTTGCCTGCGTGAGGACATCAGAAAACTCTGGAACCGTGCAAACGGTTGAATGGAGAAACCCCTGGGCAGCAATGCCCAACGGTCAAACCCGATCTCTCATCGTTATATCGCGTTCGCTCGGCCGGTGGCGCGGTGGCCGAAACCGGCGCTCCGGCACAGCCTCGCCTAAAAGGTGAGATCGCCGGTGGTCAGATCGAGGGTGAGCCGCCCTCCGGCGGCGGGAATGAACAGGCGATCCCCTGCCCGGCTGAACTCGGGATCGCCCCCCAGCCAGAAACCCTGGGCCGCCCGATCCACCACCTCGGCTCGGGTGGCACCGGTAGCCGCCACAATGTCGTCAAAGCCGTGCTGGGCCATTACCTCGCCCCTGGGGTCGAGCACCACAATGGCGTAGGGGCTGGCCACATTGATCCATTCATCCAGCAGCACCACCAGGCCCGCATCGTTGACCAGAGCGAGGCGGGGGCCGTAGCTGTGGGGCAGGGGCTGGGTCCACAGCGGCGCGCAGAGCTGGTCAGTGATTTCGTAGAGGCTAGCGACGGTGCGGCGCTGGCCGTCGGCGTCTGTCAGGGTAAGCACCAGGTGGTAGGTGCCCGCGGGCGAGCCACCGTGGCGCAGCACCGGGGGAATGGGCAGGGCATCGGGGTCGAGCATGGCGGGCGATGACGCGAGAACCATTGGGGGTAGCGCAGCCAGCCCGTTCCCAGCAGCCAGCCCAGCCCTAGCAGCCAGCCCAGCACCACCACCATCACGCCTCCCGGCGCTGCCAACCCAG
>DATIVG010000550.1:0-5159 GCA_035466075.1 Nodosilinea sp. | reverse complement strand
ATTAAACGATGCTGTAGGGTGTGTTGTGGCGAAGCCCAACGCACCGTCGGGTCGGGGCTAAACCACTACCATGCAGGCCTAGGGTCTAGGTGGTAGACCAGTCCTTTGCGGAAAAAGGCTTAGGGTAAGGCGGCGGGCCTGGTGGCTCCGGCGGTGCAGATAGCCAACTATTCGGCTCCCATGGTGGCGACGATTGTCATTGCGATCGCATCTGGTGCTACCGTGCTCTCCCACGTCAACGACTCAGGCTTTTGGCTGGTGGGCAAATTCGTGGCGAAAAACAAACCCTGCAATCGTGGACGGTGATGGAAACCATCGTTGGCCTAGTGGGGCTGGGGATTATGCTGATCGTGAGCCTTTTTTTATAGAAGCAAACGGTCGTTTGCCCTCACTATCCCTGCACCCCATCAACCCTTCCTCACCATGGCTGACCAAAACTACATCATCGGGGTCGATATCGGCACCACCAGCACCAAGTCGGTGCTGTTTACCGAGGCGGGCAAAGTGGTGGGCAAGGCCCTGGTCACCTACCCCCTCTACACCCCCGACGTGGCGACCGCCGAGCAAGACCCGGAGGAAATTTTTACCGCCGTGGTCAAAACCGTGCAGAAGCTGATGGAAGCCTACGTGCTCAACCCCTCCCAGGTGTTGGGCCTCTGCTTTAGCTCGGCCATGCACAGCCTGATTTTGGTCGATGCCAGCGGTAAGGCCCTGACCCGCAGCATCACCTGGGCCGACAATCGCAGCGCCGGTTGGGAAAAGCGCATCAAGGCCGATATGGATGGCCACGCGGTTTACCGGCGCACGGGCACCCCCATTCACCCCATGTCGCCCCTGGTCAAGCTGGCCTGGCTACGCCACGAGCAGCCCGAGCTGTTTCAGTCGGCGGTGCGGTTTATTTCGATCAAAGAATACGTGTTTTATCGGCTGCTGGGCCGCTATGTGGTCGATCACTCCATCGCCACGGCCATGGGCCTGCTGAATCTTGAAACCCTGGATTGGGACCCTGGAGCGCTGGCGATCGCCGGAGTCAGCCCCGATTCCCTCTCTGAACTGGTGCCCACCACCGCCGTGCTCACCGGGCTCAAGCCCGCCATGGCCGAGGCCATGGGTCTGCGGGTCGAGACGCCGATCATTGCCGGGGCCAGCGATGGGGTGCTGTCGAACCTGGGGGTGGGGGCGATTTCGCCAGGGCTGGTGGCCGTCACCGTGGGCACCAGCGGCGCGGTGCGGGCCGTGGTCGATCGCCCCATCACCGACCCTCAGGAGCGGCTGTTTTGCTACCCCCTCACTGAGCACCACTGGGTGATCGGCGGCGCGGTCAACAACGGCGGCATTGCCCTGCGCTGGGTGCGCGACCAGCTGGCCGACGCCGAGGTGGCCACCGCCAAACGCCTGGGCCAAGATGTGTACGGCCTGTTGACCACGATGGCGGCGGCGGTGCCCGCCGGTTCTGAGGGGCTGCTGTTTCACCCCTACCTGATGGGCGAGCGCTCGCCCCTGTGGAATGCCAACGCTCGCGCCTCAATCTTTGGCCTCAGCGTCAAACACACCAAGTCGCACCTGGTGCGCTCGGTGCTGGAGGGCATTATCTACAACCTCTACCTGGTGCTCAAGGCCCTGGAAGATTTTGCTGGCCCCGCGACGCTGGTGCAGGCGACGGGGGGCTTTGCCGAGTCGCCCCTGTGGCGGCAGATGATGGCCGATATCTTTAACCGCGAGGTGACTATTCCTGAGCACTACGAAAGCTCCTGCCTGGGGGCCGCCGTGCTGGGCCTCTACGCCCTGGACCGGGTGCCCTCCCTAGGGGCGGTAACCACAATGATTGGCGAAACCTACCGCCACCAGCCGATCGCAGAGAACGTGCGGGCCTACCAGAAGATTTTGCCGGTGTTCGAGCACCTGACGGTGGTGTTTGAGCGGGAGTATGATGCGATCGCAGCTCTTCAGTTTCAGCTCAGCCAAGCAACTACTCTCTAGCTAAGCCTAAGCTCTGGTGCTCTCCCAAATGTCTTTCAGCCCCCTGGCCATCGTCCTCAGGAATGTCCTCAGGAATTTTCTTCTTGTGTCCTGAGGATTGTCCTGAGGACATGCTAGAATAAGCTCAAGGTTGAAGGGTCCAGGGAGACATCGCCCCCACTGGTGGGTTTAGCTCCCGCTGGCAAACTCCAAGGCCAGAGCGGCTAACAACCCATTGCCCCTCCAAAAAGAGAGGTGATGCCAGTGCTACCACCAACATCACCAAAGGAAAAAAAGAAAACAACTAACTTGCATTTAGACCAGCATTGCAGTGCTGGTCTTTTTATTTTAAACGCTTGGCGACCTTCCAAGCAATCTCGCCATTTTTTCGGTACCCAGCGCGGCTGAAAACAAACCCTGCCTCTGCGAAGCGATCGCCAAACCCCTCAATTTCCCTGGGCGACATATCTATCAGCCCGGCCAGTTCGTTGGTGCTAAATAGCCAACCGTTGCGCGCTGCATTCTCTAGCGTTTCAAAGTACTTCAGCGGGTCAGGCTCTGGCCCCATGCCGACGCGGCTCATCACCTCTGAAACGATGGCGCTAATCAGCCCGCCAAAATCGCCGGTGGTCGCCAGGGCCGAGCCACTGCCCGCTCCGCCCGGCGAGCCGTTGCCGTTCTGTCGCTGCCGCAGCCCGCGCATTTCGATGAATTCGGCAGCACTGTGCCCCTGATTAATGAACTGATGGAGTTCATCCATCAGGTGCAGCTCTTGGGCGTTGATGTAAGACCGCTGACCCACTTTTTTGGGGGCAATGCCCAACTGCTCCATGCGTTTGTACACGGCGCTGCGGGCCACACTGTAGCGGTCTTGCAGCTGATTGACGGGATACCGATCAATTTCCCCTGGGTTCATCGCTATCCTCTGGACAATCCTCAGGATATTCTCCCAGTATCGCCCATGGGTCTGTCTCTTGGATAGTCCTGAGGACGCTTTTGGTCAGGGAATAGGGGGAATGGAGCCTGTCCTGGCCGGGTGAGGCCTAAGTCACTGCCTATAGCCGTCGCCATCATGTCCGAAGCGAACTGGCCACCGCTATATAAGTAGCCAGGATTTCACGGTGATTCGCAGAGGTTCCAGCGGCACAACTGCTGTGACGGCGGTTGTGCCAGCCGAATTTTCGGCCCTTTTATGGTTTGAGCAGTGGGGTGAAGGGGCCAGCGACAATCCTGCTAGCCGGGGGCACAGGCTGTCTATGCATGTTTTGCACACAACTTCACGAACCCCTCCATCAAGGTTGCTACAAGAAATATTCTCTCCGCACAAATTTTTTGTGTCGCGTCCGTGGGTGTCTGGCTATTGACTTGTGTCTATGGCTCTAATGGAAAAGCCCTCGTAATCATGTTTTTTTGTAACCAATGGGAACTAGTTACTATCCGTGGAACGTGCAGGTGTTAGCCAGCTGGCTGCGTCTGGAGCTGACCAATCATCCCAGCCCTAGAGCCCTGGCCAATGTCTTGCAGATTCCTTCACACAGCCTGAGAGCCTGGCTGAGCCATGGCACCCCCAGCATCACCCTGGCCGAGATTCGCGCCATCGCCCACTACCGGCGCTGGAGCATGCAGCAAACGATTGCATGGCTAGCTCTCAAGCCCGCCCATGTAGAAGAACTGCTGGCCCAAGACCAGCTCAGCAATTGGGCAGGCCTGCGGGGCAGCGAGAGCGCCGCCAGCCCCACACGCATCTTCCCTGAGCGCTAGCCCCGGCGGTTTCTACCCCCCGCCGCACTGCGCCTGCTGCTTTGCGATCGCAGCTTCCAGCGGCGGGGTCATCCCCAGCGCGGCCCCGTCGTAGAGGCGCTGAAACTCACGCTCAAAGTGAGCCGCCACCGTGGCATTGCGAATCACCAGCAGGTTTTCGTCGTTGGTGGTGTTGGCCGCCTGACTCCAGTTTTGCGACCCCACCAGCACGATGCTGCCGTCGAGCACCGCAAACTTGTGGTGCAGCTTGTCGCCATCGGCCAGCGTGGGCACCCCCACGGTGGTAATCGGGCGGGGCCAGGGCACGCTGTTGTCGCGTTTGCAGTTGTGGTCGGGCAGGGTGAGGCCCAGCATATCCAGCCCTTCGCTGTAGCTGCGGTAGGCAAAGCCGGGGTCAATCAGGGTTTTGATTGGCACCCCCCGGTTGGCTAGCGGCAGCAGCTGGGTGCTAATCGCCTGCTCCGAAAACACAAACAGCGCCAGGTGCACGCTCTGGGTGGCCTGGCCCAGGGTTTTGGCAATCAGCCCGTTGACGCTCTGGGCCCAGGGCTGGGTTTTAGAGGTGGGCGAAAACTGCACCTCCAGCACCGAGCCCGGCGTAGCCACCAGGGCCGAGGGGCGGTGGGGCTTTTGCAGCCCAAACAAACTGTCGGCCTGCCCGCCGGGGCCATCGCCCCACAGGTGGCTAAATTCGCTCTCAAATCGCTCGGCCAGGGGCGGGCTGTCGATCACCAGCAGGCTGTTGGCGTTGCCCCGGCTGGCGGGGTTGGTGAAGTCGCCGTGGTTGTCGCTCAAGGTCCAGTTGGCGGAGCCCGTCACCACGGTGCGGCCATCGATCACCATAAATTTGTGGTGCATCAGGCCGCTGCCCTTGCTGCCGTCGGCGGTGTCGTCAATCACAGGAATGTTGGCCTCAGCCAATATGGTGAGGGCGTCGCGATCGCGCAGCTCCGCCTCGCTCAGCACCCCATCCTGGTCGGCGTCGATAAAGGCGTACAGGTCGTTGGCTTTGCCCTGGGCATGCTCGTCGAGCTGGGCAATGGCGGCGGGGTTACGCTGGGCCATTGGCGTGCTGTAGGTGTTTTCAATCACCACCCGCACCGCCACCCCGGCCCCCTGCCGCTCCGCCAGGGCCTGGGCCACCCCCGGCAGCGAAAACTCCTGCACCGCCACGTCGATAGAGATTTGGGCAGCTGCGATCGCAGCCACCATCACCTGCTCCAAATCGTCGCCATGGCGGGTAATGTGGCGGTAGGGGTCGCGGTAGACCGCCGCCTGATTGTGATTAAAATACGCTCGAATATAGGGGTCCTGGGGCAGCGGCGGCAGGGTGGCCAGGGTCGCCTCACTGCGAAACTGGCTACTCACCCCCACAAACAGCAGCAGCCCCACGCCAAACCCCACCCCCCAGCGCACCCAGGGAGATTTTGCCCCAGGAG
>DATIVG010000549.1:0-7201 GCA_035466075.1 Nodosilinea sp. | reverse complement strand
CTCGGAGAAAACCCTGGCGGTGGGGTCAATGATGATGGGGCTGCGTCACAACCCCGGCATGGCTCGTCCGCGGGGCGGTACGGGGGCTTTGGTTGACGCTCTGGTGAGCATGGTTACCGACCACGGCGGCACGATTTTGTGCGATCGCACCGTCGAGCGCCTGCTGATCAGTGCCGAGGGCAAAGTCGAAGGGGTGCGGGTCGCCGGGGGGCAAGAGTACCGCGCCACCAGGGGTGTGATTTCCAACATCGACGCCCAGCGCCTGTTTCAAGATTTGGTGCCCGTGGCCGATGCCCAATCCTTCGCGCCGGGCCTAGGTGAGCGGCTCGATCGCCGCATTGTCAACAACAACGAAGGCATTCTCAAGATTGACTGCGCCCTCTCCGAAATGCCTCGGTTTGAAGCCTACGATCACAAAGATGACTACCTGATCGGCTCGGTCTTAATCGCCGACTCCATGGATCAGGTGGAAACCGCCCACACCATGCCCATGCAGGGGTTGATTCCTGATCAGGATCCGTCGCTGTACGTGGTGGTGCCCACGGTGCTCGACCCCTCGATGGCACCGCCGGGCCAGCACACCCTGTGGGTGGAGTTTTTTGCCCCCTACCAGGTCAAAGGGGCGGAGGGCACGGGTTTATTTGGCACCGGCTGGACCGATGAGCTCAAGCATAAGGTGGCCGATCGCGTGCTCGACAAGCTGGCCGACTACGCCCCCAACCTCAAGTCATCGATCATGGCGCGGCGAGTCGAAAGCCCCGCCGAACTCACCCAGCGCATTGGCGTCCGCAAGGGCAACCACTACCACATCGATATGACCCTCGATCAGATGGTGTTCTTTCGCCCGCTGCCGGAATTGTCTAACTACAAAACCCCCATCGAGGGCCTGTTTTTAACCGGGGCTGGCACCCACCCCGGCGGCTCCATTTCGGGCATGCCCGGCCGCAACTGCGCGCGGGTATTTCTATCGGTGCAAGCGCCCTTGGCCTACAGCCTCAAAGAAGCGGGTAACTGGTTCAAAGATCGCTTCAAGGCTGTGACTGGCCTCGGTGAATAGGTCGGCCCCTGCTTGCCCCTGCCCACGTTGATGAACAATCCTCTCTGGAGAACCTTGCTATGGAATCCCGTGACTATCCAGCCCAGCCCGACTCGGTGCCCTACCCTAACCTGCCGCCCCTGATTGACAGCCGAGCCGCTGAGTATCGAGGGCCAGGCATCACCAGTTCGGTGGCGATTTTGGGCCATCCCCTGCACCCGGTGATTGTGATCTTTCCGATCGCATTTTTAAGTGGCGCAGCGGGCACTGACCTGGGCTACTGGCTCACCCAAGATGTCTTTTGGGCCAGGGCCGGGGTTTGGCTGCTGGGGCTGGGGGTGCTGGCCGGGGTCGCCGCTGGGGTGACCGGCATGCTCGATTTTGTAAAGATCCCCAGGGTGCGCGCTCGGCGGGCGGGCTGGGCCCACATGGTGCTCAATGTCGCGGCGCTGGTGCTGAGCCTGGGCAACTGGCTGATGCGGCTGGGCGATGCGGCGGCGGCAATCTTGCCCCTGGGGCTGATTTTGTCTTGCACGGTGGCGGTGCTGCTGATGGTCAGCGGCTGGTTTGGCGGCGAGCTCACCTTTCGCCACAAAATCGGCATTGTGGGGCCGGGGGAAGATCCCCTAGCCTGAGACCAAAGCCGACCTACACAAGCATGACCTAAAGCCGGTACCTGGTAGGGGGCATGGCACTGCAATGCCCCTACAAATATCCAAATTCATTCAATTCAGCAACACCGGATTGTCTACCGTGGTTCGGCCCCTCACGGCAACAGGAAAAGGCTAAATCGTCACCGCATCCTGGGTGCTGTCAGAGGGGGTGATGGTTTTATCTTCCGGGCCTCGGGGGCGAAACAGGTGGGTGTGGTCGGGGTTGTAGAGGCGCGATCGCACCTTTTGCCCCCGCAGCGCCGGGCTAATAATGTACAGCGTGGTGCGAATCAGGTCTTTGTCGCGGGTGGTTTTGGCCATCTCGGCGAGGGGCACCACCAGCAGCTGCTCGTCGGGCCAGCCGATGCGAAAGCAGATCGCCACCGGCGTATCGGGCTCGTAGTGCTGCAATAGCTGGGCTTGGGACTCTTCCACATGGCGGGCGCTGAGGTACAGGCACAGGCTGGTTTTGTGGGCCGCCAGACTGGCCAAATCCTCCGCCTCGGGCACCTGGGTGCGGCCGCTGATGCGGGTGAGAATGATCGACTGCACCAGCCCCGGAATGGTGAGCTCGGCGTTGAGCTTGGCCGCCGCCGCCTGGTAGGCGCTAATGCCCGGCACCACCTCAAAGGGCACCTCCGCCGCCGCCAGCGCCTGGATCTGCTCGTGGATGGCGCTGTACAGGCTGGGATCGCCCGATTGCAGGCGAATCACCGACTTTCCGGCCCGCACCCGCTCTACCATCAGCGGCAAAATGCTCTCCAGGGTGAGGGTGGCGGTGCCGATGCGCTCCGCCTCGGGGCGGGTCCAGGCCAAAATTTGCTGGGGCACCAGGGAGTTGGCGTAGAGAATCACATCGGCCTGGCTCAGCAGCCGCTGGGCTTTTACCGTTAGCAGCTCCGGGTCGCCCGGCCCGGCGCCCACGATGTAGACCCCCGGTGCCAGGGCCTCAGCGGCGGCGGTGGCGCTGACAGAAAAATCTTGGATTTTAGGGGAGGTCACAGGGCTAGCCATAGAGCAAATGTCAACAATTCACACAGCTCCCCGATCATAGCCACTTTGTTTCAAGTAACCGTAAACCCTAGGTATTTCCCCGGAATTTAGCCGCCGTCCTAGGAGATTGGAGCGGTAGATGCACCCTGATTCAGACCCCTGAGGATAGCTAACTCGGGGGTCTTTTTTTTGCGCTATGTTCGCGCTAGGTGTGCGCTGGGGCTGGGGTGGGGCGGCTATGATTTGAAGCACTGATCTAGGGAGGTCACTGGGTGCCATGACGGCCTATCTCGCCCGTATCGATCTGTTTCCGGTCAAGTCGCTGGATGGCATGGCGGTGCCCCAGGCCACGGTGCTCGACAGTGGGGCGCTGAGGTGCGATCGCACCTATGCCCTCTTCGACCGCCAAAACCACGTCATCAACGGCAAACGCGCCGCCGCCATCCACCGCCTGCGCGCCACCTTTACCGACGATAGCCAGCGGATTGCGCTCGCCATCGATGGCGCTGAGCCAGCGGTCACCTTTCACCTCCAGCAGCAAACCGCCGACTTGGAAGCCTGGCTGGGCGACTACTTCCAGCAGCCCGTCGTTCTGCAAGAAAACCGCAGCCACGGTTTTCCCGACGACACCGCCGCCGCCGGGCCAACGGTGGTCAGCACGGCCACGCTAACCGCCGTCGCCGCCTGGCACGACCTCCCCTTGGCCGAAGTGCGCCGCCGCTTTCGCACCAACCTCGAAATCGACGGCGTCCCCGCCTTCTGGGAAGACCAGCTGTTTGGCCCCGACTCCACCCCGGTGCGCTTTACCATCGGCGATGTGGTGCTCGAAGGCATCAACCCCTGCCAGCGCTGCACCGTTCCCCCCCGCGATACGCTCACCGGTGCCGCCACCCCCGCCTTTCAGCAAACCTTTGCCCAGCACCGCCAGGCCACCTTGCCTACCTGGGCCCCCCGCCAGCGGTTCAACCACTTTTACAAGCTGGCGGTGAATACCAATATCCCTAACCAAGGGGGCAAAACCCTCAACATCGGCGATAGTGTTAGCGTGATCTGATATACGCCTAGGCCATGGGAAGAGGTATATCTCCTGCGAAGCGCGACATGCCGCCCATAGCTCAAACCTTCCGCGAGGTCCAGGGCGGCGGCATGCCCTGGTCGAGGGGGTCTGGGGACAATCGCAATGTCCCCAGCGGTAGACCTGGCTGCAAACCCTAGGCTCTCGCTGCAAGGTACAGACTGTGACTACCCACTCTAGAGACATCCCCAGCCCGGCCTCTGCCTACCTCCACATTCCCTTCTGCCGCCGCCGCTGCTTTTACTGCGACTTTCCGATCTCAGTGCTCGGCAACCAGCGCCGTGGCGAAACCTCCGGCACCGTCGAGAGCTACGTAGACCTGCTCTGTGCGGAAATTGCCGCCACCCCCAAACTCAACCCCCACCCCCTCCAAACCGTCTTCTTTGGCGGCGGCACCCCCACGCTGCTCTCCGTCGCCCAGCTCGAAACCCTCCTCACCCAGCTCGATCGCCACTTCGGCATCGATCCCACCGCCGAAATCTCCATGGAAATGGACCCCGGCACCTTCGATCTGGAGCACCTGCAAGGCTACCGGGCCGCCGGCATCAACCGCATTAGCCTGGGTGTTCAGGCCCTAGACGACAGCATGTTAGAGAGCTGTGGCCGCTACCACCGGGTTGCCGATGTCTACCGCTCTGTGGACTGGCTCCACCAGGTTGCCATGGCCAACTGGAGCCTTGATTTGATCTCGGGCCTGCCGCACCAAACCCTAGCCGACTGGGAAACTGGCCTATCTAAGGCCGTATCCCTTCGCCCCCACCACCTGTCGATCTACGACCTCACGGTGGAGCCCCAGACCGTGTTTGCCCAGCGCTACCAGCCCGGCGATGCCCCCCTGCCCACCGACGATCAAACCGCCACCATGTATCGCCTCGCCCAGGCTGGGCTCACCGGCCAGGGCTACGACCACTACGAAGTCTCCAACTACGCCCAGCCAGGGCACCAATGTCAGCACAACCTGACCTACTGGCGCAACCAGCCCTACTACGGCTTTGGCCTCGGTGCCACCAGCTACACCCAGCACCAGCGGGTCAGTCGGCCCCGCACCCTGGCCACCTACGGCCAGTGGGTCCACGACTTTCAGGCGGCGGGGGGCAGGCACAGCGAACCCCCGACCCCGCCGCTAGAGCAGCTGCTGGATCGGCTGATGGTGGGGCTGCGCCTGAAGGAGGGAATCGGTGGTACCGAGCTGCAGCAGCTCTGCACCCCCACCACCTGGCCCACCCTGCACGCCGCCCTCAACCCCCACATAGCCCAGGGCTGGGTCATTCTAGAAGGCGATACCTGGGCCAATCTCCAGCGCCTGCGCCTCAGCGATCCCGAAGGGTTTTTGTTTTCCAACGTCGTGCTCTCTGACTGCTTTCGGGCAATCGAAGCCCTGTCGGAGAGCTAAGGCCTTTACCGCAGCGCTGGGCTTAAACCTACTGCCCACAGCATCAATGCTGAAGGGCGCTGATCTGGATCGGGTGGGCATTGCCCACCCTACGGCTCTCTACGGTGCGTCGCTCTGCGGATAAACCCCACATCCCTACCCTCCCCATCTCCCCTATCGTCCCTATCTCCCCCACCCCTCCACCTCCCCGCGCCGAAAGTACTCCCCGCGCTAATACCCGGCTGCGCCGATGCAGTAAAGTAGATCCCTGTGACATTTTTATGGCTGACCCATGCCCAAGGTTCTTGTTTCCGACCCCATCGATCAGGCGGGCCTCGACATTCTCTCCCAAGTCGCCCAGGTCGATGTCAATACCAGCCTCTCCCCCGAAGAACTGGTGGCCGCCATCGGCGACTACGACGCGCTGATGATTCGCTCGGGCACCAAGGTGACCAAAGCCGTCATTGAAGCCGGTCAGAACCTCAAAATTATCGGTCGGGCCGGGGTCGGCGTTGACAATGTCGATGTGCCCGAAGCCACCCGCCGGGGCATTGTGGTGGTCAACTCCCCCGAGGGCAACACCATTGCAGCCGCAGAGCATGCCCTGGCTATGATGATGTCGATGTCGCGCTACATTCCCAGCGCCGACAGCTCGGTCAAGGCGGGGGCCTGGCAGCGCAAAGAATTCACCGGGGTCGAGATCTACAAAAAGACCCTGGGCGTAGTCGGCCTGGGCAAAATTGGCTCCCACGTGGCCACCGTGGCGCGGGCCATGGGCATGAAGCTGCTGGCCTACGACCCGTTTATTTCGGCGGAGCGGGCCGAACAGCTGGGCTGCCGTCTGGTGGACCTCGACCTGCTGTTCCGCGAAGCCGACTACATTACCCTGCACCTGCCCAAAACCCCCGAAACCACCCACCTGGTCAACGAAAAGGCCCTGGCCACCATGAAGCCCACGGTGCGGATCATCAACTGCGCCCGGGGCGGCATTATCGACGAAGCCGCCCTGGCCAAGGCTCTGCGGGAGGGCACCATCGGCGGTGCGGCCCTGGATGTCTACGAGAGTGAGCCCCTGGGCGAGTCGGAGCTGCGCGACCTGGGCAAGGCCGTCATTCTCACCCCCCACCTGGGGGCCTCCACCGAAGAGGCCCAGGTAAATGTGGCCATCGATGTGGCTGAGCAGATTCGCGATGTGCTGCTGGGGCTGCCCGCCCGCTCGGCGGTGAATATCCCCGGTCTGCGCCCCGAGGTGATGCAAAAGCTGCGCCCCTACCTGCAACTGGCCGAGACCCTGGGCAACCTGGTGGGTCAGCTAGCCGGGGGCCGGGTCGAAGAGCTCACCGTGCGGCTCCAGGGCGATATTGCCGGGGGCGACACTCAGCCAATCATGGTGGCAGCCCTCAAGGGTCTGCTCTCCCACGCCCTGCAGGAGCGGGTCAACTACGTCAACGCCTCGATTGAGGCCAAGGAGCGTGGCATCCACGTGATCGAAACCCGCGACGCCGACATTCGCGACTACACCGGCTCGCTCAACCTGGCGGCGAAGGGCAGCCTGGGTGAGCACTCGGTCACCGGGGTGCTGCTGGGGGGCAGCGAAATTCGCGTCACCGATATCGATGAGTTCCCCATCAACGTGCCGCCGACCCAGCACATGCTGTTTACCCTCCACCGCGATATGCCGGGCATTATCGGCAAGATTGGCTCGCTGTTGGGCAGCTTTAATGTCAACATTGCCAGCATGCAGGTGGGCCGCAAAATTGTGCGCGGCGACGCCGTGATGGCCCTCAGCCTTGACGACCCCCTGCCCGAGGGAATTTTGAATGAAATTCTCAAGGTGCCCGGCATTCGCGATGCCTACACCGTCAATCTCTAGCTCGTCACCCTGTAACTCGTCACCCTGTAATTCTGAAGCGCATGGCTGTGGTCAACACCTGGTGGGAAGTCAAGGTTCTGTGCGATCCGGCGCTGGAGGACACGGTTTTTTGGCGGTTTGACAGCTTTGGCAGCCAGGGGACATCTACCCAACAGCGCGGGTCGTCCTGCATTGTGCAGGCCTATTTTCCGCAGCACCG
>DATIVG010000548.1:0-11564 GCA_035466075.1 Nodosilinea sp. | reverse complement strand
ATCCAGGAGGGTTTCGCCATCCCCCAGCAAAATGACGTCGAAGAAGTCGGCGAAGGGCTCGGGGTTGGCGGTGAGCACCGGGCCACCGCCAAAGACCAGGGGGTGATCGGCGCTGCGATCGCAGGTAAAGAGAGGAATGTGGAGCTGCTCTAGCAGGGTGAGCAGGTTGGCGTAGTCGAGCTCCCAGGAGAGGGAAAAGCCCAGCACGTCGATGGCGGCGGGCAGGGGCTCGGCGCCATCGGTAAAGAGGCGGCTGACGCTGAGATCGGCCCGCCGGGCCAGGGTGGCCCACACCACCTGGTAGCCGAGGCTGGTGATGCCGACGCTGTACTGGTTGGGAAAGGCAAACACCACGGCCAGCGCTTCCTGCTCGGGATTGGCCGGGGTAAAGAGCAGGGTTTCATCCTGAAGGGGGAGGGAAGGCACGGGCAGGGACTACGGCAGGGCTTCTCTAGTGTAATCAGTGGCTGTCAATCAGGGGCATTCAATCAGGGGCGGCGTTCTGCTATGTCGCCGAGGTGCTGGCAGGGGTTTGGCCGGGAGCCTTCTGTGGAACTACGCAGGCTTTGAGAGCGCTTAATAAAGGGTGGGCGGTGGAGCGGGTGGGCTCCTTAAAAACTTTGCGGGAGCGCCATCTTTGCTTACATTAATCCCCAAAATCTCAGTTGATTTGCGCAGGGGATGGGTTATCACTGCCGGAGATATCGTGAATGCACGGTGTTGAGCTGGGGGGTATAAACCTACGATTAAGACATCGCCATCTACCCGATTCTTTCACCGTGATTACACTCCGCTAACGCTACCGCTGTGGTTCTACAGCTTGGCCTATGACTTCCTCTATGCCTCCCATCCGCCCCACCTATATTCTTGCCGACGAGACCACTGTGCGTGTGCCGCGCGACCCATCGCTGCTGGCCCAGGCGGAGCGGATTGCCCAGGGCTACCACGATTGCCAGGCCGCGGAGGCGTCCCAGTGGCTCAAGCAGGGGTTGGCTCACCTGCGCCAGGGGCAGTACACGTCGGCGCTGGCCCTGTTGCAGCAGGCGTTGCAGAGCTACCGCAATCTGGGGGATCAGGCGCGTCAGGCCAAGGTGCTGCTGACGCTGGCCAGTCTGTATTACCGAGTGGCTGACTACCTGTGGGCGGCTGACTATGGCCGCCAGTGCTTGCGCCTGGCCCGGGAGCTGGGCGATGAGGTGCTGATTCAGCAGACCTTGGGCCACCTGGGGAACAGCTACCGCCACCTGGGCAATCTTCAGCGCGCCCTGGAGTACATGGGGCAGAGCCTGAACCTGGCCAAAAAGATGGGCGACCGGCCCGGGGAGATGCGATCGCTAAATAACCTGGCGATGATCTACCGCGCCAAGGGCCTGACTCGCCAGGCGGCGACCCTGTACGAGGCCAGTCTGATGATGGCGACTACCCTGGGCGATCGCACCACCCAGCTGCAAATTTTTCAAAACCTGGGCAATACCTATTTCACCCTGCGGGAGTACCCCCAGGCGATTGACTGCTACCAGCGGTTTTTGGCCCTCAGCGCCAGCGGTGAAGGGCCGGCTGACAACCGCACCACCCGCCGCATTTTGACTCAGCTCACCCAGGCCAGCGTGGCGATGGGCGACCACAACCAGGCGATTGTGCATTTGCAGCACCACCTCTCGATTGCCTGTGGCCTGGGCGATACCCGCGGGGCGGCGACGCTGCTCGATGACCTGAAGCGCAGCTATGTGGCCCTTAGCGAGGCGCGGATGGCGGCTCTGCGGCCTGACCTGCCTTCGATTTAGCTCGCAGGGGCGAGCGAGGAGCTAAGAAAAGTCACAAAAAAGGGGCGCGGGTTGCGCCCCTGGTGGGGTTATCAGCGGAGTCTGCGATCGCAGCTTACTGCCACTTGGAGGCCATCAGCTCGGCGAGGTCAACCACCCGCTGGCTGTAGCCCCACTCGTTGTCGTACCAGGCCACGACCTTGATCATGTCGCCGCCCATCACCATGGTGAGGCTGGAGTCCACGATGGAGGATTCGTCGGTCTTGCGGTAGTCGATGGAGACCAGGGGCAGGTCGCTGTAGGCCAAAATGCCCTTCATGCTGCCTTCGGCGGCGGACTGTAGCACCTGGTTGACCTGATCGGCGATGGCGGGCTTTTCGACCTGCACCACGAGGTCAACCACCGACACGTTGGGGGTGGGCACCCGCAGCGCGATGCCGTTGAGCTTGCCTTCCATTTCAGGAATGACCAGCGCCACGGCCTTGGCGGCCCCGGTGGTGGTGGGCACAATGTTGAGGGCGGCGGCGCGGGCGCGGCGCAGGTCGCGGTGGCTGGCATCCAGCAGGCGCTGGTCGCCCGTGTAGCTGTGGGTGGTGGTCATGGTGCCCTTGATGATACCGAAGTTGTCGTTCAGTACCTTGACCACCGGCGCCAGACAGTTGGTGGTGCAGCTGGCGTTGCTGACCACGTTGTTTTTGTCGTGGGTGTAGTCTTGATCGTTGACGCCCATGACGTAGGTGCCAATGCCGCCGCCCTTACCAGGCGCGGTGATCAGCACTTTTTTGGCCCCGGCCTCAATGTGGCGAGAGGCACCCTCTTCGCTGACAAACACCCCGGTGGATTCAATCACCAGGTCGATGTCCCAGGCGGCCCAGGGCAGATTGTTGGGGTTGCGATCGGAATAGCACTTAATCGTCTTGCCGTTGACCGTCAGGGTGTCTTCCCCGGGCACGATGTCGGCGTCGAGGCGACCCAGCATGGAGTCGTACTTCAGCAGGTGGGAGTTAGTCTTTGGATCAGACGTATCGTTGATAGCGACCACTTCGAGCTGGCTATTCTCCCGCGTTAGCCAACACCGTAGAAAATTGCGGCCAATACGACCAAATCCATTAATTGCTACTCTAACCACTGCGTTTAACCCTCTGTTGTAGTCGGACTAGGTATCTATTCTTAGACGACACCATAATATCGCAAAGCATGATCCACTTTATAGGGGCAGATGATTGAACTGAATCTATGGATCGCAGAGATTTTTGCGGGGTGGTCTATGGCAGGCGGAGCGGGTGGGGTGCGATCGCGGCGTAAAGCTGCCCCCCTGGCGACGCGATCCATAAGTATTTTTACCTGGTCTATTCGATCGGCATAGAAAATCACTATGCAGCGTTTATCAATTCCTTACCTGCCGACCCAAAATTTAGCTGGTCAAAGGGTTAGTTATTGTCGGCAGAATAACCTTAAATTCACCGGTAGCTACCGCTGGCGGTAGCGATCCCCGCTGGGGTGAGTTATAAAGACTCGATGTATTTGCCTCTAAAAAGCACTCGTCCCTGGGGGAGTGAGCCTAGGGCTTATGTTTAGGCCAATTCGGCAATTCTTGCTATGATTACGCCTGACACTTGGTGTGGTGTGGTGTTCTAAGGAGTGTAACGATGCCAATTCCCGTGACTTTTACTGGCAGACCCTTCCACTTTATCGGGATAGGGGGCATTGGCATGTCAGCACTGGCCTACGTCTTAACCAAGCGCGGTCTGCCCGTCTCAGGCTCCGACCTGCGCCTCACCCACATCACCCGTCGCCTGCAGGAGGCCGGAGCCCACATCTTCTGGCAGCAGGAAGCCGCCAACCTCAGCTATTTTATTGAGCCCAGCATTGAGCCAAATCGGGCCGCTGCGGCCACCCTGGCCCGGGGCGGTGCCGGGGTGGCGGTGGAGCCGCCAATCGGTACGGCGGTGGTCGCCCCGAACGCCACCCCCCAGGTGGTCTGTTCCACCGCCATCGACGCCCGCAACCCCGAGTACCAGGCCGCCCTGGCCATGGGTTGCCCCATCTTTCACCGCTCCGACCTGCTGGCGGCGCTAATTCGCGAGTACAGCAGCATCGCGGTGGCGGGCACCCACGGCAAAACCACCACCAGCAGCATGATTGGCCATTTGCTGCTCAACGCTGGCCTCGATCCCACCATTGTGGTGGGGGGTGAAGTGCCCAGCTGGGGCGGCAACGCCCGCCTGGGGGAGAGCCCCTACCTGGTGGCCGAAGCCGACGAGTCAGACGGCACCCTGGTGAAGCTGTCGGCGGCCATCGGCGTGGTTACCAACATTGAGCTCGACCACACCGACCACTACCGCGATCTGGCCCAGGTGATCAGCACCTTTCAAACCTTTCAGCGCCAGTGCGGTCTGCTGGTGGCCAGCGCCGACTGCGAGGTGGTGCGCACCAGCCTCAACCCCACGATTACCTACAGCCTGAGCGCCGACACCGGGGCCACCTACTACGCCACCGACATTCAGTTTGGGGCCGACGGCATTACCGCCACCGTGTGGGAGCGGGGCAAGCCCCTGGGGCGTCTGTACCTGCGGTTGCTGGGCTGCCACAACCTCAGCAATGCCCTGGCGGCGGTGGCTGTCGGTCGGCAGCTGGGCATCGCCTTTGGGGAAATTGCCGACATTTTGGGCCAGTTTTGCGGGGCGCGGCGTCGGTTTGAGCTGCGGGGCAGCTACAGCGGCATTCAGTTTTTTGATGACTACGCCCACCACCCCAGCGAAATTCGCGCCACCCTGGCCGCCGCGCGGATCAAGGCCGACCAGTCGCTGCCGGTGACCCTGGCCGACGGTCGCCACAGCGGCGAAGGCCGCCGGGTGATTGCGGTGTTTCAGCCCCACCGGTTTAGCCGTACCGCCGCTCTGCTCGACGACTTTGTCGGGGCCTTTGCCGATGCCGACCAGGTGATCATGGCCGACATCTACAGCGCTGGGGAGCGCAATACCTTTGGGGTGTCGGGGCGGCAGCTGGCCGATACGGTGGCCGGGTCTCATCCCCGGGTGATCTACGGCCACACCATGGACGAGATTCAGGCGGCGCTGTTGCACAGCCTCAAGCCCGGCGATCTGGTGCTGTTTATGGGGGCAGGCAACCTCAACCAGATCATTCCCCAGGTGATGGCCTACTATGCGGAGGCCGAGGTGCCCTCGCTCCAGGAGGCCTGCTAGGCTGCCCTGGCAGCTGGCCTCGCTAAAATGTGTTGAATCTGGGCTATGAATCAAACCCTTGAGGTTGCCCCCAATGTCGCCTGCCTGCAACCCCAGGCGTCGCTCCAGTCGCTGACCACCTTTCGGGTGGGAGGGGCGGCGGAATGGTTGGCTATGCCGCGTCAGCAGAGCGAGTTTGAGCCGGTGCTGGCCTGGGCCAGGGCCGCCGGACTGCCGATTACCGTCCTGGGGGCGGGGTCAAATCTGCTGATTAGCGATCGCGGCATTCCGGGCCTGGTGATCTGCACCCGGCGCTGGCGCAGCACCGGCTTTGACGATGCCCTGGGGCAGGTGAGCGCGGCGGCGGGCGAACCGCTGCCCACCCTGGCCTGGAAGGTGGCCAAGCGGGGCTGGCGCGGCCTGGAGTGGGCGGTGGGCATTCCCGGCACGGTGGGGGGTGCGGTGGTGATGAATGCGGGGGCCCACGGGGGCTGCGCCGCCGATCGGCTGGTTGCGACCACGGTGCTCGACCCCGATCGGGGGCTGGTGCAGCTCACCCCGGCGGATTTGGAGTTTCAGTACCGCACCTCTGTCTTGCAGGGGGGGCGGCGGGTGGTGCTGGGGGCCACCTTTCAGCTGGAGCCGGGCCACGATCCGGCGGTGGTGGTGGCCGATACCCTGGCGGGCCTCAATCAGCGGCGGGCCACCCAGCCCTACGATCTGCCCAGCTGCGGCAGCGTGTTTCGCAATCCCTACCCCCGCACGGCGGGGGCGCTGATCGAGGCGGCGGGCCTGAAGGGCTGCCGCATGGGCAATGCCCAGGTGGCCGAACGCCATGCCAACTTTATTTTGAACTGCGGCGGGGCGACGGCGGCGGATATCTACCGGCTGATTCACCATGTGCAGTCGGAGGTGGAACAGCGCTGGGCGGTGCAGCTGCAGCCCGAGGTCAAGTTTTTGGGCGAGTTTGCCGACTAGACAGCGGCTGATGGGAGAGTGACAGCCAGCGATTGGTCGGTGTCGGGGTCAAACAGGTGGACTTGCTCGGGTGCGATCGCAAGCCACACCTCATCGCCCACCCGCACCGGCTGCTCCGACGACACCTTGGCCAGCAGAGTCAGGCTGGGGGTGGTCACGGTCAGGTAGGTCTCACTGCCCAGGGCCTCCAGATGGGTGATCTGGCCCCGCACATTTTTGGGGGCGGGCAGGGCCAGGCTGAGGTGCTCCGGGCGAATGCCCAACACCACCGGGCGACCGTCGTAGGCTAGCAGGCGGTCGTCCCAGCTGCTGGGCAGCGACAGGCGAAACTCGCTATGCACCACCAGGTACGGAGCCTGCACCTGCACCGTTACAAAGTTCATCGGCGGCGAGCCAATAAACTCCGCCACAAACCGATTGGCCGGGCGGCGGTACAGGTCGAGGGGGGCCGCCACCTGCTGAATTTGCCCCTGGTTCATCACCGCAATCCGATGGCCCATGGTCATCGCCTCCACCTGGTCGTGGGTGACATAGATGGTGGTAATGCCCAGCTGCCGCTGGAGATTTACGATCTGGGCGCGGGTCTCCATGCGCAGCTTGGCGTCCAGGTTGGAGAGCGGCTCATCCATCAAAAACACCTGGGGGTTGCGGGCCATGGCCCGACCCAGGGCCACCCGCTGCTTTTGCCCCCCCGAGAGCTGCTTGGGGTAGCGGCCCAGCAACCCGTCAATTTGCAGCATTTTTGCCACCGACCGCACCCGCTCGTCGATCAGCCGCTCGGCCTCAGAAATGTAGCGCAGCCCCGGCGGCAGCCGCCGCGTGATCGACACCAGGGGTTTCTCCCACCAGCGGGCCTCGGTGAGCAGCTGCTCTAGCTCCTGGTTGGCGGAGGTGTCGGCCCCGAGGGCGGGGGGCGAGGGCTCCAGGGTCCCCATGCGGCGTAGCCCAAAGGCCAGGTTGTCGTAGACGCTGAGGTGGGGGTAGAGGGCGTAGCTCTGAAACACCATGGCTGTGTCGCGCTGCTTGGGGGGCAGGTCATTGACCCGCCGGTCGCCCACCCAAATGCTGCCCCCGGTCAAGGTCTCCAGGCCCGAAATCAGCCGCAGCAGCGTGCTTTTACCGCACCCCGAAGGCCCCACCAGCACCATAAACTCGCCGTCGTTGACGGTGAGGTTGATGCGCTTGAGCACGGCCCCTTGATCCTGCCCCAGCTCGGGCCCCAGCTCGGTCTCGGCGGCATCAGCGCCTGGGGTGCCAGAGCTGGCACCAGCCCGAGGAAAGGTTTTGTACAGATTTTCGATTGCAACGTGGGCCACGGCAGGGGAGAAACGGTAAACAAAACAGGCCAACCACAGGCGCGCCCCAGCCAACCCTGGCAACCGCTCCGTGGATATCCGAGCATACCCGATCAGTTGATGTCCGACAGGCGAATGCGCGGATCGACAAAGCTGAGGGCCAGATCGGCCAGCAGGTTGCCGATAATTAGCATAACCGCCCCCATCATCAGACTGGCCATCACCAGATACAGATCCTGGGCCTGGACCGCTTCGAGAATCAGCTTGCCGAGCCCCGGCCAGTTGAAGTAGGTCTCGGTGATAAACGCCCCCCCCAGCAGGCTGGCAAACTCAAAACCCAGCAGGGTGATCAGCGGGTTGATGGCGTTGCGCAGGGCGTGCACGTAGATCACCCGGTTTTCGGAGAGGCCCTTGGCGCGGGCGGTTTGAATGTAGTTTTGGCGCAGCACGTCGAGCAGCTGGCCGCGGGTAATCCGCTGGAGCCCGGCAAAGCTGGTAATGCTCAGAGCCAGGGTGGGCAAGACCAGGTGCCAGCCGATGTCGAGCATTTGGCCAAACCAGTTGAGGTCGTCGTGGATGATGCTGGTGCGCCCGCCGATCGGGAACAGGGGGGCCACACTCTGGGCAAAGAACAGCAGCAATAGGCCGGTGACAATGGTGGGCATACCCTGGCCCAGATAGCTCAGCACCCGTAGCCCCCGATCGAGCAGCCGATTTTGGTGGACCGCCCCCACCACACCCATGGGCAGGGCCACCAGCCAGGTGACCACAATCGAGGCGAAGGAGAGCAGCAGGGTGTTGGGCACCCGCTCCCACAGCAGGTCAACCACGGGGCGCTGGTAGGCAAAGCTGAGGCCAAAGTTGCCAAAAAAGAGGGCCTGGTACAGCCAGTTGAAGTATTGCCGCCACGCCGGCTGGTTGAGGCCAAACTGCGTTTCCAGCTGGGCCAGGGTCTCGGGGGAAAACTGCGGGCTCTGGCGATACTGGTCGAGAAAGTTGCCCGGGGCCAGCTGAATGACAAAAAAGCTCAGGGCCGAGGCGAGCAGCAGGGTGAGGGCTGCCTGGAGCAGGCGCTTGACCACGTAGAGCACGGTTTCGCTGCTGGCGAAGGCCACCAGGCGATCCCAGGGGCTGGTCAGCGGGCGACGGGAACTAGAAGACTGAGCCATCCCAAAAGCTAGAAGTAGAGATTCGGTATGTGGTGATTCTAAACCATCCGGTTGGGCTTCCAGAGCGGTAGCTGGGGCAAGGGCTAGCGGTTTTGAGGGGGGCTTGAGCATTCCTTGCGGACGCCCTGGCGAGGTAGACGGCTCTCTTTGGTCTCTGGATGGCTCCCTAGCGCCGGGGTTTTGCAACATTAGATTGCTGAACCGTGCTAATGGCAGCGCCCATAGCCTTTGATACATACAGATCTACTAAATCAGATCTGCTAAACCCGATCAGCTCAATGCGTCGTTGCCCGGTCGCCCGCTCGATGGGGTGCTGTGAGCCAGCGCCCTCGGCCTTCACCTCCGCTATTTTTTCCCCAGGACGCGCCCATGACCACCCTCCAAGCCTCCCCCGCCAAACTCAATACGCTGGTGCTAACCGCTCCGCTGTCGGGGCTGGTGGTGCCCCTCGACACGGTGCCCGACCCGGTGTTTGCCCAAAAAATGGTGGGGGATGGGGTGTCGATTGACCCGATTAGCCAGGTGCTGCTGGCTCCCTGCGATGGCGAAGTGGTGCAGCTGCACGGCGCCCACCACGCGGTGACGGTGAAGACCGCCGAGGGCATTGAGGTGCTCATGCACATTGGCCTCGACACGGTGGCGCTGAAGGGGGAAGGGTTTACCGCCAGGGTGGCGGTGGGCGACCGGGTGAAAACCGGCGACCGGCTAATCGAGTTTGATGCCGACTATGTGGCGCTGCACGCCCGCAGCCTGCTGACCCAGATCGTGATCACCAACAGCGATCGCATTGCGGAGTTTCGCCCGGCTAGCGGCATGGTCAACGCCGCCCGCGACGGGCTGCTGGAGCTGGTTTTGGTGGGGGGTGGGGCCGCTGACGAGGCCGAGGCGGGGCCAACGGTGACCTCGGAGCCGATTGTGATTCCCAACCCGGTGGGGCTCCACGCCCGACCGGCGGCGGTGCTGACCCAGCTGGCCAAGCAGTATCGCTCGACGATTTGCCTGCGCCGGGGCGGCGATAGCGCCAACGTGCGCAGCGTGGTGGCGATCATGGGGCTGGCGGTGGGCCACGGCGATACGGTGACCCTGGAGGCCACGGGGGGCGATGCGGAGGCCGCGATCGCAGCCCTCTCCGAGGCCCTGCGCAACGGCCTGGGCGAGGCGGGGGCGGTGCCCGTCACCGCGGCCTCGGCCAGCATTGCCCAGGCGGCGATCTCGGCCCCGGCCCCCCGCCCCAGGAGCACCGACCCCAATCGGGTGCTCGGGGTGGCGGCCTCGCCGGGGGTGGCGGTGGGCAACACCTACCGCCAGCGCCGCCAGGAGATGCAGGTGGCCGAAACCGGCGACAGCCCCAACGTCGAGCGCCGCAAGCTCGACAAAGCCATGGACCAGGCCATGCTCGAAATCGAGAACCTGCGGGCCAAGGTGCACGGCCAGGGCGACCCCAGCCAGGCCGCCATCTTTGCCGCCCACCAGGAGCTGCTGGAAGACCCGACGGTGCTCGACATCGCCAGCAGCGCCATCGACAAGGGCAAGAGTGCCGCCTTTGCCTGGCAGCAGACCTACACCGCCCAGGCCGACCAGCTGGCCCAGCTGAAGAGCGAGCTGCTGGCCCAGCGGGCCAACGACCTGCGCGATGTGGGCGATCGGGTGCTGCGCATTCTCACCGGGGTCAAAGAGGCGGCGCTGGTGTTTCCGGCCAACACCATCTTGCTGGCCGAAGACCTCACCCCGTCCGATATGGCCAACCTTGACCCGGCTCGGGTGGTGGGCTTTGCCACGGTGGCGGGCGGGGCCACCTCCCACGTGGCCATTTTGGCGCGGGCCATGGGGATACCTGCGATCGCAGGTATTGAGCCCCGCATTCTCGATCTGGCCGATGGCACCCCCGTCATTCTCGACGGCACCAAGGGCCGGGTGCAGCTCAACGCCTCCGTGGCCGAGCTGGAGCAGACCCAGGACCGCATCGCCCGCCAAAAAGCCAAACAGGCCCGCGATATTGACCATGCCTTCGAGCCGGCCATCACCCAGGACGGCCTGCGCATCGAGGTGGTTGCCAACATCGGCAGCCAAAAAGACGCCGAGGCCGCCATTCAGGTGGGCGGCGAGGGGGTGGGCCTGCTGCGCACCGAGTTTGTGTTCATGGAGGCCGCCGCCGCCCCCAGCGAAGATCAGCAGGAGACCATCTACGCCGATATTCTGCGGGTGCTGGGCCCCGACCGCCCGATGATCATCCGCACCCTCGATGTGGGCGGCGACAAGCCCCTGCCCTACCTGCCCATGGCCCACGAAGAAAACCCCTTCCTGGGGGAGCGGGGCATTCGCCTCAGCTTCGACCGGCCCGAGCTGATGCGCACCCAGTTTCGCGCCATTCTCAAGGCCTCCACCGCCGGTAAAGCACGCGTCATGTTCCCGATGATCGCCCGCCTGGAGGAGCTGACCATGGCCAAGGCCGTGATGGAAGAAGAGCGCCAGAACCTCGGCGTCCCCCCGATCGAAATCGGCATCATGGTCGAGGTGCCCGCCGCCGCCGTATCCGCCGAGCGGTTCGCCGCCCACGTCGATTTCTTTTCCATTGGCACCAATGACCTCACCCAGTACACCCTGGCTATGGATCGCGGCCACCCCAAGCTGGCCCCCTACGTGGACGCCCTCAACCCCAGCGTGCTGCGCATGATTGACCTCACCGTGCGCGGCGCCGACCGCCACGGCAAATGGGTCGGCGTCTGCGGTGGCGTCGCCGGTGACCCCCAGGCGGTGCCGATCCTGCTGGGCCTCGGGGTCAAAGAACTCAGCGTCAGCGTGCCCGTGATTCCGGCGGTCAAGGCCCAGGTGCGCGCCCTCACCCTCACCCAGTGCCAGGACTTAGCCCAGCAGGCGCTCAACCTCGACTCCGCCGCCCAAGTCCGCGACCTGGTGCCCCTCGACGATCTCTAGCAAGACATTCTGGCCTTTTTTCTTTTTTCTCTTTCCTTGTAACAAAAGGGCGCATCGGCAAAGCAAAAAGCCCAAATAATTCCCGCCCCCAGCGCCCCTCTTTCCCCAAACTGAAAACTGAAAACTCAAAACTCATCACTCAAAACCTCCCCCACCCTCCCCATCTCCCCTATCTCATCCACTCCCCCACTCCACACCCCCACCCTCCCATGCAAATCAAAGAAACCTGGAACCACGCCT
>DATIVG010000547.1:0-10078 GCA_035466075.1 Nodosilinea sp. | reverse complement strand
GCAACAGCTCGCCGTAGGCTTCGTAGCCCTCGCGGTAGGCCCCGGTCAGTTTGCCCTCTTGCAGCAGCGTTTCACCGTTGTCGAGCACCAGCAGACAGCGCTGTTGGCGCAGGTAGTGCATCAAGCGGGAGAGCAGTGGCGCAGCGGCCAGCGTCGATGGGCTTTCCTGCTGACCCGAGAGCACCTGAATCAGATCGGTCAATAGCAGCTCTAGGGGCGGGGCGTTGCGGAGGGTGCGCCAGATGATCGTGGTGAAGGGCTGGGGAGTGATGGGGTAATGAAGTGACGGGGTGACCGGGTGATGAGGCTGAGGGTTCTCTCTCGCTCCATCACTCTCCCACTCTCCCATCCGCTGCGCCAGTTTCACCGACAGCGCCGTCTTGCCGATGCCGCCCATACCTAAGATGGCGACCAGACGGCAGCGATCGCGCTGAATCCACTGCTCTAGGGTGTCCAGCTCGGCGGCGCGGCCATAGAAAAGGGAGGCGTCGATGGCTTCGCCCCAGTCGAGGGTGAGAGCGTTAGGTGATGGGGTAGGGGGGTAGGGGGTGGATGGGTCAGTAGGGGTAGACCTGTGTGTCTGCCCTGGAGATGAGGCGACTAGGGTTTCGGGGATGAGAGCATCCCCCGCCGGGTTGGGATGTTGGTAGTCGGTGCGCTCTAGGAGCAGGTCAAAGGCGGCGAAGAATTGGTCGAGGGTCTGCTTATCGACGCCGTTGTGGCCGTCGAGCACGCGGGTGACGGTGCTGAGGGCGAGGCGGGTGCGATCGCTAATTTCTTCGAGGGTAAAGCGATCGCCGTTGTTGAGGGTGGCCTCCAGCTGTCGGCGGGCGGTCTCCAGTTTGCGCTGGCCCGTTAGCGATAAAACAACTCCCCGGCGACGGCTCTTTTTGGCGGGCATAGCGGGTCAAGGTGGGTCAAAGAATGACAGTTCAGCAATACGGTCAGCAGCAAGCCCAAGAATGTCACTTATTTTACGTCAGTTAACCGAGATAAGTTCGAGTTAAGCATGGGCTAGGGCCATCGCCCAGGGCCGATCTTGACCATGGCACAACCCCAAAGGCACCGCCCTTGAGCCAGCCCGACTAACTCAAAACTGACGCCTAACTGAGGGGGCTAAGTAATCGCCTAACTATCCGTATCTTCTCTGGTGACAGCGGGGCTTTCTGACGATATTGGGGACATGGTTAAACACCAGCCAGGTTGAGTGAGTCAGGGACCAGCAACTGGCCGTGAAAAGGTTGCCTTCCCCTGATTCACTCAATGCTTTGCTGCCCATTGCTAAGCGAAAATGCCCCGGCGGTGCTGCCGCTGCCAAGGTTGCAGAACCGCCTTCACGACTTGCTGTAAGGAGAACCCCCCATGACCATTACCCTGCAACGCCAACGCCCCGTTTTCTTAGGTGCCGATGAAGGTCGAGCTTACCAAATGCTGACCCACACTGTGGTTCGCAAAGTCACGACCGTCGACACCAACGGCCACTACGCCCTAGCTGAACTCACCGACACCGCTGGGTCGGGTGCTCCTCTGCACAGCCACCCCTGGGAAGAGACCTTCTACATTCTCGAAGGGGAGCTAGAGGTGCAAATTGGCAACCAGCAGCAAATCTGCACGGCGGGCAGCGTGGCCCATGTGCCAGCCAATGCGGTGCACAGCTTCAAGATTCTCTCCCCGGAGGCGCGCGCCCTGCTCTTGATCGCCCCCGCCTCTGCCGAAGCGTTTTATCTCGAAATGGGCGATCGCATCTCTGACCTCGAAACCGACATGGAAACCATGCAAGAAATCTGCGCCAAATACGGCGTCCAGCTGCGCTAACTCGTCTACTGCTGCCCTCCAGCAGGCGAAGTCTAGATTAGGACGGCCCAAAAGGTCAGAAGTCAAGCCCGCTGGGCATTGCTTTCATTTTTCGTGCTTAAGTTTTCGTTCTTTTGCTTCATCCACCCAGGAGATTTCCATGATTCACCACATTTCTGTCAGCGCTAACGACCCGCTCCACGTGGCCACCGTCATGGCCGAAATTTTTCAGGGCCACGTCATCCCCTTTCCGCCCAACCCCGGCAGCTACATCACCTTAGCGGCGGATGACTTTGGCACCGCAATCGAGGTCTACCCTGCCGGATCCGAGATTTTCCCCAACAGTCACCAGGGGCAGGCAGGGTTTCAGCTAAATTCGCAGCCGTCTCAGTATTCCGCGTTTCACGCCGCTATTTCGGTGCCCATCAGCCTCGAAGAAATTGAGCGAATTGGCGATCGCGAAGGTTGGCACGTGCTCTTTGCCAGCCGCGACGGCCTGTTTGACGTGGTCGAATTTTGGGTCGAAAACCGGCTCATGCTAGAGCTGCTGACCCCGACTATGGCCGCCAAATACCAGGCCGTCTTCAGCCCCGAGCACTTGCCCGCCCTAGTCGGTCAGTTCGCCCTCGCCGAAGCTCGCTAGTCCAGGCTGGCTGCCAGATTTTTGCCCCGCTTTAACTGCCCCTGGCAACCATGCGGGGCAAACGATTCCCTCGGCTACGTTGAGTCTTCTTTCAGCTGCGATTTTCCACGCGGGTCACGCTATTGGTCGAGGTATCAGTCGTCCATCCCGGGGCGACTTCACCCCACAGTGAGCCGGTGGGCATTGCCCACCGTACCCTATCACCCCTGTACCCCATTACCCCCTACCCCCAAGGAGCCCCCATGCGTCCCTTTCACACTCTGCTCTACAGCACCGCTGCTGCTTTAGTCCTGCTCTCCGTCAATGGCTACTCTCAAGTTTCAAGCCTAACCCTGGAACGCGACCCCCAGCCGATTGCGGGTATGGCCTCGGCCTCTGAAGACGACACCCCCCAGCCCGCTGTGATCGAAGGCGAGCCCCAGCCCCTGGGCAACGGCACCGTGCGCTCCTACGTGGCGCTGGATGGCCAAAACTATCCCCAAGAGGTGGGGGTGATCTTCACGGCGGCGGCCCTGGCCGGGCTGCCCCAGGATGGCACCGAACTCGTTTTGCCGCTGCCCTTTCAGGCTGAATCGACGGCGATCGACCACATTGCCCTCGACTGGCGGCCCCACGGTCACCCCCCGGAGCCGATCTACGGCGATGCCCACTTCGATATTCACGCTTACACCATCAGCCCGGCAGAGCGGGAGGCCATCACCGCCCAGGGGTCCGACCTGGAGAAAGCCTACAAAACCCCGGCCCCAGAGTACATTCCGGCGGGCTACGTGATGGCCCCCGACAGCGCTGAACCCCGCATGGGGGCCCACTGGGCTGATCCCACGGCGGCAGAGTTTCAGGGTCACCCCCACGGCTTTGACCACACGCTGATCTACGGGTTTTATGAAGGTGCGATCGCGTTTATCGAGCCCATGGTGTCCTTCGACTTTCTGGCCAGCCAGCAGGACTTTGAAGGGGAGTTTGCCCTGCCCCAGAGCTACGCCAAGCCAGGGCTTTACCCCACCCGTTACCGCATCACCTACAACGAAGCCACCCAGACCTACACCGTGGCGCTGACCGATTTTTGGCAGCCCCCAGCCCAGCAAGGGGGTCTGTAGCGCGATCGCCAACCTGCTTCGCAACTCATTGCGCTTCTATGACCCCATCGCCACTTCGTTGACCGTCTGTGGTGCCCTCGAATGGCTGCCCCCGGCTCGGGCGGCCACCTGCTCTGCCAGATATTCCGCATCGCGGGCAATGCCAGAGAACCGCGCCGAGCCCCAGGTGTAGAGCCAGGGTAAACCTAGAAAATACAGCCCCGGCACCGCGGTCACCCCCCGCCGGTGGCCGGGGTAGCCCTGACCGTCAAACACGGGTAGCTCCACCCAGCGAAAGTCGAGGCCGTAGCCAATGCACCAGATCACCGAGGTGATATTGGCGGCGCGGTAGTCGAGGCCCGCATCGACGGGCTCGGGTTCCCACACCGGGCGATAGGGCGGGTCGAGGGGGGCATCGAGGTGGTGCTTCTCGATGTAGGTGTCGATGGTGCGCTTGATGCTCTCGGCCACCGCATCGGCCTGATCGAGGTTGGCTTTGAGGTCGTTGCTAAAGGTCAGGTGGGTGCCCGCAATATCGGTGAGCCGCCCGTGCAGGCCCATGCCCTGGAGGGCAAAGTGGCGCAGGTCAATTTCGCGGCCGCCGCCGCGCCCGGTGACGTAGTGGTTGGTTTTGTGGCGCACGGTCTCTTTCTGCGGGTGGTCATCGATGGCCAGATCGTAGTAGCCCATCTGGTCCAGCCATTCGACCACGTCCTTGCCCCGGTAGCGCCGGGGAGCGCGGGGTGCACCGCCGACGCAGAGGTGCACCTGACGGCCCGCCAGGTGCAGGTCTTCGGCAATCTGGCAGCCCGACTGGCCGGTGCCCACCACCAGCACCGCACCGGGGGGCAGAGCGTCTGGGTTGCGGTACTCGGCGGAGTGAATCTGCACCACGTCGGGGGCCAAACGCTCGGCCAGGCGCGGAATTTTGGGGGTGTGGTAGCCGCCGGTGGCCACTACTACCTGGTCGGCGGTGAAGGTGCCCTGGTTGGTGGTCACCTCAAAACCGCCGGTCTCGGGCTGGCGGACGCGCTCGACCCTGACGCCGGTTTTGAGCGGCGGGTTGAAGTGGCTGGCGTAGCGCTCGATGTATTCCACAATGGCGTCGCGGCCCATGAAGCCCTCCGGGTCTTCGCCGGGGTAGGGAAAGCCGGGCAGCTGGCACTGCCAGTTGGGGGTGACCAGACAAAATGAATCCCACCGCTTGCTGCGCCAGGAATGGGCGATCTGATGCTGCTCAAATACGATGTGGTCGATGCCTAGGCGACTGAGGCAGTAGCTTATCGACAGCCCTGCCTGGCCGCCGCCGATCACAATTACGCCGTAGTGCATAGCCATAGCTGATACCGGATTTTGGGGTGGAAGGTTTGAGGTGGAAGGTTTGGACGGTAGAAGGTTTGGAGTGGAAGGTCAGGACGGTAGAAGGTTGGAAGATTGATAGCAGAAGGGTTGGTTTGATCGGCGAGGCCTGGGGACGGGCAGCTGTGGGGAAGGGCCTCTGTTTCGTACCCTAGGGCGTTGACCAGGAGATGCTTGTAATCTCAGCTACCGAACGCTTTGATCTAGCGCTAGTGGGAGGGCGGCGGCGGCCCCTGGCAGCTTGGCCCCGTCGCTGGGCAGAATTTTGGCTGCTACCCCTATCACTTTCGATAGGGGTAGGCCCGGATGGCAGCCTGGCGGCAGAGCCGCTTGATGTCAGCCCCTGTTGATTAGGGCAGACCTCCAGGGTTTGTAGTTGCTGATACGAGAGCCCATCGAGATCGCCCGTAAGGTGCTGAAACGTGCAGCCAGACATCCAGCGCTGCCAGCAATTTTGCGAGGAGCTCAAATCCATGCCTGAAGTAATGAAGCCAGCCAACCAGGCTGGGGATTTTTTGGTTGATTACGAAGAGAAGGTTTTTCCCGATGTGCAGGCCGAGCCGGGGGAGAAAGCTCTGGTGACGTTTCACACCGTGGCCTTTGAGGGGTCGATCGGGTTGGTAAACCTGCTCCAGGCAACTCGCCTGATTCGCAAGGGCTTTGAGACCTCTGTGTTGCTCTACGGCCCGGGGGTCACCCTGGGGGTACAGCGCGGTTTTCCCAAGCTGGGTGATGAAGCCTTTCCTGGCCACATGGCGATGAACAACCAGATCGTCAAGGTGATGGAGCTGGGGGGCAAGGTGTATGCCTGCCGCTTTGCGCTTCAGGCCCTCTACGGCCATGGTGAGCCCTCTCTGATTCCTGGCATTCGCCCCATCAACCCCCTCGATGTGCTCGACCTGGTGCTCATGCACCGCAAGGAAGGGGCCTTTATTCTCGACACCTGGACCATGTAGTCAATCGCCGCTGCTCTCCTGCCACCCCCACGCCCTATGGATTACACCAAGACCATTCGAGCCGCTGCGGCTCAGATCAGCCCGGTGCTGTTTAGCTGTAGCGGCACCACCGAGAAGGTGCTGGAAACCATTGCCCAGGCGGCCCAGGCCGGGGTGAAGCTGATTGTCTTTCCGGAGACGTTCATTCCCTATTACCCCTATTTCTCGTTTGTGCAGCCGCCGGTGCTGATGGGTAAGGAGCACATGCGGCTGTACGAGGAGGCGGTGGTGGTGCCGGGGCCGGTGACCGATGCGGTCAGCCGGGCGGCGCGCTCCTACGGCATGGTGGTGGTGCTGGGGGTGAACGAGCGCGATGCTGGTTCTCTGTACAACACGCAGCTGGTGTTTGATGCAGACGGCACCCTGGTGCTGAAGCGGCGCAAGATCACCCCCACCTACCATGAGCGCATGGTGTGGGGCCAGGGCGATGGGGCAGGGCTGCGGGTGGTAGAAACGGCGGTGGGTCGGCTGGGGGCATTGGCCTGCTGGGAGCATTACAACCCGCTGGCGCGCTATGCCCTGATGACGCAAAACGAGCAGATTCACTGTGGGCAGTTTCCGGGGTCGATGGTGGGGCAGATCTTTGGCGACCAGATGGAGGTGACCATGCGTCACCATGCCCTGGAGTCGGGCTGCTTTGTGGTAAATGCCACGGGCTGGCTGACGCCGGAGCAAAAGCAGCAGATTACCGCCGATGAGGCCCTGCACCGGGTGCTGTCGGGGGGCTGCTACACCGCCATCATTAGCCCGGAGGGGGTGCCGCTGTGCGAGCCGATTCGGGAGGGGGAGGGACTTGCGATCGCAGATCTCGACTTTTCTCTGATCACCAAGCGCAAGCGCATGATGGACTCGGTGGGCCACTACGCCCGCCCCGACCTGCTGCGCCTGCGGGTCAATGCCGAACCCTGGGCGCTGGTCGAGACCCCAGCGGCCACGTTCCCCAGCCTGAACGGGGCCGCCCCGACCGCCCCGACAGAGGGAGAAGCCGCCCCCGGCCCCGCCGCCAACGGCGTGGGGCTACCGGCGGCCTAGGCAACTAGCCATTTTTTAAACTAAATCCACCATTGGATCGCCGGTCTCGGGCGACACAGACTGACGCAGGTTTTTATCGGGTATTGAGCGGTAGGCCATGAACAAGCAACGGCTAATTACAGAGTTACAAACCCACGGGCTGCGCCTGGTAGACCCAACTCCGGGGGCGGCGGGGCGACGGGGCGGCGCTGGCCCCTCGGACCACCGCGCCATCACCATCGACGGCACCACCGTCATGGTGCCGGTCTACACCGACAGTGCCGCCCACTCTCCCTACACCATCCGGGCTACCGCCGCCAGCCCGCTGCATCTCGAAGCCTCGGGGGAGGCGATTACCCCCATCGATGTGCCCAACGCACCCCAGTTCTACGGTCTGTCCACCGCCGACGGCATTCCCTACTGGCAGATTGCCCTGCTCCACGGCCGCGATGTGCTGGCCACCACGGTGCAGCAGACCTGCATGCGCTACCGCGACCCCGCCACCGCCTGCCAGTTCTGCGCCATTGAAAAATCTCTGGATGCGGGCCGCACCATTGCCCGCAAAACCCCGCAGCAGCTGGCCGAGGTGGCCGAAGCGGCGGTGCGCCTCGACGGCGTCACCCACATGATTATGACCACGGGCACGCCCAACACCAGCGATCGCGGGGCCGCCTACCTGACCGAATGCGCCGCCGCCATTCGCCAGCGGGTGAATCTGCCGATTCAGGCCCAGTGCGAGCCCCCCGACGACTTTGCCTGGTTTGGCCGCATGCGGGCGGCGGGTATCGACAGCCTGGGTATGCACCTGGAGGCGGTGGACCCGGAGGTGCGGGCTCGGATCATGCCCGGCAAGGCCGAAGTGCCCATGACGGTTTACTACCAGGCCTTTGAGGCGGCGGTGCAGGTGTTTGGCTGGGGCCAGGTGAGCACCTACCTGCTGGCGGGCCTGGGCGACAGCGTCGAAACCCTGGTGGAAGCCAGCGATCGGCTGATTTCTCTGGGCGTGTATCCCTTTGTGGTGCCCTTTGTGCCCATTGGCGAAACGCCGCTGGCGGGCCACCCTGCCCCCAGCAGCGAGTTTATGTTCACCCTCTACCAGCGGGTGGGCGCGCTGCTGAAGCAGTCGGGCATGGCCTCCGCCGAGATGAAAGCGGGCTGCGCCAAGTGCGGGGCCTGCTCGGCGCTGTCTACCTTTGAGGCCTAGCGCCGCGTCAACCATAGAAATTGGGCTTCTCGTAGGTTGGGTGAAACGCAGGGTCACCCAACGCCAGAGCTAGTTTTGTTGGCTTCCATAGCGCCACCCAATCTACAAATTGAGGCTTGACAGAAGGTTAGTGGCCGCGAAGGCTGCTTAAATTGCTCGCCGACCGCCATTTTTTCTACATCAACTGTGACCATGGCTCTCCACCGCTATAGTTTTGAACTGGCCCAAAGCCCCCAGGATCTCCGAGGCTACTTTGCCCTGCGGCAGGCGATTTTTTGTGAAGAACAGGGGCTGTTTGACCACGACGATGCCGACAGCCTCGACGGTGTTGCTTACCCGATTGTGGCCCTCGATCACGAGGCTGCTCCGGAGCAGCGGGTGGTCGGCGTGGTGCGCATCTACGAGCAGTCTCCCCGGCTGTGGTACGGCGGGCGGCTGGGGGTGCATCCCAGCTACCGGCGGGTGGGGCGGATTGGCAAAGGGCTGATTCACAAGGCGGTGACCACGGCCCATACCTGGGGCTGCGATCGCTTCCTGGCCACGGTGCAGGAGCAAAATGTGCGGTTCTTTCAGCGGCTGCACTGGGACTCGCTGGAGGAGATGGTGCTGTGCGATCGCACCCACCACCTGATGGAAGCCGACCTCAACCACTACCCCCCTGGCGACGAGGCGCGGCCCGAGCTGGCGGCGTGGCAGCAGGTCTCTTGAGGAGTAGATGGGTAAGGGAGTGATGGGGTAATGGGGCAACAGGGAGCAGAGAAGAAGAACCGCCTAGCCCATTGCCACCTACAGGTCCATTAGCAGGTCATCAGTTTAAACCGATGACCTGCTAATCCTTGCCGTCGGGTCCAGGGCGGCGGAACGTCCCTGGTCGACGGGGGGCTGGGGCCAGCGAAATGGCCCCAGCAGTAGATCTAGCTTCTGACCAACCACTTCCGTCAGTGATCAATCTCGTAGCTCACTAGGTAGCCTCTATCCCAAGCATTCTTTCAGCATCTATGTCAGACGAATTTACGCTGCGGGAACTGGCCGCTGAGCTGCGGCGATCGCTCGGCATTCTCCACAAGCAGGACATTCAAACAGCGGCGGATCGCCTGGGCCGCCACGTGCATTCCACCACCCAGAAACCAATTTTGCTGGGTGATGACTGCGCCGCCATCCCCGACGGCGACGGCTACCTGCTGCTGGCCGCCGAGGGCATGTGGCCCACCCTGGTCGAGACCGATCCCTGGTTTGCCGGGTGGTGCGCCGTCATGGTCAACGTCAGCGACATCTACGCCATGGGGGGCCGCCCGATTGCGGTGGTAGATACCCTGTGGAGCCAGTCGCCCCAGGCGGCGGAACTACTATGGCAGGGCATGGTGGCCGCCTCCCAGGCCTTCAACGTGCCGATTGTGGGGGGGCACACCAGCTGCCACAGCCCCTACGCCGCCCTCTCAGTGGCCATCCTCGGCCGGGCCAACCGCCTGATCACCAGCTTTAGCGCTCGGCCCGGCGATGTGCTGCTGCACGTCACCGACATGCAGGGCAACATGCACCCCAACTATCCCTTTTGGAATGCGGCGACAGATTGTCAGCCCGATCGCCTGCGCACCAACCTGGAGCTGCTGCCCCAGCTCGCCGAAGCGGGCCTCTGCGACACCGGCAAAGACATCAGCATGGGCGGCATTGTGGGGACAACCCTGATGCTGTTGGAAACCTCGGGCTGCGGGGCGGTGCTGGATGTGGGTGCGATCGCACCTCCGCCCACCGTCGAGCGGCTGCCCTGGCTGCTCAGCTTTCCCAGCTACGGCTACCTGCTCAGCGTGCGCCCCGAGGCGGTGGCCCACATTCAGCCCCAGTTTCACCATCACGGTCTGTGGTGCGCCCCGGTGGGCACCATCACCACCGGGCAAACCCTCACTCTCCAGCTCGGCACCGCCACCCTTCCCTTTTGGGACTTTGCCACCGCATCCCTCACCGGGTTTGGCCCTGAGTCCAGTGCTGATGAATCAGA
>DATIVG010000546.1:0-11143 GCA_035466075.1 Nodosilinea sp. | reverse complement strand
AGGTAAAATCCGTAAGGTTTTAGCGGAACCCAGTGATTTCCCCGAGGGTTTCACACAAGCTGGTTAAACCAGGATGGTTTTGCTAAGTTAGCTTGAACCTGTCTCCGTAGTTTCTCTATCTGTAGAGAAATGTGTCATGCTCTTTTTCATCAGTGCTACGATTTACTACAGCATTTACCCGCTGGTCCCAGGGTTTTCTCCTCCAGCTTTAACCCCAAGGCCGGTGCTTGATAGTTTTTTGGCTTAGCGATGGGTTGGGTTGAGTTGACCAGGCGTTTGGCTGGGGGTGCGATCGCACCTTTCCCTACCGCTCAGCTCATCCATGCCCCCAGCCACGAATTTTCGTTCTACGAGAACTTTATGAGTATGAGTTACGTCATTGCCCAAATCCTCAGGCCTAAGTCCTGAGAAACCAAGGCCAACCACGGTGCTTTCAACCTGGCCTTTACCCCTGCATAAATAACCATTACTGACAAATCCTACCGGGGCGTCTACCGCGTGCTGTCCTTTAAGCCCTTAGGATCATGTCAAGCAAAACTACTCCTGTTTGCGAGCAAATTCTTGGATTTTCGGTAGCTGCCAACCCATTTCACGATCAGATCAACCTGATCATGCAGTGGGGGCAGCAGCGGTTGAGCCGAGTCGTCTGCGTCGCCAATGTCCACATGCTGATGGAGGCCCGCTGGGACCCAGCCTTTGCCCGAGTTCTGTGGGGTGCCGACCTGCTCACCCCAGACGGTATGCCCCTCGTCTGGACCCTCAATATGTTGCGCAAGCGCGCCCACGACCGCGTCGCTGGCATGTACATCCTGCGGGAAGTGTGCGAGCGGGCCCAGGCCAGCGGCATGGGCGTTTACTTCCTCGGCACCGACGACATCACCCTAGCCGGCATGCGCCAGCGGCTCAACCGAGAATTTCCCAATCTCGTCATCGCCGGTATGGAGCCCCTGCCCTTTCGCCCCCTCACCGCTGAGGAAGATCGCCAGGTGGTTAAGACCATCAACGACAGCCAGGCTGGCATCGTGTTTGTGGCCCTGGGTTGCCCCAAGCAAGAGATGTGGATGTTCCAGCACAAACACAAGATCCGGGCCGCCATGGTCGGCATTGGCGGCGTCTTTCCGATCTACGCTGGCGTCAAAAAACACGCCCCCCAGTGGGTGCAAGAGTCCGGGCTGGAGTGGTTCTACCGCCTCTCCCAGGAGCCTGGGCGGCTGTGGAAGCGCTACCTAAAAACGATTCCCCCCTTCGTCTATCTGTCCGCCAGGCAGGTGGTCACCACCCGCCTCCACCGACGCCTAAACCGCATCCTCGCCAGCCGCATGGGCTAGCGCCCACCCCGATTGGAGCCACCCACCCCTGACCAGCGGGCGCACCGCTGCCGTTTACCGGCAGCGCCCCACCCGTGCGAGCCCCGGCTTGCAGGGCGGTAGCGGCTGGCAAATGCCGCCCCGCCGCCATCGTCACCTGAGTTAGAAACATCCAAAAACCTTCAAAAAACCTTCGAACCTTCAAACCCTCGAACGTTCGAACCTTCGAACGGTTTAGAGTCCATGGCTTAACCCGACTGGCTACAGCCACACCCGCAGTCCTGATCCCGTTTCATCCGGTCATTTCATCCTGATTGGCCGCAAACCGCGAGTAGCACTAAAGAGCAAACCCCAGGCAGGTGCCCCCATGCCCACCCCCAGCCCTACCCCCAAACCTTCGCGCAACCGCAACCGCTCCAAGCGCCGAGCCATTTACTGCCCCCAGCACCACAGCTACCTCCACAGCGTCAGCCAAAAATACTCGCTCTACGCCAGCAAACCCGAGCACCTGCAAGCCCGAGGCTTTGGCCGCAAGCTCTCCCTCACCCTGATGGCGGGCCTGGGCACCGTACCCATCACCGGCGAATGGCTAGAGGCCTTTTGGTGTGACCACTGCCAGACCACCCGCTGGTATCACGTCCACAAAATTGGTGCCAACCAGTACCGCCTCAGCCCGGCCCCAGAGGAGCTTTGGCTCCAGGCCACCGGCGTCATTTTGCCCACCGGCAACCCCACCGTGGGCGAATTTACCCGGCGGCAGTCGAAACAGATTACCTTCGCCGGAGTCAAAGACTTTGGCCGCCTCGGCTAGACCGGCCCGCCGCCACCGGCACCGACGGCCGCCGGGCTCGGCCCCCAACCCCAGTTCCCAGTGACCCCAGTTCCCACTAACCAATGTCCCCCCTAACGAAACCTCCTATGAGTAACCCTAAAAAAGCTCTAATTACCGGCATCACAGGCCAGGATGGCTCCTACCTCAGCGAGCTGCTGCTGGAAAAAGGCTACGAAGTCCACGGCATTATTCGCCGCACCTCCACCATCAACACCGACCGCATTGACCACCTGTACGAAGACCCCCACAGCAGCACGGCCCGGCTGTTTTTGCACTACGGCGACCTCACCGATGGCACCACCCTGCGGCGCATTCTCGAAGAGGTGCAGCCCACCGAAATCTACAACCTCGGGGCCCAGTCCCACGTGCGGGTCAGCTTTGACTCCCCCGAGTACACCGTCGATGCGGTCGGCATGGGCACCCTGCGCCTGCTAGAAGCCCTGCGCGACTACCGCCACCGCACCGGCATTGAGGTGCGCTACTACCAGGCGGGCTCCTCGGAAATGTACGGCAAAGTGCAGGATGTACCCCAGAGCGAAACCACCCCCTTCTACCCCCGCAGCCCCTACGCCTGCGCCAAGGTCTATGCCCACTGGCAAACCCTCAACTACCGGGAGTCCTACGGGATGTTTGCCTGCAACGGCATTTTGTTTAACCACGAGTCGCCCCGGCGCGGCGAAACCTTTGTCACCCGCAAAATCACCCGCGCCGTGGCCCGCATCGTGGCCGGGCAGCAGAGCAAGCTGTACATGGGCAACCTCGACGCCAAGCGCGACTGGGGCTACGCCAAAGACTACGTACAGGCCATGTGGCTGATGCTCCAGCAGGATGAGCCCGACGACTACGTGGTGGCCACCGGCGAAACCCACTCGGTACAGGAGTTTTTAGAGCTCGCCTTTGGCCGGGTCAACCTCAACTGGCAGGACTACGTGGCGTTCGACCAGCGCTACCTGCGCCCATCGGAGGTGGATCTGCTGATTGGCGACCCCACCAAGGTCAAGGCCAAGCTCGGCTGGCAGCCCACCGTCAGCTTTGAGGAGCTGGTGCACCTGATGGTCGAAGCCGACCTGCAAGCCCTGGGGCTGGTCACCCTCAACGGCAACGCCGCCACCAGCGTCCTCGACCGGGCCACCCTGCGCATGGCCAAGGAAAGTATGGCGGCCAGCTAGCCATCGCGGCGGCGGGTGGGGGTGGCAAACCGGTCGCGGCGACCCCACCCCCCTGTTTCGGTTCCCCTGGCCGCTGTTCCCCTGGCCGCTGTTCAACCAATCGTCACGGCTAGAGACACGCACACGCTCACAGTTCCTGGTCCGTGTAGTTTAAGACTCTAACGAGAACTATGGTTAAGTCTCTGTCTGGGCCTGAAAAGGCCCCCAATTTACCGTTTTCGGGCGATTTTTCCCGTCCTGAAAACCTGCAATTTACGGTTCCTCACCCCTCGGTCAATTCGGCCCTCAAGCGCTGTCTGGATGTGATCGGCGCTCTGGTGGGCATGGCCGTCACCCTGCTGCTGCTGATTCCCATTGCCCTGGCCATTCAGATCGATGACCCCGGCCCGGTATTTTTTAGCCAGATGCGGTGCGGCTACCAGGGGCGACCCTTTCGAATTTGGAAGTTTCGCTCGATGGTGGCCAATGCCGATCACCTGCAGCACATGGTAGAAAATCAGGCCCAGGGGCTGATTTTTAAGAACGAAAATGACCCGCGCATTACCCGAGTGGGGCGCTTTCTCAGGCGCACCAGCCTCGATGAGTTCCCGCAGTTTTGGAATGTGCTGCGGGGAGACATGAGCCTGGTGGGCACCCGCCCGCCGACGCTGGCTGAGGTGAGCCAGTACGAGCCCCACCACTGGCAGCGGCTGAATGTCAAACCCGGCCTCACCGGTAAGTGGCAGGCCCAGGGGCGCTCGGAGGTGAAAGACTTTGAGGCCATTGTCAAAATGGACGTGGACTACCAGACCCAGTGGTCGGTGCGCTACGACCTGCATTTGATTTTAGAAACCCTGGTCTCGGTGGTGTTTTGCCGGGGGGCCTGCTAGCCCAGGCCCCATGTAGCCCTAGATGACGCCCTTGGAGCTGGGAATCAGGTGGGCGCGGCGGGGGTCAACTTCGGTGGCCATGCGCATGGCGCGGGCGAAGGCCTTGAAGGTGGCTTCGATGATGTGGTGGGAGTTGATGCCGTCGAGCTGGCGAATGTGCAGGGTCATCTGGCTGTGGTTGACGACGGCCACGAAAAACTCGCGCACCAGCTGGGTGTCGTAGGTGCCGACCCGCTGGGTGGGAATGTCGAGGCCGTAGCTGAGGTGGGGGCGGCCTGAGAAGTCGAGGGCCACCTGCACCAGCGATTCATCGAGGGGGGCGACGAAATGGCCAAAGCGGGTGATGCCCTTGCGATCGCCGAGGGCCTGGTGCAGGGCCATGCCCAGGGTAATGCCGACGTCTTCGTTGGTGTGGTGGTCGTCGATCTCGATGTCGCCGGTGGCGCGCACCTCCAGGTCGATCAGCCCGTGGGAGGAGATCTGGTGCAGCATGTGGTCGAGGAAGGGAATGCCGGTGTGGGCCTCGCACTGGCCGGTGCCGTCTAGGTTGAGGCTGACCTGGACGTCGGTTTCGCCGGTGGTGCGGCTGACGGTGGCGGTGCGGTGGAGCTGGGTCGAGGGCTGTGGAGCGGTGGGACGGGCTTGGGTTTGCATGGATCGGTCACGGCGAGGGTGAGGTGGGCGCAGACAGTGGGTAGATTTACTCGGGTTGACTTGAAAGGCTTAGACGAAAAGTCTAGACGGTTTTTGCGCTGGTGTTAATGATCTGCCGGGGTCGGGCTAGGGTTTGGGCCGGGCGACAAAGTAGTAGTTTTGGCAGAGCGGTGAAAACAGCTGGCTGAGGGTGCGATCGCACCCATCCCAGCCCCGCGCCACCCAGCGCCGCTGGCCCAGCGCCCCCAGATGGCCAAACATATTTCTGGGCAGCAGGCCGTAGCGCCCCACCGCCAGCAGCTCAAACTGAGCCTGCCGACAAAACTCGTCAATATCGGCGCGGGTGTAGCGGTAGGGATGGTGGTACTTATCGGGCAGCCGGGCCGCCGCCAGCTCAATCAGGCTGTAGCGGTTGGGAAAGTGGTAGCAAATAAACACCCCCTCGGGCTTGAGCAGACGGCGAATCTCGCGCAGACTGGCCACCTCGTCGCCGCCGTGCTCCCGCACATGCTCCAGCACCCCCACCGAGACCACCCCGTCAAACCGGCCGTCGCCGTAGGGCAGCGCCACCGGCTCCTCCAGCCGCCCCCGCCAAAAGTGAAAGCCCCCCGCCGCCAGCTCCGGCAGCAGCGGAAACTCCACAAAGGCAAAGCCGTGGGTCTCGTACCCCCGGTGCAGCAAATAGTAGGAAAAATGCCCATGGCCACAGCCCCAATCCAAAACCTGCCCCCCCGGCGGCAGGTAGCGATCGCACAGGCCGTAGAGCAGGCGGTACTGGTGGGCCCCCACCACACTGGCAAACTGCCGATACTCCGGGTCTTGCCGGGCATAGGCCGTCAGCGCCGCAATAATCTCAGTCTCTGAGCGCAGGGTTGTCATGGGTCAGCTCATCTCATGGCCAGGTCGCCGGGCCCGCCCCTGCCTACGCCCCCAGGCTGGCCAGCACCGGGCGCAGGTGGTCATCGGTCACCTGGTCAACCATAGCAGCCCGACCGATCTGCTCCGGCAAAATAAACCGCACCTGACCCAGCTCCACCTTCTTATCGCTGCGCAGCAACCGCAAAATATCGTCGAGGTTGAGGCCCGCCGGTAGCCGGGTCGGCAGCTGCGCCTTTTGGATCAGGGCCAGCTGCCGGTCGGCCGCCGCCTGATCCCACCGCCCCAGCGCCACCGCCACGGCCCCCGCCGCCACCATGCCCATCGCCACCGCCTCGCCGTGGTTGACCCCCCGATAGTGCATCAGGCTTTCCACCGCGTGGCCCACCGTATGGCCGTAGTTGAGAATGGCCCGCAGCCCCGCCTCCTTTTCGTCCTGGGCGACCACCGCCGCCTTCGCCTGGCAGGACCGGGTCAAAATGGTGTGCAGCAGGTCTGCGCTCAGGTAGCGGTACTGGTCCAGGCGGGGGGCCGCCTCCAGGATTTCAAACAGCTCCTGGTCCCAGATCACGCCGTACTTAATCACCTCCGCCATGCCCGCTCGAAACTCGCGCACGGGCAGGGTCTTGAGCACCAGCGGGTCGATCACCACCAGCCGGGGCTGGTGAAACGCACCAATCAGGTTTTTGCCCTGGGGATGGTTTACCCCGGTCTTGCCGCCAATCGAGGCATCGACCATGGCCAGCAGCGAGGTGGGCACCTGCACCACCCCCACCCCCCGCAGCCAGGTGGCCGCCGCAAACCCGGTCATATCGCCGACCACCCCCCCCCCCAGGGCTACCATGGCCGACTTGCGCTCCAGGCGAAAGTCGAGGGCGGCGGCGTAGATTTTTTGAATGGAGTTCAGCGTTTTGTAGCGCTCCCCGGCGGGCAGCAGGCAGGTCTGCACCGCGTAGCCCGCCTGGGTGAGCGCGGCCAGGGCCCGATCGCCGTACTGCTTAAAAATAGCCGGATTCGACACCAGCAGGAGCTTTTGCCCCGCCGCCACCAGCGGCTTTTCACCCCCGGCCAGCCAGCTGCCCAGGTGGTCTAGACCCGCCGTGGCCACCACCACCTCGTAGGCTTGGCTGGGCAGCGGCACAGGAATCACAGATTTCATAGACATGGCCAGGGTGACAAGAGGGTGCTCTAAAACTGTAGAGGAAAAACCGTAGCGGAAAACCGTAGCGGTTCAGCCGTCAGCCAGGAAGCGGCGGTAGGGCTATGGTGATGACCGCGTCAACGACACAGGGGTAGGGGCCAGGGCAGCATTCACCCTGCTCTGACGCGGGCTAACGCAGACCAGCACGGGTACAAAAGCCCCGCCTGGCTCGTCACCCCAGGACTCTCCCCAGCCTTCCCCCAGCGTGGTTCAATAAATACTGTAGCTGTTGTGGAGAGACCCTATGGGCGGTGTTATTGCCTACGTCGCATTTTTGTCGGTCATGGTGGGTACGGCCATTGGCCTGTACTTTGGCCTCAAGCTGGTCAAGCTGATCTAACTTGCTCGCCGGTGGGCAAAGCGGGCAGCAGGGTGGTCATCGCCTGAATGCTGCCCAGCAGCAGCCAGCCCAAAATGTTGATGCGACCGTCGTAAAACGCCAGGTCGAAGACCGCAAAGGCGGCGGTGCCGCCAAAGCCAGTCAGGTAGCCCGCCAGCAGGGCCATGGCGTGGGGGGGCAGGGGGCGCACCATCAGCAGGTAGGTGCTGCGGCCCACCACCCACCCCACCAGGCCAGTAAACCCCAGCGCCACCGGAATGCCCGCCTCCGCCGCCAGCATCAGCCAGAGGTTGTGGGCGTGGGGCAAAAAGTCTTCTGACACCGGAAATTTGGCCGGGTCGTAGAGCAGTTTGAAGGTGCCCAGGCCAGTGCCAAACCAGGGGTGCTGGGGAATCATTTCCAGGGCCAGGTGCCAGACGCTAAAGCGCAGCGACACGGTGGCAAAGGCCTCGGAGAGGCTGCGGCCGCCAATGCCCCAGATCAAAGCGCTGGTGCCGACCATCGCCATGGCCCCCAGCCCCGCCCAAAAGATATAGCGGTAGGGCCGCAGCACCCCGCCAAACACCAGCAGCTGGAGCCCCGCGATCAGCAGACCGTTGCGGGAGCCCGAGCAGTAGATACCCACCAGCACCAGGGCGGTGGCCGCACAGACCCAGAGCCCTTTGAGGCGCAGCTCGGGGCGGCTGAGGTAGTAGGCGCAGAGGCCGAGACCAAGGCCAAACACCATCACCATGTAGTTGGCCAGGGCGTTGGGGTGGCCAAACACGGCGCTGGCGCGGTGGCCGTAGTCGGTTTCCAGGTAGAGCCACTGGAGCCAGGGGTGAGTGCCCCAGCGGCTGATACTGCCGGGGGCGCGCAAATAAAACTCGGCCACCGCCCCCAGGTTGATCGGGATGGCGGCAATTACCAGGGCCAGGCTCCAGTCGTGGAGGGCTTTCCAGGGCTGGTCAAACTTGGGAATGACCACTGCGATCGCAGCATAGAACCCAAAGAAGGGCACAAAGTTGAGCGCCTGCACCGCCGACTCCGCTGGCACCTGGGAAAGCCCCACCCCCGCCCCTATCACCAGCGCCAGCCACACCCAGCCCTGCCGGTAGAGCAGCTGCCCAATCACCGGCCCCCAGCGGTACAGACTGACCAGCAGCACCCAGCCCAATCCAGCAATTGCGCCATAGACCACGTAGGGCAGCGCCACCAAGCTGGCCAAAATTAGCCGATCCAGGCTCAAATAGCTGCGGCCCAACCTCTGTATCCTAATAGGCTCCATCGCCGGTCAATACCACCCACAGTGTTCTCAGTAGTATATGGATGTCCAGCCACACAGACCAGTTCCTCACGTAGTAGGCATCGAGGTTGACCCGCTCCTCGTAGGACATATTGTTGCGGCCCGACACCTGCCAGAGGCCGGTTAGGCCCGGCAGCACCTTGGTGTAAAGACTGTACTTTTCCGCGTACCGAAAGATTTCTTCCTTGACGATGGGGCGCGGCCCCACCAGGCTCATCTCCCCCCGCAGCACGTTCCACAGCTGGGGCAGCTCGTCGAGGCTGGTGCGGCGCAGAAAGTGGCCCAGACGAGTGATGCGCGGATCGTGGCGCAGTTTGTGGTCGCGCTCCCACTGCGATCGCAGGGTCGGATTTTGCCGCAGGTACTGGGCCAGCACCGCATCGGCATCGCGCACCATGGTTCTAAACTTCCAGGCCACAAAGGGCACACTGCCCTGCCCCAGGCGGGTTTGGCCGTAAAACACCGGCCCCGGCGAATCGAGCCTGACCAGCAGGGCAATGCCCACCAGCAGCGGCAGCAGGCAGACCCCCAACAGCAGGGTCAACCCCACATCCAGCAGAGCCTTGATCAGCCGCGGCCCCGGCAGCAGCAGTTGTTGGCGAATCTCCAAGCCCAAAATTCCTCCCAGGTCCTTGGAGCTTACCCACAGGCTGGCCATGCCAAACAGGTCAGGAATCATCAGCAGGTGGGGAAAGGTGCGGCCATACTGCTCCAGCAGCTTGAGCAACTGCTCCCGCTGCACCCCCGGCATGGCGACAATGGCGTAGTGAATATCGTGCTTGTGGGCCAGCATCGGCGCCGATGACAGCGGCCCCACCATCGGCACCTGATCAAAGTTGTGGGCGTTGATCGGGCGATCGTCGAGCACCGCCACCGGCTTCAGCCCAAAGCTGGGCTGATTTTTGAGGGTTTTGACCACCAGCGCCCCGGTGCGGCCGCCGCCCAGCACCAGCACCGGGTAGCCCCACCAGCTGCACCGCGAAAACACCTGCCGCGTCAGCAGGCGGCCCAGCAGCACCGTGGCCAGCGAAATCGCCCAGGCCAGCAAAAACACCGCCCGCGAATAGGTCTCACTCTCGCGGGTCAAAAACAGCCCCGCCCCCAGCACCAGGTAGGTAAACGTGGTGTAGAGACACACCCGCCGCAGTTCATCCACCGGGCTGAGGCCCACCGCCGGGTAGAGCCCCGCCGCCGCGTAGGCCAGCAAAAACACCCCCAAAATCGGCCACAGCTGACCGTAGAGTATCGGTTCGTACTGGCCGCCAAACAACAGCCGCAGATACACCGCCACCAGGGCCGCCAGGGTCAGAGCCAACAGATCGGAGGCACCGAGAATCACAACCATCGGTAGAGACCGGGTTGACATTTTCAGCGACACCATCGCTGGCTTAATCGAGCGCTCTAGAGGAAACATAAATTTCCCCAATACTCCTGCAACACCGACACTACTCTAATTCATCCCCCTGCCGAAATTTCAGCCATTTTTCTGCCAAGTATTGGGTCAATGCTCGGCGAAACCGCTGTTCTGAAAACGCCTCCGCCTGATTGCGAATGATCTCGGCCACAAATTCCCCCCGGCGCTGCTCAAAATAGGTGACCGCCTCCACCAGATGCTCAACGGTTTGTCGCCCAAATAGCACTCCGGTTTTGCCGTCGATCACGGTTTCGGCGCAGCCCCCCTGCCCCAGGGCAATCACCGGTGCCCCCGCCGCCTGGGCCTCCACCACCGTGATGCCAAAATCCTCTTCCGCTGGAAAAATAAATCCCCGGCAGCGCTCCATATGATCTGACACCACTTCGTCGGGCGGGTTCCTGAGAAAGCGAATATTGGGCTGCGCCATTCGCTGAATGGCCGCCAGGGCGGGGCCGTCGCCAATCACCACCAGGGGCAGGCCGAGGCGGTTAAAGGCCGCCACGGTGAGGTCAACCCGCTTGTAGGGCACACACCGCGACACGGTCAGGTAAAAGTCGTCGCGGGGCTGCTGCCAGCGAAACCGATCCACCGCCACCGGCGGGTAGATCACGGTGGCGGGGCGGCGGTAGGTCTTCCACACCCGGCGGGCCACGTAGCGGGAGTTGGCCACAAAGCAGTCAACCCGGTGGGCGGCGGCCAGATCCCACAGCCGCAGGTAGTGCAAAATCAGGCGCGTGAGGGCGCTCTTGGCCCCCCGGGCCAGGCCCGCCTGCTGGAGGTACTGGTGCTGGAGATCCCAGGCGTAGCGAATGGGGGTGTGCACGTAGCTGACGTGGAGCTGGTGGGGGCGGGTGAGCACCCCCTTGGCGACGGCGTGGTTGCTGGAGAGCACCAGGTCGTAGGCCGACAGGTCAAACTGCTCCACCGCCAGGGGCATCAGCGGCAGGTACTGGCGAAAGTGCCGCCGCGCCCAGGGCAGGTTTTGAATGAACGAGGTCTGCACCGAGGTGCCGGGGGGAATCAGCCCGGCAGCCTCGGGCTCCAGGAACTGCACCAGGCTAAACACATCGGCCTGGGGGCACACCGCCAGCATTTGCTCGACCACCTTCTCAGAACCGGCGCGGCTGACCAGCCACTCGTGCACCACCGCGACGGCTGTTGGGAGAGGGTCTGGCATGGGGAGGGTGGGGGAGTAG
>DATIVG010000545.1:0-1780 GCA_035466075.1 Nodosilinea sp. | reverse complement strand
GGCGGGCAAAATCCGCAGCGGGTCGTTGGCCGCAAAGGGAATCGCCCCCTCCGTAATAAAAGAAATGCCCAGCACCGAAGCCACCTTGCCCGCCTCCTGCTCCGCCTGGTTAAAGTGCTTCTTCGACACAAACGTGGCCAGAGCCAGCCCCAGGGGCGGGGTCATACCCGCCGCCATCACCGCCGCCATCGGCGCATAGATATTAGTGGCTAGCAGCCCCACCGCAAAGGTGTAAGCCGCCTTGTTCACCGGGCCGCCCATGTCCACCGCCATCATGGCCCCCAAAATCAGCCCCAGCAGCACGGCATTGGTGCCGCTCAGCCCCTCCAGGTAGGTAGCCATGCCCTCCATAATGAACCGCACCGGTGCCCCAAACACATACACCAGCAATAGCCCCACCACCAGCGTCGCCAGCAGCGGAATCACCAGCACCGGCTTCAGCCCCTCAAAGTTGGCGGGCAAATTCACCTTGTCGCGCACAAACTTGGCCACATAACCGGCCAAAAAGCCCGAAAGAATGCCGCCCAGAAAACCCATACCCAGATTCGCCGCCAGCATGCCGCCGATCAGACCCGGGGCAACACCGGGCCGGTCGGCAATGGAAAACGCAATAAAGCCCGACAGCACCGGCACAATCAGCGCAAAGGCCGCGCCGCCGCCAATCTGCATCAGCGCATCGCCAAAGGTGCCCGGTTCAGGGTTAATGCCAAACACAAACGACAGCGCAATGATCAGCCCCCCGGCCACAATCACCGGCAGCATGTAGCTCACCCCCGTCAGCAGGTGCTTGTAGGGGCCCGAGCGGCCTTCAGAACGCTCCGCCTTCGCCCGGCTCACCGCCTCCAGGTAGCCGCCCTCGCCACCGCCGCCGCCCCCGGCCACCGGTGCCTCCAGCGCCGCTGTCACCACGTCAGCCCCGTTGTGGATGGCGGCCTTCGTAGAGGTCTGGTACAGGCGCTTGCCGCCAAACCGAGACAGATCCACGTGGGTGTCGGCCGCCACAATCACCGCGTCGGCGCGGGCAATTTCAGCCTCGCTCAAGGCATTCTGCGAACCTACCGACCCCTGGGTCTCAACCTTGATGTCGTGGCCCAGCTTGGCCGCCCCCTGCTTCAGCGCCTCGGCAGCCATAAAGGTATGGGCAATGCCCGTCGGGCAGGAGGTGATACCCACAAAGAACTTATTCGCCGGGGGGGAGCCAGCGCCAGAGACATCCTCCGGCAGCGGGTCATGGGGATGGGGCGTGGTCTTGATCGCCCCCAGGCTGGGGGCGTGACCCACCAGCGCCACCGCACTCTGAATCACCATTTCGGTATTGCGAATGGCCTCGCTGGTGGAAACCGCGTAGACCGGCTTGCCCGCAAAGCGATCGCGCTCCACCGGCCCATCGGCCCCCACAATCACCACATCGGCCTGGCGAATATCCCCATCGCCCAGGGCCGTGACCACCGCGCCCCCCTGGGCCTCAGTCACAATCTCGTGGCCCAGCGCCTGGGCGGTGCGCTTGAGGGCTTCCGCCGCCATCTGGGTATGGGCCTCGCCAGCGGCGCTGGCGGTAACGGCAACAATTTTGGTCATGGGCTTGCTTGGGTAGAAGGATTAAGAGTGGATGGGTAGGGGGGTGATCGGGTAATGGGGTGATTGTTCCGGTTTCCCTCTCCCAGAGGTAAAGGGACTAGGGGAGAGGGCTGAGGAATCGTAGAGTGGGCATTGCCCACCTTTTGACCGCGGCCACAGCACCCCATTCATGCGGGTGGAACTGTGCTGCCCTGGATGGATG
>DATIVG010000544.1:0-15599 GCA_035466075.1 Nodosilinea sp. | reverse complement strand
TCCATATCTAGCGCGTCGGCGGGCGCTGGCTCGTCGAGCAGGCCCAGGTCCATATCTAGCGCGTCGGCGGGCGCTGGTTCGTCGAGTCCACCGAAGTCGAGATCGAAATCCGAGTCCGCCGCCGGGGTCGCTGCTGCGTCGAGCCCACCCAGATCCAGCTCCTCCCCCAGGTCAAGATCAAAGTCAGGGGGAGCGGCGTCGCCGGGCCCCTCGCCCAGCTCCAAATCGAGGTCAAAATCGGCCCCAGGGTCGGCATTCACCGGCCCATCGCTGAGCCCAAAATCCATCTCCAGCGAGTCATCGGCGGGCATAGCAGCAGGCTCATCGAGCAGATCAAAATCTAGATCGAGATCAGCGACCGCATCGGCAGGGGCGGGTTCGTCGATCAGGCCCAGGTCAAAGTCAAGGTCGTCGGTGGGGCTAGCCGCCACGGGCCCATCGCTCAGGCCCAGGTCAAAGTCGAGGTCAGCGGCGGGGGGAGAGCCTGCCTCGTCAAACCCCAGATCTAGATCCAGGTCGCTGACCGAGGCAGAACCCAGATCGAGGTCGGCGGTGCCCAGGTCGCCCAGGTCGCCATCGCCGTCCATAAAATTGAGGTCGAAGTCATCGGCTCCGTCGGCGCCATCGCCCAGGCCCAGATCCAGATCGGCGGCTACCCCGAGGTCATCGTCGTCGGTGAAGTTGAGCTCAAAGTCGGCAGGGCTATCGACAAACTCCAGATCGAGGTCGGTGGGAGCTTCGGGGCTGGCCTCGCCCAGGCTGTCGGCCAGGGCCAAGTCGAGATCAAATTCTTCGGCGGTCATGGCGTTGTCGGCCAGGGCTTGGCTGTTGTCTGGCGCTGCGATCGCGCCCCCATCCAGGTCAATTGCTGCCAGGTCCGGCTCAGGCGCTTGCAGGGTGAGCTGTTCACGCCAGGCATCGGCATCGCTGCCCCACTGCTTACCGCTGATGGTCAACTGGTTCACCGTGGCCAGCTCCAGCCCCACAATGCCCTTCTTGACGTAGGCCACCAGCTCCGACTGGTTGGGCACCTGGGCGGCTTCCAGGCTCACCCACAGGGCACTTTCCTGCTGCACGACCTGGGCGGTAATACCCTGAACCTCCAGGTGACGATTCATCAGGGCCGCGATCGCGTCTGGGTTGCCCTGGCGGGCCAATTGCAGAACATTGGGGGGCGTAGTAGACATAGGGGTCTATTGAATTCGATGAATTCAGCGCACAGGCCGGAGAATTCCCTATAGTATGCCCGCGGTGGCTGATATTGACACAATTAACGTGGGGCCGTGCCCAAAACCCGCCCTTTTGTCACTCCAATTGTTAAGCACTTCAACAATCAAAATTTCGGGCAGAATTTTGGGTCAGAATTTCGAGCGGGACTAAATTGGGGCATAAGCATAAGAAGTTTGATTCATGCCGACGTGCAGCAACCCTGAATTTTGAACCCTAGGGATTTTGCTGGCTGAGCTGCCTCAGCAGGCTCTCCAGCTGGGCCTGGGCCTCGCCGTAGCGCTGCCAATCTCCCTGTTGCAGCGCCTGCTGGCCGTTTTGATAGGCTTCCAGGGCCGCCGCCACCAGGTCGGTCACATCGGCAGGCGGCGGTGCCGTAGCGCCAGGGCCGGTAGCGCCAGGAGAGGTGGGGCGGGGGGCGCTGGCTTCGCCAAAGATCGCATCCAGGCTCTGGTCAAGGGTTTCGCGCATGACCACCCGGTCGTTGTAGGCCACAATCACCCGCCGCAGCTCCGGCAGCTCGCCCTGCTCAGCCCGCAGGTAGATCGGCTGCACGTAGAGCAGCGACTGCTCCACCGGAATCACCAGCAGCGCCCCCCGAATCACCCCCGACCCCTGCTGACTCCAGAGGGTGAGCTGCTCGGAGATTTCTGGGGTCTGGCTAATGCGGGCCTCGATCTGCGTGGGGCCAAACACCAGCTCCTGCTTGGGAAATTCGTAGAGCAGCAGTTTGCCGTAGTTGTCGCCGTCGGAGCCGCCCGCCATCCAGGCGATCATGTTGTCGCGGTTGGCGGGGGTGAAGGGCAAAATCTGCAAAAACTCCTCCTGGCCCAGCCGGGGCAGCTTCATGATGATGTAGTAGGGCTCCATGGTCTCGGCCACCCCGTCCTTGGTCTGCTCCGGAAAGCGCCAGAGATCTTCGCGGTTGTAGAACACCTCCGGGTTTTCCATGTGGTAGGCCCGGTACATCTGGGCCTGCACGGTGAAAATATCCTGGGGATAGCGCAGGTGCTCGCGGTAGACCGGCGGCATCTCCTCCATGGGCTTAAACACCCCCGGAAAAATGCGGCTGTAGGTCGCTAGCAGAGGGTCGTCGCCGTCGCGGGCGTAGAACTCCAGGGTGCCGTCGTAGGCATCGACAAACACCTTGACCGCATCGCGAATGTAGTTGACGCCGTTGCGCATCAGCGGGTTGGCGCTATCGACCAGAGACACCAGGTCGGTGCGCCGGTTGAGCGGCTCTGAGTAGGGGTAGCGATCGCTGCTGGTGTAGCCGTCTAAAATCCACTTGATGCGGCCATCGATGACGGCGGGGTAGGGGTCGCCGTCGTAGGTGAGAAAGGGCGCAATCTGCCGCACCCGATCGGCGATCAGGCGATGGTAGTGAATGCGGGTCTCGGGGCTGAAGTAGTTGGAGATCAGCACCCGCAGGTTGCCTAGATCAAAGGCATAGGCCAGCCGCCGCAGGGTCGAGTTAAGGGCCACGCCGCCAGCGCCACTGTAGCGATAGGCGGCGTTGGCGTCGCCCAGGGGGTAGTCAAACTCGTCGGTATTGGCGCCCGTAAAGATGTAGTTGCGGGTGTCTTCGCCGTAGTAGATGCGGGGCTGGTCGAGGGGCAGATCGACGGTGGAAACCGGGGGCACATTGCGAATAAAAAATTCTGGCAGGCCGTTGGGGGTGACCTGGTTGACCGGGCTCATCACCACCCCAAAGCCGTGGGTGAACTTGAGCTGGCGGTTGATCCAGTTTTGGGCCTCGGAAGGCAGCTGATCGACGGGCAGCTCCCGCGCCGAGAGGGTGACCTGGCGATAGTCGCCGTTGAGGGTGTAGCGGTCGATATCGACATCCTCAAAGGTGTAGTAGAGGCGAATTTCTTGCAGCTGCTTGTAGGTGCTCAGCAGCGGCGCGTAGTCCCACAGGCGAATGTTGCCAATGGTGGGGGCATTGGCCTCCAGCAGATCGCGGGTGAGGGTGTTTTCGGCCGGAAACGGCTCGGTGCTGACGCTGGTGAGGTTGTAGGCCTGGCGGGTGAAGTCTATGTTGTGCTCAATGTAGGGGCGCTCAATGGTGAGCTCGTTGGGCTCGACCACAAAGTTTTGCTGAAACCAGGGGTAGAGGCCGTTGACCAGCACCAGCACCCCCAGGTAGATCACAATGCCAAAGATCGGCAGTGAAAAGCCGCTGCGCCCGAGGGCGATCAGAAACAGCGCCGCTACCCCCAGGGTGACAAAGGCCATCAGCCAGTAGGCCTGGAGCCGGGCGTGGACATCGGTGTAGCCCGCCCCAAAGATGACGCCGCCGTCGGAGTACAGCAGCGAGTAGCGATCGAGCCAGAAGCCCACCGCCAGCAGCACTGCGATCGCAGCCAGCAAAAGACACAGATGCGCCTTGGGCTCACCGGTGAGAAAGTACTTCCAGCCGCGTTCGGGGCGCACCTCGCCCTTGAGCGCATAGACGGTGGCGGCGATCAGCAGCGACCACACCAGCAGCCCCATCAGCCCACCGTGTAGCCCCTGCCACAGGGGCAGCTGAAACATGTAGAAGGCAATGTCGCGCTGAAAAATTGGGTCGGGGGTGCCAAAGGGCGTGGGGTTGAGAAATTGCAGCACCGTCTGCCAGGCCGTCGCCGCCCGGAGCGCCGCCCCCACCGACAAAATCGCGATCAGCGTCACCACCCCCAGGTTGACCAGCCGGCTCAGCTGCTGGCGCTGGGCCGGTTCGCTATAGCGGCTCAAAAACCGATAGCTGCGATCGCGGGTCAGCCCCAGGGCCATGCGGTAGGTGGCCCACAGCACCCCGGCGTACAGGGCAAACACCCCTACTCCCAGCCCCAGCTGCCAGCGCAGCCGCAGCCAAAACACCGGCGCGTAGCCCACCGACTCAAACCACCAGGCCTCGGTGAGCAGGTGCACCAGCCCCCCCGAAAACACCAGCAGTAGCGTAATCGCCACCAGCCACGGCAGCAGTCGACGGGCCTGAAAAGATTTAGCGGGGGAATAGGTCACAGATTTTGCGGGTATTTTGCACGTATTTCGCGGCGGGGCAGCGGGCACACCCCAGCCCAGGGGCTAGGGTACCGCCCCTCAAGTCTAGCGACCGATTCCCGTAGCCAGGCCGTTCCCACCGCTGGGCTTAACCTTTTTTAGGGCAGCAAGGGCTTACTCACCCGGGCTGCTGCGCCGCGCCCGCATCCGCTCCTTCATGCCTTCCACAAGGTCGCCGCTGATCAGGCCCTGCTCAATCTCCAGCTTGGCCTCTTCTTCTTCGCGATCGAGGGCCTTTTGCAGGTTGGCCACGTAGAACTCCATCTTGTGGTCATCCACGGCGTCGGGGGTGCCCGAGGTGACAATGGCGCGAATCATGCCGAACAGGCGATCGGGGAAGCGCTGGAACAGAAACGACTGGCGGCGCAGGCTGCCCGAGTCGTTGAAGTAGCGAAACTGGCCCATGTGGCCGTACACCCGCGTCGGCACCCAGGGGATAATCTGCGGCGGAATCATCGGCACGATGTCGTTGTTGTTGACGTAGCGAACGATGCGATCGCCCATTCGCGCATTCATGTAATTCACCAGCTTCCAGTCGGCCACCCGGGGTTGGCCAAAGGTATAGAGCCCGCTGACCTCAAACCCCTGGGTTTCTAGGGAAATTGTGGCCACCGCCGCCAGGGCACCGCCCAGGCTGTGGCCGGTCACCCACAGCTTGGTTTCCGGGGTGCGCCACTTTTTCAGGTAGTAGACCACCTGTTTTTCTACGCTTTGCCAGGCGTCTAAAAAGCCTCGGTGGACTCGCCCCGTCGGCGGTACGGCCTCCTGATCGGCCAGCACGGTAAATTCTTTCAGGCGAATCTTGAGGTTTGTCTTCCAGTCGCTGAGCTGCTGGGTGCCCTTAAACACCAAAATCAGGTTGTTGTCGCGCCGAAATAGAAACGCCTGGGTGTCGGTGAGCCGCATGTCGAGATACATGAAATTTTCGCGGATATCGCGAAGGCTGGTTTTTTCGCCCTCTTGGAGCCAGGCCTTGATCACCTCGACGACATACTTGCGGGCGTTGAGCTGCTGCCAGCGGTTGTCGATGTCGTCGCTCAGCCACAGGCGCGAAATGTCGGTGACGTATTCGCGGTCTTCGTAGACCAGGTGGGCGGCTTTGGCCAGACAGAGGGCGCGATAGGTGTCGTACTTGCCCCCCTCTGACTCAACGGCATCGATGCCGCTAAAGTCGTGGGTGCTGTAGGGGGGCGGCAAAATTTTAAAGCCGTAGCGCTCAAACAGCTTTTGCACACGCCCGTAGCCCGCCCAGTAGATGTAGTGAAACAGCTTGTCGTAAAACCCTGAGCCGCCCTTGCGCCGGTAGCGGCGATCGCCGATCAGGTTGATCCAGTAAATGATGAAGGGCTTGATCTCGTCGGCCATCACCAGCCCCGACTCGATCATGATTTCGAAGTACTCTAGCCCGCTGAGGAATGAGTCGAACCAGTCGCGCAGGGCAATCTCAATGATGAACTCTTCGCTGTCGTAGCGCTGCACCAGCTCCAGGGTTTTGGGGGCGATCGCGTGGCTCTGGCTGGCCAGGCGCTTGATTTCGTCGAGGCCGCTGCGCATTTTGACCATCTGATCGTGCGATCGCAGCGCCCGCCTGAGCCGATAGTCGGTGGCCTCAAAGCTAATCAACCGACCATCTTCGGGATGGTTGATATAAAACGTGCGGTATTCCTCATAGTCGAGAATATCCAGCACATTTTTTATCGCCGGGCGCTCCCGAAAAGACTTCACCTCCTGGCGCACCAGCTCTAGCCGCTGCCAGCGCCGCTGCTGCTGATACAGATGCATCGCCATCAGCACCAAAAAGGCCGCCCCCGCCAGGGTCAACCCCACCAGCCACAGCCCCGGTGCCACCCGCCCTCGGCGCACCTGCCGCAGCAGCTGCCGGGGCGACCCCTGCCCCACCAACACCTCTGCGGCCTGGCTGGAAGGCTGACTGGGCCCCGCCGCCGTCGCGGCGGCCGCCGCCTGAGCTACCGCCTGAGCCCCCCCCTGGCCCAGCGATGCCCCTGCCCCAGTCACCAGAGCCAAAGCAACCGCAAAAATCAGCCCAAACCGACGAATGGCCATAGTCATTTAGACACACGCTAATTTCTTGCCCTGATGCTACCGAAAAAACCTCCAGGCGACCCACAGCGGTCATTTTCTCGCCCCCGGGCAGCCTATACCGCCGGGGCCCACCGCCCGAGCAGAGCGGGGTCAAGCCAGTACAGGTAGGCCAGCCCCAGCAACAGCAGCAGGGTGACCCCGAGCAGCCACAGGGGCCAGCGGGGAGTAGCCTCGGGCGGTGGGCTCATGGTGGGCAATCCATAGAGGGCAAGAGAGACGGCAAGAGGCAGCTTTCCAGTTCGGCACGCCACCGCCTGCCATTGTCCGACGGGGGAGCGGCGGTTGCTATGGGGGCCAGGGTTGTTACAATTTTTAAGGGCTTTTTCATTTGCCCAGCCCAGATGCTCAACTACGGGGGTTAAAAAGTAGGCTATGGCGGTTAACTGCGCAGTAGATTGTAAAGACGGCTGTGTACTGGGGAATGATTGCCCCAACCTGAAGTACACCGAAGAGGCCTCCAAGTTTATTGCCGACACCTCCCTCGACAAAATGCTCGCCATGGCCGACGAGGCGGTGCGCCGCAAAATGATGGAGCGAGCCTCTCAGCCGCCCAAGTGGGTGCTGCCCGAAGACTAAACCCCGTGGCGGAGGATGTGCGATCGCCCCAGTTCTGGGCTGTCCAAGGCCCTGTGCTATCGTGGGAAGAGTTAGTTGTTAGTTGCATGACCAACTTGACCCTGGTCTGAGTTTGAGTACATCTCCTTGATAACTTTCTGCTTTTTTCTCTTAATTGGAGATGTAGTCATGTCAATTTACGTGGGCAATCTGGCCTTCAGCACTACCCAGGAGCAGCTTACCGAAGTCTTTGCCGAGTACGGCACCGTGAGCCGCATCAGCATGCCCACCGACCGTGAGACTGGCCGGCCCCGCGGTTTCGCCTTTGTTGAAATGGAGCGCGAAGCCGATGAAGATGCCGCCATCGAGGCCCTCGATGGGGCCGAGTGGATGGGCCGCGACCTCAAGGTCAACAAAGCCCGCCCCCGCGAGTCGCGCGGCGGCGGCGGTGCTGGCGGCGGCGGCGGTTGGAACAGCCGCCGCTAGAGTCAGCCCTGGCCCCCCAGGCAGGCCCTTGGGTCGGTCTCGGGCGGGGCAGCGTTGGCGGCGGCGATAGCGCCCCGCCCGATTGAGTCGGCCCCATCCCTGGAGCAGGGTGGGGCATTCCCGGCAAACTCCCTGCTTAGTCAGGGTTTTTTGTCGTTGTTTGTTGTTAGGTTGATGGATCAGAAGCCGTCTGGTCAATCAACAAAGATGTTCAGGAGTAACAATGGCCCAAGTTGTTTTGGGAGAAGACGAAAATATTGAGTCGGCCCTGCGTCGCTTTAAGCGCAAGGTTTCCCGCGCCGGGATCTTTTCAGACATGCGAAAAAATCGCCACTTTGAAACCCCGATTGAGAAGCGCAAGCGCAAAACCCTGGCCCGCCATAAGCAGCGCCGCTGGAGTTCCAAACGCTAGATCTGGCGCGGGTCTATGGCAGCTCTCGCAGCCCAGCCAACAGCTGATCTAGGTGACACTGCCTGTGGGTCGCCATCAGGGTAATCCGCAGGCGACTGGTGGGCACCGTCGGTGGACGCACCGCCGCCACCCATATTCCCATCTGCTGCAACCGCTGACCGGCGGCGACCACCGCCGCCGCCGAGGGCCCGGCTAAACAGATAATTGGCGATTCAGACTGGAGGCGATGCAGCTTGGCATCGTCTCGTTTTGTTGTGTCTAACTGCCGATCAAGCTGCTGGCTCAGGTAGGCTACATTGTCCCAGAGGGTGGCGCGGCGCTGGGGCTCCGTTTGCACAATCTGCACCGCCGCCAGGGCCGCTGCCGTATCGGCGGGCGACAGGCCCGTGGTGTAGATCCAGCTGGGGGCACGGTTGCGGAGAAACTCAATCAGCGGCTTGGAGCCGGCCACGTAGCCCCCCAGGCTGCCCAGGGCCTTACTCAGGGTACCGACGGCAATCAGCGGTCGGCCCGCGCAGCCCAGCTGCTCCACTGCCCCTGCGCCGCCGCTGCCAAAGACGCCGGTAGCGTGGGCCTCATCTACGAGCACCATGGCCTGGTAACGCTCGGCCAGGTCAAGGAGTTGGGGCAGGGGGCACAGGTCACCATCCATGCTAAAGACGCTGTCGGTGGTGATCAGACAGCGGCGGTGGCGATCCCGATGGGTTTCCAAGAGTTCGTTCAGATGGCCAACATCGCCGTGGCGATAGTCCAGGGCGGTGGCCCCGCTCACCTGGCCGCCCGCCCGCAGGCTGGAGTGATTGTATTCATCGCCCAAGATCAGGTCTGGGGTGCCGACCAGGGCCGCGATCGCACCCAGGTTCGCCAGGTACCCGGAGCCAAACACCAGGGCATCTGCGGTGCCCTTGAGGGCTGCGATCGCACCCTCCAGCTGCCGATGTAGCTCCCGGTGACCGCTCAGCAGCCGCGAGCCCGTGCTGCCGGTGCCGTAGGTGCGAATAGCTGCGATCGCAGCCGCCGCCAGCCTGGGGTCGCCCGCCAGCCCCAGATAGTCATTGCTGGCAAAATTCACCAGAGCCTGCCCCTGGCGCTGCACAACCGCTCCAGCCATGCCATCCACAGCCGCTACTGTCCGATAGCGGTGGGCGCGGTGCAGAGCCGCCAAAGACTTATCTAGCCAAGCGTAGGGGTTGGTACCCATAGACCAATCACGACATCGTTAGATTTTGCTGCGCCAGCGCGGTCATGCGCTGATGCCGCCGCCGCTGCCAAATTTTAGGAATAACGCGCATACGGCGCTTAAAAGTGCTCCACTCCTCCGCACTCAACGCAATCTGCTGCCACGATGGTCGAGTTAGCAGCCGTTCAGCCCAGTGACTCAGCCGAGGATAATCGGCCAGCGCCACTCCCAGATCGGGCACCCTGGGGACGACAGTGCCAGCGACAATTTCCGCCAGCGTCAATTGCTCACCCGCAAAATAGCAGCCATTGCCCAGCAAATTATCCAAAAACCCCAGCGTATTCCCAACCCGTAGCTGAGCATACTCTATCTCCGCCGATGTCGGGCCCGGGCGCTCACCGTCAATTAGCAGTTTAAAGACTCCCGGCAGCAGCTCGTTCAGCGTCAGCATCTGCACCATGCGAACCCTGGCTAAAGCCGTTGCATCCTTGGGCAGCAGCGCTATATCGGGATAGCGAGCTTCTAAGTAATCTAAAATCGCCATCGACTCAACAACGCGAAAGTCACCATCCACCAAGACCGGCACATGACCAAAGGGATTGACAGCCAAAAATTCTGGATCAAACTGCTTGCCGCTCAAATCGACCGACACCAGCTCAAAGGGCAACTGTTTTTCAATCAAGGCCAGCCATACCGGGCGAGCATACACAGATGGCCGGGCGTAGTAAAGCTTCAGCATGGGCATATTTCCATAGCGAGACAACAAAAGACCGATCGGTCTGTTTGAGGGCAAAAAAATTATTGGGGTGACGCTAGCTGCTGTTGCACGTAGATTCTGAGATGGTCTAGGACTCGGTCTAAATAAGAGGGGTCATCGTAGAGCTTGCTCAGCATGATGCCCCCCTCAAGGGTGGCAATCAAAACCGTTGCAACCATCTGACCATCGACGTTGGGCTGTAGTTCACCCCGGGCAACGCCCTTGGTGACAACACGCTCAATCAGCGATCGCCAGGCGTCCATGGCCTGCTGCGTTTGGGCACATAGGGCAGGATGGGTATCGTCGCTCTCCACAGCCGTATTGAGCAGCGGGCAGCCACCCTGCACAGGTGGGTCGACCAAAAACTGGTCATAGACGCTGAGCATGGCCATCAGCCGGTCTACCGCATGGCGTTTGCCCGTTAAAGCCCCCCTAAATCGCTGTTGAATGCGCTGAACTGCAAAGCTAAAGGCCTCCAGGGCCAGCTCATCTTTACTGCGAAAGTGGTTGTAAATGCCCCCCTTTTGTAGGCCCGTAGCCTGCATCAGGTTAGACATCGACGAGCCGGCATATCCCTGCTGATTAAACAGGGCCGCCGCCTGCTCAACAATGCGCGCCTTAGTATCCTGAGCCTTAGACATCAAAAAAGACTGATCGGTCTGAATTAGACTACCAAAAATTACCACAGCCTACAAGAGCGGCTAGGTCGCGCCAGCCCCCTTCAACCGCAAAAAGGGCCAGACAAGCTGGCCCAACCCTGGCTTGAGTTTCTGAGGGCTACTGGGCTGGCAGCGCCTTCTGCGTCTCTTCCTGAGCTAGCTTCAGCACGATCACCCCCAGCGGTGGCAGCGTCAAATCCAGCGAGTAAGGCCGGTTGTGAAACGCCCAGTCCTCAGACCATTTGCCGCCCAGGTTGCCCATATTGCTGCCGCCAAAATCCCGAGCGTCGCTGTTAAACAACTCCCTGTAGTAGCCCGGCTCAGGCACACCTACGCGGTAGTGGCTGTGGGGCTGGGGGGTAAAGTTGCACACCACCACCACAAACTCATTGCTGCCCTTATCGCGACGCACAAACGACACCACGCTGTGGCGATTGTCACTGCAATCGATCCACTCAAACCCCGCCTGGTCAAAATCCTGGGTATACAGCGCCGGTTCGCTGCGGTAAAACTCGTTGAGCTTACCCATAAAGTGCTTCAGGCTCTGGTGCGGCTGGTACTGCAACAGGTGCCACTCCAGGTCGCCCCACACATTCCACTCACTCCACTGGCCAAACTCCATGCTCATAAACAGAGTTTTCTTGCCCGGGTGCATGAACATATACGTGTAGAGGCAGCGCAGGTTAGCAAACTTCTGCCACTCGTCCCCCGGCATTTTGCCCAGCATATTGCTCTTGCCGTGCACCACCTCATCGTGGGACAGCGCCAGCATAAAGTTTTCGGTAAACGCGTACCAAATACTAAAGGTGACATTGTTTTGGTGAAACTGCCGGAACCACGGATCCATGTTGAAGTAGTCCAACATGTCATGCATCCAGCCCATGTTCCACTTCAGGTTGAAGCCCAAACCGCCCACGTAGGTCGGCCAAGACACCATCGGCCAGGCCGTCGACTCTTCGGCAATCGACAGCACCCCAGGAAAATAGGTAAACAGCACATGGTTCACCTGGCGCAGAAAATCTGCCGCCTCAATGTGCTCGCAGCCGCCATACTCATTGGCCACCCACTCCCCATCCTTGCGGAAGTAGTTGAGGTAGAGCATCGACGCCACCGCATCCACCCGAATTCCGTCGATGTGGTACTTTTCAAACCAAAAGATAGCGTTGGCCACCAGGAAGTTGCGCACCTCATTGCGGCCGTAGTTAAACACCAGAGTGCCCCACTCCTTGTGTTCGCCCTTGCGGGGATCGGCGTGCTCGTAGAGGTGGGTGCCATCAAAGAACGCCAGCCCGTGCCCATCCTTAGGAAAGTGGCCCGGCACCCAATCGACAATCACCCCAATGCCATTGGCGTGGCACTGGTCAACAAAATACATAAAATCTTCGGGGGTGCCGTAGCGGGAGGTCACCGCGTAGTAGCCCGTCACCTGATAACCCCAGGAGCCGTCAAAGGGGTGCTCAGCTACGGGCAGCAGCTCAATGTGGGTAAACCCCAACTCCTTAATATAGGGAATCAGGCGGTCAGCCAGTTCTCGGTAGGTGAGAAAGCGAGCCCCAGGCTTCAGCTCAGCCACGGTGACCACAGGCTCGGCGGTACCGTCTGGGCGCAGGGCCGGGTTAGCAGAAGACTCGTGCAGCCAAGAGCCCAGGTGGACCTCATAGATCGAGACCGGCTGGGTAAGGGGTTCGGTTTGGCGGCGTTTTTCCATCCAGTCAGCGTCTTGCCAGGCGTAGCTGTCTAGATCGGTGACGATGGAGGCGGTTTTAGGCCGAGTCTCCTGCTGAAAGCCGTAGGGATCAGACTTTTCGTAAATATGGCCGTCGTAGTTTTTGATTTCGTACTTGTAATGGGCACCGACCTCTAAACCGGGGATAAACAAATCCCAAATGCCGTTGGAGAGGCGGCGCATTTGATGCTTGCGGCCATCCCAATAGTTGAAGTCGCCCAACACCGAAACGTTACGGGCGTTGGGCGCCCATACGGCAAAGTACACCCCGGCCACGCCATCAATCTCGGTGCGGTGTGCCCCCAGTTTCTCGTAGATGCGGTGGTGGTTGCCCTCACCAAACAGATGGATGTCGAAATCGGTAATCGCCCGTGTCTTAAACGCGTAGGGATCGTAGATCACATGAACGTGCTCGCCGATCACGTATTTCAGCTGATAGTTGGCCAGATCTTGAACCTCCAACACGCACTCAAAGAAGTGGGGGTTGTGGTTGGGCTCCATGGCCACTTCTTTGTGCTCCTCGGGCAGCACCACCCAGGCCTTCTCAGCCTGGGGCAGATAGGCCCTAACCGCCCAGACGGTTTGACCATCTTGCTGCACCATATGGGGCCCCAAAATCTCAAAGGGGTCATGGTGCTGGTTCCAGACAATGCGGTCAATCTGCTCAGCGTCAACGGTTGCAGGCATGTTGTTAAGAGTCCACGCGGGATATAAACGGGCGGTGTTAATTGACTATCTGCGGAATAGAGTAACAAAACTTAGCGATTTCCACCGGGAAATTTTTGGCGGGTTGAGCGGGAGTATCACCTAGGGTAAAAAGGGCAAAATTGGCCTAAATACGCGCCTTAGTTCCAAGAGCTGAATCAGCTGAGCCAGGTCGGGGTTGACGATTGGTTCAGTGTTTGGATCGCGCAGTTGCTCCTGCACCACAGCATACTCTTGGGCCGAAAGGGGCTCTCCGTTAAGGGGCGATCGCGCCTCAGTAATGATCTCTGTGCGTAGAACCTCCTCAGGCATATCGTCCGGTGGCGGCAGAGCCAACGCCGACCCTCCCAGGGCAGATATTATCCCTAGCCAACCCAGCAGCCGTGACAGATGAATCATAGACCAGGGGCAAACGATGTAGGCTCAAGTATTACCATAGGGCCGCAGGGGCATCCCGGCAACGGTCTGTGCCGTGTCAGCCTGTGCTAGGCTGCATGGCAGATTTGTCTGTCCGTTTGTCATGGTCGTTCCCAAGGAGAGGTTGCATGGGTGTGCTAAGGGTGTTTTCTGGCGGGGCGATAGGGGCCATGGCACTCCTGGGACTGGGGGCTAGCCTACCCACTCAGCCCGCCCAAGCCGAAACCGTACTGCAAGAAACAGGCACTATCTATCCGGCCCAGTCAACCTACACCTTTAGCGGCACAGCCGGGCAAACCATCACCATTACCCTAGAGAGCGCAGACTTTGACCCTGTCTTGTCGCTGCTAGGGGCCAGTGAGGAAGAAATTGCCTCTAACGATGACTTCGGCGGCAGCCTCAACGCCACCATCATTGTCGAGCTCCCTGAGGACGGCGTTTATACCATCATTGCCCGGTCTTTTTCGGGCCAGGGGGGTGACTATGACCTCACCGTGCGGGACGCCACGGACTTTGAGATCACCTACGCTGAGGCCGAATCCCTAGCTACCGTCGAGAACTACGCTGAGGCCATTGCCACCTATACAACGGCGATCGACATTGACCCCGACCAGGCATCCGCCTATCTGGGGCGGGCCCAGGCCACCCTAGGCCTGGTGTATCTGGACGCAGGCAACACCATTGAGGGGCCGGAGGACATTCCCCTAGAGGCGAGAGAGGCAGTCATCGCCGATTTTGAGCAGGCTGCCACCCTATTTGAGGCCAACGGCTCCTCAGACTGGGCGGCGTCCCTGCGCGAACAGGCCTCCCTGCTGCGCAGCGCCGGTGTTTCAGAATAGGCCAGAAAATTTGGGCAACTTTTCCGGATACACCCTCGTCTTGGCAGAAAAGGTGAATGGTAGATGCACCCTGATAAGTCCCACTGGCTAGCGCCAGGGGATTTTTTTTGCCTATTTTTGCCCAGGGGGGTGTGGGCCAGGTTGGCTCTAAGCCTATCCACCGCAGCGGTTGGGCACAAAAAAGGATGCGGGCGATGCCCACATCCTTTTGGATGGTGTTCTAATTACATGGTGTTGTCGCCACCGAGACCAAATCCATCGAGGTTAGTCGATGATTACCTTGCGGTAGGGCACAGCGGTAGCGATGTTGATTTCGCCGGTAGACACGCGGGCCGGAGCGGCGCCAGTGGCACCAATACTGCGGGCCATACCCAAGAACATTTGCGGGTTGCCAGCGGTAACCTTTTTCTCCTGGGGCACGTAGCGCTTGACCTGAGACTGCCACACAATCTGAGGGAAGCCCAGCAGGTTGCGGTGGTAAGCGTCGTAGCGAGGGTTTTTGATGTGGATAGGGCGCTCACCTTCGGAGCGACCGGGCAGAACCCGACGCTTCTGGTAGGGCACGGTGTTGTAGCCGAAGCTGGTGAGATACTCTTCGCTGTCGAGCAACTCATCGACTAGGCCCTGGATGCCCTTGTTGGCCACCACGATGGACCAGGCAATTTTTTCGCGCTCGTTGTACACGTCGCGGCCCAGAATTTTTTGGACGCAGTGCTCAACAAACTTGTAGTTGCTGTTCTTTTCGTAGAAGCTGCTGTAGAAGGTGGGCGACAGCGCTAGGCCACGGATGAAGTCGCGCACGGTAATTTGACCGTTGCGCAGCTGTGACTCTAGGAAGATTTGGCGATCGCACTTAAAAGCGTGGAAGAATATCTGCCGATAGGCTGCCTCAATCAGCGCATCCATATCGCTGGTATCGTACAGAACGTCGGTAGAGAAAATTCTGGGTTGCTCATCGCCACCAATTTCGTAGCTGGCGACTCGCTGGTTTTGGCTGGACGGGGAGTAATTGAGTAACGGAAGAGACACGTTTGAATCTCCAGAATCTTAGGAAAATTTACAAACTTTAAGGATAATCATACGGGAAGGGCTGTCGCGAACCTGAGCAACCTGAGCAAATCAACATAGTCCTTAACATTCCAGGGCTGGGGTAGATCGGTCAGGTACTGACGGTCAGGGATGGGTCATGCGGCGGGGGTCAATCAGCTGGTCAAACTCGGCCTCAGACACGTAACCCAGGGCCAGGGCAGCCTGTCTAAGGGTAAGGTCGTGCTCAAAGGCATGGTGGGCGATTTGGGAGGCCTTGTCGTAGCCAATCGCTGGGCTTAGGGCAGTGACCAGCATCAGCGACTGCTCCACGTACTGGTCGATCTGTTTGCGGTTGGGGGTCATGCCCGCCACCAAAAACTCGGTGAAGTTGTGGCAGCTGTCGGCCATCAGCTGGGCCGACTGCAACAGGTTAAAGATCATCATCGGTTTGTAAACATT
>DATIVG010000543.1:0-4409 GCA_035466075.1 Nodosilinea sp. | reverse complement strand
CACCTTCAAAATTCTCAACTCGCTGATTGCGCTCGAAACCGGCGTCATCCCCAACGATGTGGCCGTGCTCACCTGGGACGGCATCGAGCGGTTGATTCCCGCCTGGAACCAGGACTTGAACCTGCGCCGGGCCTTTAACCTGTCTGCCGTTTGGTTTTACCAGGTGCTGGCCCGGCGGGTTGGCCCCGACGCCATGCAGCAGTGGGTCAGTGAAGCGGGCTATGGCAACCAAACCATCGGCAGCCCGGAGGCGATCGACAGCTTCTGGCTGGAGGGTGATTTGCGCATTACCCCCCAGCAGCAAATCGAGTTTTTACAGCGCCTGCACCGCGACGAACTGCCCTTTTCTGAGCCGGTAACGGCTATGGTCAAAGACATCATGATCCTGGAGCGCACCCCCAACTACACACTGCGGGGCAAGACCGGCTGGGCCGGCTTGGGGGAGCCCGACCAACCCCAAATCGGCTGGTACGTCGGCTACCTCGAGCAAGGGGAAAACGTTTACCTATTTGCCACCAACATCGACATTCGCCAGGATGCCGATGCCCCCGCCCGGCTGGAGCTAACCCGCCGCTGCTTTGAGACCCTCAATCTTCTGTAGCGCAGCCCCGCCCACCTCACCCCTAAATCTACACCGGCAGAAAGCAGAGTCTCCCATGGCAACCATTTACTACACCGCCACCAGTCTGGATGGCTACATTGCCGACGACAACAACTCCCTCGATTGGCTGTTTCAGTTTGGCGAGCTAGAGCCCAATACCTTTGACACGTTTTTGGCAGGGGTGGGTGCCATTGCCATGGGCTCAACCACCTACCAATGGATCTACGACCACGACTTCTCCACCGAGGCCGACAACCCCCAGCCCTGGCCCTATCAGGTGCCCGCCTGGGTCTTCACCACTCGCCAGTTGCCCGCTATTGAGCATGCAGACGTGCGATTTGTGCGGGGGGATGTGCGGCCCATTCACCAGCAAATGGCTAGTGCCGCAGGCGACAAAAACCTCTGGATTGTCGGCGGCGGCGACCTGGCGGGTCAGTTCTACGAGGCCGGGCTGCTCGATGAAATGGTGGTGCAGATCGCCTCGGTCACCCTGGGCGGCGGTGCGCCGTTGTTGCCACGGCGCATTGACCCGCCGCTACAGCTGCTGTCTGCCCAAACCTATGGCCAAAACTTTGTGGAGCTGTACTACAAAGTCTTACCGCCCCAGGCCACCCCTCCGACCTAGGCATCCAGGGCTCTGCAAAGATTAATTTCGCCCCAGGCTAAATAGTATTTATGTACTAAAATGGTCGGGCGGTTGGTTGACGTTTAGTAGTCAGGTCATCCCCATGCCGGAGTCCATTGCGACGGTGCCACACCATTCTGATGGAGCCGCCACCCTGCGCCCCGCGCCCCCTACCGATGCGCCTCTGCTGCGCCATTGGGATACGCAAACCCATGTGATCGTGGGCCACGACGGCGGCGACTGGGGTTCAAGTTTTTGGAGCACAGACGATTGGACGACGATGACTGCTCGGTTTATCGCCTCGCCCGAGGCGATTGGTACACGGCCCTAGCCTAACCAGCCAAACCGGCGGCAACGACTAACGCCCAGGCAGTAGATCCGGAGGTAAAACGATGACCGACCCAGGGCACCTCGGTGCCAAATGAGGGAGCCCTTTAGCTCAAAGTCATTCAATTTTTGACACTTTTCACCAATTTTGCCAATTCTTGAAGGAGAACACCATGCAAGTTAACCCCTATCTGTTTTTTGACGGCAACTGCGAAGCGGCGTTTAAGTTTTATCACCAAACCCTGGGTGGGGAGTTGGGCGACATGATGACCTACGCGGGGTCTCCAGCGGAGGGGGAGGTGCCGCCTGAGCTGGGCAGTAAAATCATGCATACCAACCTAGATTTTGGGGATTGGGGCATGATGGGCTCTGACTGTATGCCGGGCCAGTATGCCAAGCCCCAAGGGTTTGCGGTTTCGCTCCAGGTGGCTGACCCAGCGGAGGCAGAGCGTGTTTTTAATGCCCTGGCCGAGGGCGGCAGCATTCAAATGCCGTTTCAAGCCACGTTTTGGGCGAAGGGGTTTGGCATGGCCACCGATAAGTTTGGCACTCCCTGGATGATCAATTGTGACTAGGAGTGTGACTAGGGATTAACCCAGTCCGCGAGGGTGTGATGGACGGCGGGGTGCGTCATTGCGGTTGACGCACCCCGTTGTATTACAAAGTTGGTGGAGCCCGGTGGAGGGCGGGTGCCGAGCGGGTTATGGCGGCTGCCTATGGCAAATCTCCGTAGAAACCCGGAATTGCTTGAATTAGCGCTGTTGTTCCCTGAGACAAACCTCCGGGTGACCCAGGGCCATCCATGGTGATGGCTCTGGGGTTGTCGATCAAAGACTTGTGTAGTACGTTGTAGTATATCAAGGCGCTGCCTAGGGCGGTGGCTGGCGGTATGACGCCGACGGTGCTCAGGGCTGGTTAATGGCTCTGGCAGTTGGCTGTCATTCCCCGGTGAGCAGCGTTGAGAACGGTTGTGCTGGGCCCTGGCTGTATTTGTAGCGTGCTGACCATCTACCAGGTAAAAAATAATGCTGCTTTACCTTCAGATTCCCCATCCGGCCGAAGACGCTGATGGTGCTAAGGATCAAACTCCGAGCCCTGGCTCGCCGGGGTCTGAGGCGATGCCTGAGCTAGAGCAAATGGGGCTCAAGCGCCATCACCAGGCGGAGACAACCAAGCTTTATCAGCGCGCTCGCGAGGCCCACCTCTGTGAACGACGCTGGATGCTGTGACCCATTTGAGATTTTCTGAGATTTTCTGAGATTTTGACGGTCTAGCTACAGGGTGGCTTTGGGCTCGACAACGGCGGATTTGCTGCTGCTGCGGTTGCGGAGCACCTGGGCTTTGGCCGTCAGATCTTGGAAGAAGTCGGTTTCAACGATTTCTTGCACCTGCTTTTGGCGCTTGGTCTCGTCGATCTCAATGCGCAGGTCGCGCACCTGCTGTTTGAGCTTTTGCTCACGGCTGTAGACCTGTTGGGCCATGCGGTCAAAGACCCGAGCGAGCTGGCCAATTTCGTCGGTGCGACGTGCGATCGCACCCAGCTGCCCCAGCTCAAACTTTTCGGCCTCAATATCAGCGGCCGTGCGGGCAATGCCCAGCACGGGCCGGGCAATCAGCCGATCGGCCATCAGCACGGCGGCCCCGGCGGTGAGGCCGGTAAACACCGCGATCACCCCCAGCAGCAGGCGCTTGTTGCGGTTGACCTCCACCAGGTAGCTCGACTCTGGTATCACCGTGCCCACCACCCAGTCGAGCTGATCGAGGGGGGTAAACGAAATCAGGTAGCGCTCGCCGGTGGCGGGGTCTTTAAAGGCAAACCGCTGCAGGTCGCTGAGGGTGGCCAAATTGACCCCTTCTGCCTTCAGGGTTTGGCTGGCCACCCTCAGCAGGTCATTGTCGGCGACAGCCAGCTGCTGCAAGCGCGGATCCGCCGCATCCTGGCCCTGGGTGGGCATCACCTCGGCCACATCAGTCGAGGCAATCAGCTCCTGGCGGCCATTGATGATAAACGCCTCACCGCTGTGGTTACCCTTGAGCTGCTGCAAATACTCCGACAGCTGGCTCAGCTCAATTCCCACCCCGATCACCCCCCAAATTTCTCCCTCGGCATTGATCAATGCCGTACTGGAGTCGAGCCCAGGGGTTTGGGTCGAGCGGTAGACGTACACCGTCCAAGACCGGGCCTGGGGGTTGGCCAGGGCATTTTTGTACCAGGGCCGCTCCGGCGCAAAAAAGGGCGGCTCCATGGTGTAGGTTTCGGTCTCCAGGGCGACCAGGCTGCCCGCCTCGGCGGCGTAGGTGTTGACCGTGGCGGTGGTCGCGCCGGTCGCCCCATCCCAGTCGCGCAGGTGAAAGTGCAGCCGTCCGTCGGGGGTGCGCTGGGCCCCAAAAAAGTCGCCATTGGCTTCGCCGTACTGCACCCAGGTGAAGTTGGGGTTGGCCCCCAGCACGCTGAGCAAAAACAGCTCGCGGTCTTTGGGGCTGGTCAGGTCGATCAGGTTTTGCCCCAGGCTGCTGTTGAGCAGGGCCTGGGCCGACTCGGCGTTGTTAAACAGCTTTTCCACCTCCTGGGAGGTACCCAGGGTAATCTCCTGATTGACCTGATCGACGATGGTGTCAATGTTGCGCTTTGACACCAGCGACCAGGGCACGTAGACGAGAGCTGCTGTGGTGCCCACGGTCAGCAGCATGGCTCCCACCAGGGTGGCTTTGAGGCCGGGGGGTTTGGGTAGGCGCAGGCGGGGGGGTAGAGGCATGGGGGAGGTGGGGAGTAGGGGAGGTGGGGGAGTGATGGGGTGGGGGAGAGTTTTGTTCGCGAAGCGTCTCCAGAGGAGAAATTTTGGGTTTTGAGTTTTG
>DATIVG010000542.1:0-9239 GCA_035466075.1 Nodosilinea sp. | reverse complement strand
GCATTGCCGACACCGACCTCGCTGTGATGCTCAACCGCCTTGTGCTCAACGGCGACCCGGTGCCACAACGCCTGGCCGACTATGCCAGGCATCAGTGGCAACGGCCCTCGGTGCAACTCTGGGTCAATCGCCAGCGCTAGGGAATGTTCCTTCAGGCCAAGTTAACCATGCTCAGCTTCAGCGGTCTCCGGTGGGGTGGAGCGATGCTGCCACAGCCGATAGCTACCGTAGCCGAGCGCCGCCAGCAGCACCCAGTAGGGGCTAAAGGCCAACAGCCAGAGCCCCAGCTTGAGCCCGCTGACGGTAAACGCTTTCACCGATTGAGTGGCTGATTCCCAGGTGTTGCCCAGGGTTTCGCCGACCGGGCGCAGCGGGGCAACCTGGGTCACTGGGCTCTGGAGGGTCAGGTAAATTTGCGAAAAGGCAACTTGACGCTGAAGGTTTTGCTGCTCGGCGGCCATGCGCTCGATGGTTTCGCGCACGGTGCTGAGTTCGCGGGCCACCTCCAGCACGTGGGAGATTTCGCCGGAGCGCTCCATGATCTGCAGCAGGGCGGCCTCCGACTGGCGCAGGTTTTTGAGACGGGCGTCGAGGTCAACCAGCTGGCTCGACACATCTTCGGCGGTGAGCGACTGCTGCTGCACGGTGCCCAGGGGCCGTAGGGCGTTGAGCACCCTGTCTAGCTCGGCCTGGGGCACCCGCAGGGTGAGCGTCACCTGCTGGGCAACGCCCTCGGGGGAGCGGTGGTCTTGCAGGTTGAGCAGATCGCCCTGGGCCTGCTGCAAAATGGTCTGCACCTGCTCAACGGCCCCATCGATATCGGTGAGTACCAGCACCAGGCTGGCCTGCTTGACCAGCTGGGGGGTGGGCTGTCCTACATCGCTGGCGGGCGGCTCCACGGGGCCGCTGCCCTTGGCCATTTCAGCGCTGGGGGCGGCGGGAGACAGGGCCTGACCGTCGGCGGCATCGCTGGCCGCTGCGCTGGTGAGGGCCTCTTGCCGGAGCGCCATGTCGGGCACTTGGGCGCAGCCGCCGACCAGGGCGGCCCCCAGGGCCAGGGCCAGCAGCGGCGAATAGCGGGCGCGTAGGAGGGGAAATGCAGAATGGGTCATGGGTTTGCCTCGGCCAAACTCGGATGGGTTCACTATGGCCTGGGCTGGGGGCGAGGGGGCGGGCGTTACCGATAGTGAAACCGGTCAGGAAACGGTTTGGCGGCACAGGCGGAGAAGCTCTGGCCTAAAATTTGAATGGGCCTGAAGGGCACCCAGAGCTGAGCCCGACCCCGGCAAGATGGAGGCCGGGCGTTGATTAAGGTTAAAGATCAAGGAGCGATCGCACCCCTGTGACCAACCCGATTACCGTGACGGTGAAGCTGTTTGCCATATACCAGGAGGCCTACGGGGCCCCCGAGGTGCAGTGGCAGTTTCCGGTGGGGGCTCCGGTGGGGGCGGTGCGCGATCGCGCCCTGGCCGAGCATCCGCAGCTGAAACCGTGGCGCGATCGCACCCGCCTGGGCCTCAACCTTCAGTTTGTGGCCGACGACACCCCCCTCCAGGACGGCGACGAGGTGGTGCTGATTCCCCCGGTCAGCGGCGGCTAATCTAGTACACCTGGCCTAGCGCAGGCTCCCCGCTTTGCCCAGGAAACTTTAAAAAACGTTAGGTATTCCGGAATCCCCGCTGGGGCGGGCGATCCCCTAATATTTTGCTTTTGGAAGTATTGAGAAAGCGCCCAGAAGGTGCTCGGCGATCCGGACAATCCTATACCCATAGCGTAGAGTAGTTCGTATCGCCCCCAGATATAGCGTTAGTGTTGGAGCGCCCGCTATGGACTGGTTTCCTCGCCGCCATGCCGTTGTCTTAGCCCGCAGCAGCCTTGGCCGCCTTGCCTACCTCGAAAAGACCGGCATCATTGTGCCCCAGCGGGCGGGCTGTCCGCCTCGCCTGGAGGTGCTGTACTCCTGGGAGCAAATTCTGGAGATCCGCGCCATCAGTCGGCTGCGCCAGCATTTGTCCTTTCAAACTATTCGTAAAATCCTACAGTACTTTGACGACCACGGCGTGGGCCGCACCCTGCGCGACAAGCATCTGGTGATCGGCAGCCACGGGGTCAGCTGGGTGCAGCCCGGTACCCCCGCCGCCCCCCAGGTGATTCATCTGGTGGGTCACGGGGGCAGCTGCATGGGCCAGCTGGTGCTGGCCCCCGTTGAGGCCGACGCCTCAGATTTGGGCCGGTGTAGCGACCTCGCCAGCCCCGACACCCCCAAGGTGGTGGATCTGGAGCACTTCAGGCAAAAGGTGCGATCGCGCTAGCCCTGCCTCAGACCTGCCACCATTCGTGGTCGGCCTCTGGGTATGTTAAGGCAGTCATGCTGCTGACGGGTCACGCTATGAAAAAGCCTGGGCTAGGGGGGGTGCGATCGCGCCCCTACCGATGGGTCACCGCGACGGTTGGTCTGGGGTTTATTGCCCTAGCTGTCGCTATCCTGTGCACCGCCAGCGGCCTCCACCGGGGATCTGTCCTAGCCGCCTTACTCGTCGGTGGCCTCGGTGCCGATGCCCTGGTGAGCGCCGCCCGCAACCGCCCCTCGCTCCTCTCGCGCCTGGGCCCCCTGCCCTGAGCCATTCAAGTCATAGCCATAATTCAGAACGCCGATAGAAAAAGCCCCCGGATGACGTCATCCAGGGGCTTTGGTTTAGCTCACCATTTCGCCGGTCTCCTGCAGCACGTGCAGGCGGTGGTAAATGCCGCCCTGGGCCAGCAGCTCCTCGTGGTTGCCCACTTCGGCAATGCGGCCCTCCTCCAGCACCACGATCTTGTCGGCCTCCCGCACCGTACTCAGGCGGTGGGCAATGATGATCGTGGTGCGGGTGCCCAAAATCGAGCGCATGGCCAGCTGAATCGAGCGCTCCGACTCGTAGTCGAGGCTAGAGGTAGCCTCGTCAAACACCAGCACGTCGGGGTTGACCAGCAGCGCCCGGGCAATGCCCAACCGCTGCCGCTGCCCCCCCGAGAGCCGCACCCCCCGCTCACCCACAATGGTGTAATACCCCTTGGGCAGCCGGTGAATGAACTCGTCCACCCGAGCGATGCGGCAGGCCTCGTTCACCTGCTCCATCGATGCGGTGGGGTTACCGTACTTGAGGTTGTCCAGCAGGGTGCCGTTAAACACATCCACCTCCTGGTGCACGATCGCCAGCCGCTTGCGGTAGCCGGTCACATCCAGCTTGCGAATGTCTTCGCCATCGATCAAAATGCGGCCGCTGCTGGGGTCGAAGTAGCGAAACAGCAGTTTTACCAGGGTCGATTTGCCCGAGCCCGAGCGACCCACCAGGGCCACCGTTTGGTAGGGCTCAATCAGCAGGTCGATGCCTTGCAGCACCGGCTTTTCGGCGTCGTAGCCAAAGCCCATCTGGTCGAAGTGCACCTTGCCGGTGAACTGGTAGGTGGGCAGGCTTTCGGCGGCGTCGGTGAGATTGACCGCGTCGGTACCCAGGGGCTCTTCCATAAATTCGTGGAAGCGCAGCATCGAGGCGTAGCGGCGGGCAAAGACTTCGCCCAGATTGCTAATCGGCTCTAGCTCCGAGTAGGCCATGCTCGACACCGTCAGGGTGGTGATAAAGTGCCCCAGCGAGATTTGACCCCGCAGGGTGGCCAGCAGGGTCAACACCAGAATGCCAAAGACGCAGCCCTGAATGATGAAATCCTGCCAGGTGCCGAGAATGACGTAGCCCTTGTGAATCACCCGGATGACCACCGCAAACTCCCGCTGGAGCCGCAGGCTCTGCCGCCGCAGCTCATCCCGCTCGGCCGCAAAGGCCTTCACCGTTTTGATATTGGTGATGATCTCCGAGGTGCGGCTTTCGGTGTTCTCCATGTAGGTGTCGAGGGCCTGCTCCTTTTTGTTCAGGCGAATCAGGTCTTTGAGGCTAAAGCTCAAAATGCCGATAAACGACACCAGAAAAACCACCGCAATGCGCCAGTCAATCCACCAGATGATCACAAAGATGCCGGTAATGCGCACCAGCTTAGGAATCAGCTGCCCGGCGATTTCCGGGTAGGTCCAGGTGTGGTTGGCCAGCCCCCGCGCCACCCGGCCCGAGATGCGGCCGGGGTTGTGCTCATCGTAGAAGCCCAGGGGGAGGGTCAGCAGCTTGCGAATCACCGAGTGGGTGTGGTCGCGCCGGGTGCGCAGGGCGATATCCCAGTGAAACCAGTCGGCCAGCCAGGGCTGAATCGGGGCGCGTACTACAGTCGCCACAAAAATAACGGCCAGCAGCAGGGCCATTGTCAACCCCGGCCCGGCCGGGTAGCCCACCGTCGCCGCCACCCGATCGACGATGCCCTGGCTAAAGGGGTCGATCGGCTGGTTAGAGAGCACGTTGAGCAACTGGCCAATGCTGTAGGGCACGGCTAGGTCCACCACCTGAAACAGGCTGCTGGCGGCAATGCTCCAGATCGCCGCCCGCTGGTAGCGGCTGTAGTAACGAATAACGTTGTGAAAAGTAGCCATGACGATTAACGTCCCGCTGTGTGTTGTAGTACGTATACTACAAACAGAATTAGCCTCCGGTCAACCCTGCTGGGGTCGTTAGGTGAGGCCCCCGTCCCCCCTGGGGCGCTGCCTGGGGCTGAAACCCTTGCCCTACGGCAGCTATGGCCCCTGGGCAGCGGTTAGGAAGCCCTGACAATTGGCCCCTGCGGCCAGGCTCAGTCGTCGGTGTGGCATGCTGAGGGCAGGGCAAGGGGGAGGTGTGAGATTGCAGCAAACTCTGAAGCGGCTGGCCAAGGCGTGGATGCAGCATGGGCATCCGCGGCTGATCTCGTTTGTGGCGACGGTGGGCCTGCTCTGGCTGGGGGTCTGTCTGCTAATTTTGCTGGGTCTGGCCAACCTGGCCGAGGAGGTGCTGGAGCAAGAGGCCTTTGCCGTTGACGAGGCTATTTTGCTGTGGATAAACCAGTTTTCTAGCCCGGCCCTCGATCGGGTCATGCTGACGGCGACGCGCCTGGGCGACCCGAGTACCGTCATTCCGGTGGCCTGTATGGCGTTTGGCTGGCTGTGGTGGCGCCGCCAACGGCTGATGGCCAAGATCTTTGCCATTACCTGCATGGGCGGGGTGGTGTTGAGCACCGGGCTGAAGCTGCTGTTTGGCAAGCCGCGGCCTGAGCTGTGGTCCCAGCTGATCACAGAGAGCACCTATAGCTTCCCCAGTGGGCACGCCCTGGGGTCGATGGTGCTGTACGGGTTTTTGGCCTACCTGCTGGCCCAGCACTTTACCCGCCAGCGCTGGTTGGTCTACGGGTTGGCGACGGTGCTGATTGGCGCCATTGGCCTCAGTCGCCTCTACCTGGGGGTGCACTGGCCCACGGATGTGCTGGCGGGGTACGGCATTGGCTATTTGTGGATTAGCGGCTGCATTGCTCTGATGAAGCTGAAGGTGTTGAGCTAGAGCCCGCCGGTGGGGCGGTGGCCCAGGCAGCGATCTACGCCTGAAAGCTCAGAATAGTCTGGGTCTGGTCGGCAGCGGCAATCCTACAGGCCTGAACCACCCCATCGTCATCGGTGACAATGCTCACCGCCTGGGGCAAAGCAATGCGGTGGGTATAGGTGATCTCGCCGCTGTCCTGGGGTTGGCTAACCATGATCACCAGATCGCCGCCCTGGTTGGGGTGGCCATAGACAGCGGCCACCAGCGGGCTGTGCCCCAGGATCTCGACCTCGCCCAGCTGAGGATGGCGCTGCCTTAGGGTCATCAAGCGTCCCTGGTTTTCGTCGGTGAGCTGGGCAAAAAAATCGGCCCACAGGCGCGGGGGAATGACCAGCTGGTAGCGCTGATAGGACGGTTTGTAGGACAGTTCGAGGGCCATCGGTTCACTCCTAACGACGGCTCTCAGCGTAGGTTTGAGCTGTGTCATTACCGTGACAATGGTGTGACAAATGCTGAGACAGTGCCCCTGCAGCCCTTCCCCTGCGCCCCAGGCCCGGCGGCCAGGGCAGGGTGCGATCGCAACGGCAGCGCTTAGGAACGAGGGGCGCTATCGGTCACCACTACATCCGTCACCACCACCGGCAGCACACTGGTCTCCAGCACCGCCTGGGACACCGACCCCACCAGCACCTCCGCCAGCGAGCGATGGCCGCGCTTACCCATCACAATCTCCGCTGCGCCGCACTCCTCGGCCACCCGCACAATGTCTTCGGCCACCGAGCCCGCGGTGGTGATAAATCGATAGCGAATGTCGGCGAGATGTTGCGCCACCTGCTGCCGCAACGCCTCTACCCCTGCGGGGTCGTCCACCCGCTCCACATGGAGCACCACCACCTCAGCATCGCTGCGGCGGGCCAGCTCCGCCGCCTTGGTGAGCACCGCCACCGCCAGCGGCGAGGTATCCACCGCCGCCAGCACCACGATCTGGCGACTCAGGGCCACCTTGGTGGGGTCAACCTCACCGCGCTCCAGCAGCCGGGGGGCAAAGGTGGGAATGGCCCAGGCCCCCAGGGGCGCGGTCACCAAAATCGAAAGGGCCGAGAGCGCCAAAATAATCTCCCCCCCCGCCACCCCCTGGGCCAGGGGAATCGCCCCAATCGCCGCCTGCACCGTGGCCTTCGCCGAGTTGCCCGGCAGCAAAAACAGCCGCTCCTGCCAGGTCCAGTTGCTGCCCACCGTAGACAGGTACCAGCCCAGCGATCGCCCCACCAGCGTGCCGATGGCCAGCACCAGCAGCCCCACCCCCAGCGCATCGCCCAGCACGTCGAGCTGAATGCTCACCCCCAGCAGCACAAACAAAACGATCTGCGCGACCGCCCACAGGTGGTCGAAGCCGCCCCGCAGCCGCCGCGCCAGGGGGGCATCTAGCTCGATCAAAAAGAACCCGGTGACCATCACCGCCAGATAGCCCGAGAACACCGGCACCGCCTCAGCTGCCACCACCAGCAACAGCGCCAAGCCCGCCGCCACCAGGGCATCTTGCCCGGCGGTTTGGGTCCAGTTTTGCCGGGCCAGCAGCGACACCAGCAGATGCGCCGTCAGCCAGCCCAGCAGCCCCCCCAAGGTAATTTGAGCCATGATTTGCAGCGGCAGCAGCTGCACCGGGCTGAGGCTCAGCCCGCCCGGCAGGGCCAGCCCCGCGGCGGCCCCCTGGGTAAGAAAGGCCAGCAGCAGGCTAAACAGCAGCAGCAGCAGCACATCGGAGAGGGCGCTGCCGGTCAAAATCGCGTCGGGAATGCCCTTTTTCACCCCCCACCCCAGGCTCTTGAGCCGCAGCATGGCCGGCACAATCACCGCCGGTGACTCGGCCCCGAGCACACAGCCGAGCAGCAGCCCGGTGGCAAAATCAAACTGCAGCAGCCCCATGGCCGCCAGGGCAATCGCCAGGGCCTCGCAGGCCGCCGGCAAAAAGCCCAGCCGCAGGGCCACCGACCCCTGCTGGGCGAGTTTTTCGCGGTCGAGACCGAGGCCCGCCTTCATCAGAATCACCATGACGGCCATGGTGCGCAGGCCGTCGGCCCCGGCCAAGACCTCAGGGCTCAGCACATTCCCCACCTGCGGCCCCAGCACGATGCCCACCAACACCATGCCCACCAGGGCCGGGGCCCCAAGCCGCCGGGCGATCTGCCCGCCGAAAAAGCCCATGAGTAAAATCCAGAGAATGCTGCTCAACATAGCGCCCCGTTGCGGTCAGGTCGGTTGATTGCCCCAGCGGGGATTGAGTCAGGGCCGAACCCTAACAGCCCGCATCGCCCAGCACGGGAATGGTGATGGTGTCGCCGTTGGACTGGAGTTGCAGGGTGCCCTCCACGGCGACCGACTCAATTTCTCCGGGGCTGCCCATGCGGGTCTCGACCTGGAGCTGAACGGCGTTGTCTGGGCTGATAAAGGTCTGGGCGGTGTACTGGCCGTAAAACTCGGCTCCCGAGGCGGTGGTGCGGCGGAAGCGCACAAACTCGCCATCGAGTTTCATCAGGGCCGTGGCGGCGGCGGGCTCGGCCAAGCCGTTGAAGAAGAGGTATCCCGACGGGCGCAGGCCATCGTCGCGGTGCCACAGGGTCATGCCGCAGCCGCCACCGCCCTGGGCAAACAGGTCGTCGGTGGTAAACGACTCGACGGCAGGAGGAGAAGAGGCACTGGGCTCCGGGGGCGCGCCGGTCTCGGGCCGGTTGCCGGTTGGGGTGCAGGCCAGGATCACGGGGGACAACAGCAGGGCCAGGCGCCAGCCGGGCCGCCGTTTTGGGGTTGGGATGAATTTCGGGGACATGGTTGGGGCACCTGACGGGGAATAGGGATCGTTACCCCAGCACTGGCGAGTTATTTAAAGTTCTACTACAGGTGCAACCCCGCGCCCCTGCTTACCCAGTAGGCTCTGAACTGTATGGGTGGCAGGCTGTATGGATAACGGACTGTATGGATGACCGAGTGAGAGGGAGCTGGGCCCCCTGGGTAGCGGTAGGCATTATTGAAATTTATCAATCACTACCAAAAGTCTAATTAGATTAAGCCGGGCTACCCCTTCCTTTTTGGCGCGGGCTTTGGCTAAACTCTAGTTCAGTTGAGGATAGGTTTAAGTCTATTGATGACTTGGCTTGATTGAGCTGGGTCAATCTGTCTGTCAATTTCCTGGGGTGGTGTCGGGGTTGCTGCCGCTACCGCAGGTCAAGCGTTTCACGTCTTTTTGCCCGAGGCTGACCCGTTATGACCCCAATTCTTGCCCAGACGAGCTGGTTGATTCCGCTCTACCCGCTGCTGGGGGCACTGCTGACGATTCCCTGGTCGCCGGCGTTTATTACTCGCACGGGGCCGCGCCCGGCGGGCTATATCAACATTGTGATGACGGCGCTGGCGGTGGTGCATAGCCTGCTGGCGTTTTTGGCCTTTTGGGGCAAGTCGTCGCCGCAGTTTTTCTTTGCCCCCTGGCTGGATGTGGCGGGGCTGAAGCTCACCATTCCCCTGGAGGCATCGGCGATTACCCTGGGGGCCTGCGTGCTGATTACCACGCTGAATCTGCTGGCCCAGGTGTACGCGGTGGGCTACCTGGAGATGGACTGGGGCTGGGGCCGCTTTTTTGCCATGATGGCGCTGTTTGAGGCGGGCCTGTGTGCTCTGGTGCTGTGCAATTCGCTGCTGTTTGCCTACATGCTGCTGGAGATTTTGACCCTGGGCACTTACCTGCTGGTGGGCTTTTGGTACAACCAGTCGCTGGTGGTGAGCGGGGCGCGGGACGCCTTTTTGACCAAGCGGGTG
>DATIVG010000541.1:0-4148 GCA_035466075.1 Nodosilinea sp. | reverse complement strand
TCACAATTCTGTGGTGCTGCTCGGCCAGGTTTGTTTCCTCGGAAGGATCTTGAGCCAGGTTAAACAACTCGACCTGGGAGGGCAGAGTCACCTGCCACACCAGCTTCCAATCGCCTTCATGGACAGCGGCGCGAAAGGGTTCAACATCGTAACCGAGGGCATCCCGATTGAGAGCTTGACCCTTCGTCAGGGCCGGCCAGATATTTAGCCCATCCAGGGGTTTGGTGGAATCAGGCGATGCCCCGGCGAGATTGACCAGCGTCGGATACCAGTCGATGATATGCATCGGTTGGTCAGCCACAGACCCCGGCTCGATCTGTCCTGGCCAGTTGGCCAGCGCAACAACGCGAGTTCCGCCTTCGTATAGCGACCCCTTGCCGCCTCGAAAAATACCGTTATCGGCGGGAATGGTGCCTCCAGAGGTATCGACTTCCCCCGTAACCTGAGCAGAGCGGGGGCCACCATTGTCGCTCTGGAAGACAATCAGCGTGTTGTCGCGCATGCCGCGCCGCTCTAATGCCTCCACCACCTGACCAATCTGCTCATCCATGACGGTAATCATGGCCGCATAGGCACGGCGATTGGGATCGGCGATGTTTTGATACTGCGCCAGCGCTTCCTCCGGGGCCTGATAGGGGGCATGGGGGGCGGTAAAGGCCAGGTAGAGGAAAAGGGGGGTATCCGTATCGTGATCATCGATCAGCCTGACGGCATCCTGCCCCAGCAGAGTGGTGACATAGCCTGCTTCGTTGACCAGTTCATGGTTGCGGTACCAATCCACCGTGTCGTGGGCAGAGTGGGTGAAGTAGTCGATTTCGCCCAAAATCGGCCCATATTGGTAGTCAAACCCACGCTCTAGGGGCCAGTACTGACGATCGGCATGGCCCAGGTGCCACTTGCCCACAATGGCGGTTTTGTAGCCTGCCTGCTTGAGCGCCTGGGGCATTAACCACTCATCGGTAGCCAGGCCGTAGGTGGCCGCCGAGGGAATAGCAATGGTTTGTAACCCATAGCGGAAGGGATAGCGACCCGTCAGCAGGGCGGCCCTTGAGGGGGTGCACCAGGGATGGGCGTGGTAATGCTCGAGGCGTACCCCAGTTTGGGCCAGCCGGTCGAGGTTGGGGGTCTTAATATCGGAGCCATGAAAGCCAACATCTTTCCAGCCCAGGTCGTCGGCCATGATGTAGACAATATGAGGGCGAGGCGGTTGCTGAGCGACAGCAGCCAGAGGCAACCACCCACGGACTCCTAGCAAAAGCGCCACTACCAGGGCACTGAGAAAGCCCAGAATTTTCACGTTATCTATTCCTCCCGTTCGTATCAGTGAGGTGTGCATGACCCACGGCAAGCCAGAACTAGCGCTGCACCGTGGGGCGCAATGAAGTCTTGTGCTTGCCCTACGATTCTTCAGGGTGATGGGCAGCACGGCGGCATAAGATCAAAATAGAGTTCGGCTAAAATGGTGACTATCCACAAATTGCAAGATTGCAAAAACGAAACATTAAGAAACCCAAAGATTCTTAATGAAGAGCAAGGATTCCCGGGTGTTTTTTCTAGGGGATTTTGCATTACTCCAAGTAAAAAATGACGACACTGAACGACTTGGCTCCTCAGGTTATCGATGATTTGGATTCAGATACCGTCTCGAATGCCGCATCGCTGTATCGCTTTCAAGATATTGATGATCTGGCGGCATTTTTGCCTGAGGATGTCCGGTTAACGCTTTTGGAATATGGGCCGTTTAATTGTGAGTCGGCAGCGCTTGATTTGGGATTGCTTCACTTCAGTTTTGCCCATGTCAATCGCAGTCTGAAAGCGGTTGGGCAGAAACAGGCTGACTTTTTGTCTTTTTCTATGATCCTGCAGGGCAATGGGCAGCACGGCATTGAAAACAGCCGACTGGTTACGGAAGACTATCTGTTTGGGTTTGATTTAAATCGCGAGGCAGATCTAATTTTTCCTGGGGGCTGTATATACTGTGCTGTTTATATTCGGCCAGATATCTTTGCCACCTATGCCCAGGCTATGGATCGCCTGGAACTAGACACAGGCTTTTTTAAGTCCAACTATGCTTACGTGGCGGAGTCTTTTGCTCCCCTACGCGCCTACCTGAAGCAAATTTATGAATTGCTGATGCGGCGATCGCCGCTGCTGCAAAGTCCAGGCTTTCAGCAGATTATTGTGCGAGACTTTCTGCCCTTATTTATTGCAACATTGCCAGCCCAGCAGGAGGCCCGGGCCTCTGGTAAGTTTTTTCGTCGTTCTCAACTGGTTAAGCAGGCCGATGACTATATGCGATCGCATATTGACCAGGCCCTGACGCTGACTGACCTGTGCGAGGCTCTAGGCACCAGCACGCGAGCCCTCTGCTACGGATTTCAGGACATATTTGGTACAAGTCCGATGTCTTACTTGAAAATCCTCCGATTGCAGGGGGTCTATCGCGTGCTAAAAGCAGCTGAGCCAGACCGGCAAACTGTGACCGAGACCGCCACCCAGTTTGGCTTTTACCACTTGGGATACTTTGCCCGCGACTACAAACAAATGTTTGGCGAACTCCCCTCAGAAACCCTGAGGCAAACCAAATAAGGGCTCTGGTTCTCTGGTCTGCACGCCTCAAAGGCGGGGAAACGCCGCGCCGCACAGCTCTGCGTCTGGGCGCAGGCGAACGGCGGTGCTGGGGCGGGCGGCAAGCAGCAGAATTTTGGGCAGCGCAGGCTCCTAAAATATAGGCTTGGCCCATTCTTTGAGGTTCATCTTTGTCGTCCTTTGCTGCGATCTCCCTTACCCCCGCCGGGCTCAAATCTCTGCTGCCCCTGGCCACCGGCCTCCCAGCTACGCTGTGGGTGTCGCCGAGCCTCGCCGCCGAGGCAGCGGCCTGGCCGGGGGAGGTGCAGATCTGCGATCGCACCCTCAAAGACACCCTCGCTGACCTGTGGACGACCTACGACGGCCTGATTTTTGCCCTGGCCACCGGGGCGGTGGTGCGGCTGATCGCGCCGCTGCTGCAAGACAAGGCCACCGATCCTGCTGTTGTGGTAGTGACCGAAACCGGGGATCAGGTGATCAGCCTCTGCGGCGGCCACCAGGGCGGGGCAGATGACCTGACTCGTCAGATTGCTCACCTGCTGGGGGCGAACCCGGTGATCACCGGATCGTCCGCCGCCCAGGGGCTACCGGGGGTAGACGTGCTGGGTGCGCCCTGGGGCTGGGCTAAGGGCAGCGGCAACTGGACGGCGGTGAGCGCGGCGGTGGCCCACGGCAAACCGGTGGAGGTGTTGCAAGATGCGGGTTCTACCCTCTGGCAAGACCACCTGCCGCCGGGACATGCCCTGGTGTTTGAACCGGCGGAGACCCCAGCGGCGCGGCTGTGGATTAGCCCCATTCAGCGGCAGTTTGCCCCGGAGAGCACCCTGCCCAAGGCCCAGTGGCACCCGCGGGTGCTGTGGGTGGGGGTCGGCTGCGAGCGGGGGACGCCCCAGGGGGTGATCGAGGAGGCAATCGCGCGGGTATGCCGGGCAGGGCACTTTGCCGAGAGTGCGATCGCCGGACTAGCCAGCCTTGACCTCAAAGCCGACGAGGTGGGTCTGGTTGCCCTGTGCGAAGAACGCGGCTGGCCCCTGCGCTGCTTCACTGCTGAAGAACTGAAACTCATTCCGGTGCCCAACCCGTCCACGGTTGTGGAACAGGCGGTGCAGACCCCCAGCGTGGCCGAGGCGGCGGCCCTGGCGGCCTCGGGCGGTGAACTGCGGGTGACCAAGCAGGTGGTGCGGGTGGAGGGGCAGCCCGGAGCGGTAACGGTGGCGATTGCCCAGGCCGAGCGCGAATACATTCCCCACCCCGGCCACCTGTGGCTGGTGGGCACCGGCCCCGGCGATCTCAACCAGATCACCCCGGCGGCCAAGGGGGCCATTGCCCAGGCCGATGTGGTGATCGGCTACGGCCTCTATATCGACCAAATTCGCCCCCTCTGTCGCCCCGGCCAAATTGTGGAACCCTGGCCGATCACCCAGGAGCGCCAGCGGGCCGACCGCGCCATTGACCTGGCCCGCTGGGGGCTGCGGGTGGCGGTGGTGTCGTCGGGCGACTGCGGCATCTACGGCATGGCGGGGCTGGTGCTCGAGCAGCTGCAAAACACGGGCTGGGAC
>DATIVG010000540.1:0-2235 GCA_035466075.1 Nodosilinea sp. | reverse complement strand
GCGATGGTCTGGAGCAGATCGCGAAAATCGTAGGGCTTGGGCAAAAAGGCCCTGGCCCCAGCGGCGAGGGCGGCAGGCTGATAGGTGGCCAAACCACTGGTCGCCACAATGATTAGATCGGCCTGGCTGGCTCTGAGACTTTGAATCAAGGTGAGGCCATCCATGCCGGGCATCATCATGTCGAGCACCACCAGGTCGGGCCACTGCTGGGTACAGAGATCGAGGGCTTCAAGGCCGCCGCTGGCGATCAGGGGGCTGTAGTTGTAGTGGCTCAGCAGCGATCGCACCGCCTGCTGCACCGCGTCATCGTCATCGACCAGCAAGATCACCTCTCCCTGGCCCGATGGAGGGGCCTCTGGCTCAGCGGCCTGGGAACGGTTGCCCTGGGGGCTGCCCCCGGCGGGGGATAGGGCAGGCAGATAGATATGCATTTGGGTGCCTTGACCCACGGCGCTCTCGACCTGCACAAAGCCATCGCTGCCTTTGACAATGCTTAGCACCGTCGCCAGCCCCAGCCCGGTGCCCTGCCCCTGGCCCTTGGTGGTAAAGAAGGGGTCAAAGATGCGATCGCACACCGCCGGGTCAATGCCGGTGCCGGTGTCGGCGACGGTCAACTGTACGTACGGGCCGATCTGGGCATCGAGGTGAATGTTGACCGTGGCGGCATCGATGGTGATGGGCCGGGCGGCAATGGTGAGGGTACCCCCATCGGGCATGGCGTCGCGAGCGTTGACGCAGAGGTTCATCAGCACCTGGTGCAGATGGGTAGGGTCGGCACTGACGCAGGGTAGCGCTGCCCCAGGCTCAAACCCCACCCGCTGCACCTTGATCGGCCTGGGCAAACTCTGCTCTACCATGCGGGCTAGATCTTGCAGCAGCGGCGGCAGGTCAACCTCGGTACGCACCCCGCTGCTGGTGCGGGTGATCGACAAAATTTGCTGCACCATGCCAATGCCGCGTTTGGCACTGTCTTCGAGCAGACGGAGCTGCTCTTGAGCACTGTCGCTGAGGCCCGCTGGGCCGTGACGCAGCATCTGGGTCATCACCAAAATTGGAGTAAATACATTGTTGAGATCGTGGGCAATGCCGCTGGAGAGGCGACCGAGGCTCTCTAAGCGCTGGGCCTGGTAAAACTGGGCCTCCAAAGCTTTTTTCTCAGTGATATCGGTTTCCACCGAGAGAATGAATCGGGGCTGTCCGGCCTCGTCGCGCACCAGCGTCCAGCGGGCCGATACGGTGACCGCCTGGCCAGTTTTGGTGACCTCGTGCAGCTCGCCCCGCCACTCGCCCTCGGTGTAAAGAGTTTGCATAATGCTACGGAGCTGGGGCAGGTCGCCGTGCAGCAGGTCGTTCACCGGGTGATTGAGGGCCTCGGCGGCGCTCCAGCCGTAGAGGCGCTCGGCCCCCTGGTTCCAGTAGAGCAGGTGGTGGTCGAGGTCGCGCACAGAAATGGCGTCGGCGGCGATGTCGAGCAGTGCCGCCTGCTCCCGCAGTTTGAGATCGGCCTCTTTGCGCTGGGTGATGTCTTCGACCGTGCTGACGTAGCCGCTGATATCGTCGGTGGCGCTGTACATGGGGGCGATCGCCACCTCGACCCAGCGCAGGTCGCCCCCTGGGGTGAGCAGGCGAAACTCGGGCAGGCGCTGGCGCTGGCCCGCCAAAAATTCCTCCCAGGCCTGCACCAGCGGATGGCGATCGGCGGGATGCACCACCTGTATCCACCCGTCCCCCAGGGAGGCCTCGGCACTCAGCCCCGAGATCTGCTGCCAGCGGGCGTTGGTGTAGACGACCTGGCCGGCAACATCTAGCTGGACAATGCCAATGGGGGCGGTGGCGCTGAGGGTGCGAAACCGGGCTTCGCTCGCTTGCAGCACCTGCTGAATGCGAGCGCGCTCCTGCAGCTCTTGCAGCACCTGCCCGTAGAGCTCTGACTGCTGAATGGCAATGCTGGTTTTGCTGGCAATGCGACTGAGCAGGGTAATCTCGGTGGGCTGCCACGGGCGGGGGGCAGCGCACTGGTGGGCAATCAGCAGGCCCCAAAGCTCGTTGTTTTGGGGCCAGGGCTGAGCCGTTGCATTGCTGCGCACTGCCTCGCGGCGCAAAATGGGCACCACCAGGTTGGCTTGAACGTCAAACTGCCGCAGCAGGTCGGCGTGGCAGGGCTCTATATCGGCCTGCTCCAGGTCGTCAATGGCTCCCACCCGTCCCTGGCGGTAAGCCTCCACATAGCGATCG